>NZ_JBFRST010000028.1:0-280973 GCF_041473705.1 Vibrio sp. 10N.222.55.B11
GACTCCGGGAGGCGCCTCCACTATTCAAAGTTGAAAGGCCAGCAGAAATGCTGGCCTTTTTGCTATCTGAAATTCTAAACCCTCATGCTATGTTCAAACTTCCACGTATGCTCTCTAATCAGTAGCACCACTAGGAACAAGCTATATCAGATCACTTTTGTGCCGGTCTTTTCCTTATGTAAACCTATCATTTGCTAAACAACCAACAGCATCTGTTAACCAATTGCGCCGTTTGTGAGTGGAATGAGTGGGGAATGGAAAAGGGCGACTGTCTTTTGCGTCATTAAATTCTTCATATTTATACATAGTTGCTCATGATCCTGTAACGCTTTCATGAGTTATTACACTTATTATGACCACAAATGAAAATGATTGTCATTTACTTGTGTTGCTGCTAACCTATTGTGAAACTTTACAACATCTTATTTACTGCACGAAAGTGTATATAAAACCCCGCTAAACCTTATTAAACCTACGGTTATTCGTTTGCTTCGTATGATAAATCAGCAGATCTACCTCTTTTGTCCTACCCCTTTAGGGTAGTTCGATTTCGTAATTGATTTACATCATATTTTCATTTTCTTTCATAATTCATTATTCGCTCAGTTAAGAAATATATAACCTTCAGGAATTCTTATGAGCAAGATGAAGCTAGTCGTAATCGGTAACGGGATGGTCGGCCATCGCTATATCGAAGATTTAGTCGAGAAGACAGACGTTGCTAACATGGACATCACAGTCTTCTGTGAAGAGCCTCGCGTAGCCTATGATCGTGTACACCTTTCTTCTTACTTTTCACACCATACTGCGGACGAACTTTCTTTAGTTAAAGAAGGCTTCTACGAGAAACACGGCATCAACATGCTGATCGGTGAGCGTGCTATTAACGTTAACCGTGAAAAGAAAACAGTTTACTCAAGTACTGGTCGTGAAATTCAATACGACAAGCTAATCCTTGCTACAGGTTCATACCCATTCGTTCCGCCAATCAAAGGTAACGAAGGTAAAGACTGTTTCGTTTACCGCACAATCGAAGACTTGAAAGCTATCGAAGCAACCGCTAAGAATTCTAAATCTGGTGTGGTTGTTGGTGGTGGTTTGCTTGGTCTTGAAGCTGCAGGCGCACTAAAAGCTCTTGGTGTAACCACGCACGTTGTTGAGTTTGCTCCAAAGCTAATGGCTGAGCAGCTTGACCAAGCGGGTGGTAACCAACTTCGTCAAAAAATCGAACGTATGGGCGTTAACGTACATACAAGTAAGAACACGCTTGAGATTGCTCCTGAAGGCACTGAAGCTCGTAACGTAATGCGCTTTGCAGACGGTACAGAGCTAGAAACTGATTTCATCGTATTCTCTGCTGGTATTCGCCCACAAGACAAACTTGCTCGTCAAATGGGGCTGGGTATTGCACCACGTGGCGGTATCGAGATTAATGATCACTGTCAAACGACAGACAAAGACATCTACGCAATCGGTGAGTGTGCGTCTTGGAACCAAACGTTCTACGGCCTAGTGGCTCCTGGTTACAAAATGGCAACGGTAGCGGTTGACCACGTTGTTGGTAACGAAAGCACATTTGAAGGTGCTGACATGTCTGCAAAGCTTAAGCTTTTGGGCGTGAAAGTAGGCTCTATCGGCGATGCGAACGGTCGTACTCCTGGCTGTAAGAGCTACGTTTACCAAAACGAAGAACAAGAAGTTTACAAGCGTCTAATCGTTTCTGAAGACAACAAGAAGCTGCTTGGTGCAGTAATGGTTGGTGACACGTCTGACTACGGTGATCTTCTACAGCTTATGCTGAACGAAATCGACCTACCAGAACACCCAGATGCATTGATTCTTCCTGCTCATGCTGGTGCTGAAAAGCCAACACTTGGCGCGGATTCTCTTCCTGAGTCTGCTGTTATCTGTTCTTGTTTCGATGTGACTAAAGGCAAGATCGCTCAAGCGGTTGCTGAAGGTCACCACACAATCGGTGATATCAAAGCAGTAACAGGCGCAGGTACTGGTTGTGGTGGTTGTATTCCACTAGTGACTTCAGTACTAAACGCTGAACTTGCTAAAGCTGGTGTTGAAGTGAAGAACGACGTGTGTGAGCACTTTGCATACTCTCGCCAAGAGCTTTTCCACCTAATTCGCATCGAAGAAATCAAAACGTTCGATGAGCTATTAGAGAAATACGGTAAAGGCTACGGCTGTGAAGTATGTAAGCCTCTAGCAGGTTCTATCCTTGCTTCTTGCTGGGGTGAACACATCCTTAAGCCTGAATTAGTGAAGCTGCACGATACCAACGACAACTTCCTAGGTAACATGCAAAAAGACGGTACTTACTCTGTAATCCCTCGTATGGCGGGTGGTGAAGTAACACCTCAAGCACTAAGCGTTCTTGCTGATGTTGCTGCTGAATACAACTTGTACACCAAGATCACAGGTGCACAACGTATCGGCCTATTTGGTGCTCAGAAAGATGACTTACCAGCAATCTGGAAGAAGTTAATCGCTGCAGGTTACGAAACGGGTCAAGCTTACGCAAAAGCACTTCGTATGGCGAAAACATGTGTAGGTTCTACTTGGTGTCGTTACGGCGTTCAAGATTCAGTTGGCCTAGGCGTGATGATCGAGAACCGTTACAAAGGCATCCGTACTCCTCATAAGATGAAGTTTGGTGTGTCTGGCTGTACTCGTGAGTGTGCTGAAGCTCAAGGTAAAGATTTAGGTATTATTGCGACTGACGCAGGTTGGAACATGTATGTATGTGGTAACGGTGGTATGAAACCTCGTCACGCAGACTTACTGGCAAGCGACCTAGACCAAGAAACGCTAATCAAGTACATCGACCGTTTCATGATGTTCTACATCCGCACGGCTGCGCCACTACAACGTACTTCGGTATGGATGGACAACCTAGAAGGTGGTGTTGATTACCTACGTGAAGTGATTGTAGACAACAAGCTTGGTATCAATGACCAACTTGAAACTGACATTGCTGGCCTAGTTGATAACTTCGCTTGTGAATGGACAGATACAATCAACGACGAAGCTCAACTTAAGCGCTTTGCACACTTCATCAATGCTGATGACCGCGATGATAACGTTGTGTTTGTTGAAGATGGTCGTGAACAACACCGTCCTGCGACATTCACTGAGAAACACCCTGAAGCCATTACTTCAAAGCATCAGGGCGACATCATTCACGTAGAATCTGTTTAATTGGGAGACGACATCATGGCATTTACCAAAGTTTGTAAGATCGAAGACATTATCCCAGGTACAGGTGTTTGTGCGTTGGTTAGTGGTGAGCAAGTGGCTATCTTCCGCCCAACTGAGGCTGAAGAAGTATTCGCGATTAGCAACACAGACCCATACTTCCAATCTAACGTGCTATCACGTGGTTTGATTGTTGAGCACAAAGAAGAGCTTTGGGTAGCAAGCCCACTTAAGAAGCAACGCTTTAACCTAGCCACAGGTGTGTGCATGGAAGACGAGAACTTCAACGTGAAAGCGTACAAAGCTCGTGTTGCCAAAGGCGCTGTAGAAATCTCTGCTTAATCTTCGGATGAGTAAGATTTGATAGTTCAAGGGTTCTAGTTCTCGATATTGCCTTAACTCGGCAACTAGAGCCTTTTCCTATCCAATTTTAACTTTTAATTTAAACTTTTTAAGGACAACCTTATGTCTCCTGATTACAAACCAGCTGAATTCGTTCAAACGATGATTGATGTGGGTGAAGCGAAAACGAAAACAAGTACTCGCGATCTTCTGATTCGAAGCACTATGGCTGGTATCATCCTTTCTCTAGCGGTTGTTGTTGCTATTACAGCAATGGTTCAAACCGGTATTGGCCTTGTTGGCGCACTTGTGTTCCCAGTTGGCTTCGTCATTCTAAGTGTAATGGGTTATGACCTAGTAACTGGCGTATTCGGCCTTGCACCTTTAGCGAAATTCGACAACCGCCCAGGTATTACTTGGGGTCGTATCCTACGTTGTTGGGGTATTGTTGGTCTTGGTAACCTTATCGGTTCTTTGATTGTTGCTTTCCTTGTTGCAGTATCACTAACGGGTAACTTCTCTTTAGAACCAAACGCTGTTGCTCAAAAGTTCATTGCTGTTTCTACAGGTCGTAGCCTAGGTTTTGAAAACATGGGTATGGACGGATGGATCACGTGTTTCGTACGCGGTATCTTCTGTAACCTTATGGTATGTCTAGGTGTGATTGGCAACATGACTGCACGCACAGTATCTGGCCGTGTAGCAATGATGTGGTTCCCAATCTTCATCTTCTTCGCACTCGTATTTGAGCACACAGTGGTAAACATGTTCCTATTCCCACTAGGTATGATTCTTGGCGCTGATTTTGGTATCGCGACATGGTTGAACTTCAACCTTATCCCAACAATCCTAGGTAACATCGTTGGTGGTCTATTAATGACGTGTGTTCCTCTATACCTAACTCATGCTAAAACAGCTCCTTCTCTAGGTGCTAAGTAATTCTGAATACGGTGAAACGTAATTTAGTATGAGATTAAGAGCCCCAACAACATGTTTGGGGCTTTTTTAGTTCGAAAGCCCTTATATCATTGCGCAAATTACTCGCAATAGACTGTTTTGTTATAATTACTTCTATCTTCGTTAGTATTTAGACTGAATATTTAATTCAACACCTGATAGTCTAAGGGTTAAGGATTTGGATAAGTCATCATGAATACAGTGACTTATCACATAGATTGAAGCTTGAGATAAAACAAGCAAACCTTCGGAGCACAGCATGTCAGAAGTATCGTCATCGAATGTTAAAGAAGTAACCAAAGGATTGGTTTCATTAGTAGGCGCGGGTCCGGGCGACCCAGACTTACTTACGTTAAAAGCGGCACGAGTGATTCAACAAGCAGACGTTTTGGTTTATGACCGCTTGGTATCAAAGGATATCTTGGCGATGGCTAACCCAGAAGCGGAAATGCTGTATGTGGGTAAAAAGCTCGATCATCACTGCGTACCGCAAGATCAGATCAACCAACTATTAGTGACCAAAGCTCAAGAGAACAAACACGTAGTGCGTCTAAAAGGTGGTGACTCGTTTATCTTTGGTCGTGGTGGTGAAGAGTGTGAAACGCTAGCTGAGAATGACGTGAGATTTGAAGTGATTCCGGGCATCACAGCTGCTGCCGGAGCAACGGCTTATGCGGGCATTCCGTTGACGCACCGTGATCATGCACAAAGCGTGCAGTTTATTACAGGTCACTTGAAGAAAGATGGCGAAGATATTGACTGGCAATCTCTTGCTCAGCACAACCATACCATCGTGTTTTACATGGGCTTGAAAGAGAGTCCGAACATTCAGAAGAATCTACTCGATAATGGTATGCGAGCTGACATGCCAGTTGCGATCATCGAAAACGGTACACGCCAAGAACAAAAGGTGTTTAGAGGTGGGTTACGTGATTTAGCTGACCTTGCGAGCGTCGCAAAGAGCCCAGCGCTGATTGTTGTAGGCAGCGTGGCTCAGCTCCATGAAAAACTTGCTTGGTTTAACAAACAAGCTTGATCGTTTGACCTTCTAATTGGATCTCTAAGCCACTACTGAGTCCATCAAGAATCAAATACTGCAGCGGCTGCCTTGTCGCTGCATTTCTTGTTGGCGCATCGGCATTTCGTCAATGATATTGGTGATCTGTTTCCAATCTGTTTTGCCACTCCATCGGTGCTTCTCTTTCCCGTCTTTACCAATCAAAACAGCGGTATGTGATCCTTTCGGGATCTCGTAAATACTGGTGACTGCTTCTAAGTTAAATTCTTCTTCTAACCAAGTTGGGACTGTGTAACCACTCTCAGCAATAACCATAATGACGACATCTCGTTCGTCCAATTGACAGTTATTGAGCAACACTTCATTCAGAAACTCTTTAACGATTGAATCTTCCTTTGGAGCGAAATAAATCACACTGCGGTGTGGCAAAGGCTTTGAGTGAGAATAAGCGGGGTAGGCGAGTACTGAATTGATGGTTAAGCTCATGATTATTACCGTGCTGATGGTCAGTAGTTTAAGCAAACTAAACCAGCTACCAGAGTTTGATGGTTGATTTAAAGTTTGCATCGCTTTGGTTGTGTCGATGCTTACTATCGAATTGTGTGTTTGTCGGTGCAGCATTGCCAACCTCCCTTTAAAAACTCTAAGCCTGAGTACGATTTGAACGCTACGTAAAGAAGAAGGTGAAGATCAGAACCACCTAAGAAACGCTCAAAACAAATCCACTTACAATAAGCATAGTTAGGATTACGTAAAGACACTTAGCTTTACGCTAAAGATATTAGATTTACGTTAACGATAGCTGGCAGGTTCATTTTTATTGAGTAAAGCGACTCGCATTTTACAATTGAATAGAATAGGGTATACGGAAAATCTAAAGGTATGAATTTATGGAAAACATAGCAATTTTGGTCGACGTTCAGAACGTTTACTACACGACGCGCGACAAATACCGTTCTAACTTCGACTATAACCAGTTTTGGTATGTTGCCACGGAAGGGCGTAACGTTATTGCAGCTAATGCTTACGCAATCTCAAGCCAAGATCCAAAGCAGCGTCAATTTCATCATATCCTTCGTGGTGTGGGCTTTAATGTGAAGTTAAAGCCGTTTATTCAGCGTCGAGATGGCAGTGCAAAAGGCGATTGGGATGTGGGTATTGCGTTAGACGCGATAGAACTTGCTGAGACGGTTGATACGATTGTTTTGGTATCAGGAGACGGTGATTTCAAAATCCTTGTAGAGCGAATCAAAGAGCGCTTTGGCAAGCCTGTTGAAGTGTATGGTGTTCCCGGGTTAACTGCTCAAAATCTTATCGATTCTGCATCAAAATTTGTACCGATTGAAAAAGATTTTCTTCTATAGAGGAAATCGGGCACTTTATAATTGAAATCAATAATAACGATAATTAGAATGCAAACAGTTCTTATTTATCGGTATGTGTAATGTCTCGCGTTTTAGTTGTTGATGATGATATTCAGTTGTGTGAATTACTGGGTGAAGTGTTAGAAAATGAGGGGTATCACGTTGATACTGTTCATTGCGGTGAATCCGCGCTTGAGTTTATTCAATCTCACCCTGTCGATTTGGTTCTACTCGATGTAATGCTTCCGAACCTAAGCGGCATTCAAGTAGCAAGACGTATTTGTCAGCGTTTTGCTACTCCCATTCTTATGCTAACCGCGCTTAACGACGATGCCTCAATGCTCGATGGCTACCAAGCAGGCGCCGACCAGTACATCGCTAAACCTTTCAATGTTCCTGAACTCTTAACCCGTATTAAGGTGATCTTGCGCCGAGTGGGTTTTGAACGCCAAAGACAATCTTTAGCTTCCTCTAATCACGGCTTGTGTGAACAACTCTCTCGTTTGCCATTAACTGGCACTGAAAAAGACTTGCTTGATTATTTGGTCAAAAATGACGGTATTGTCGTCTCAAAATCTGATCTGCAAATCCATGTACTCAAGAAAGAATTGTGTCCCTTCGATCGTAATTTAGATATGCATATCAGCAATATACGTAGAAAGCTCGTTCAGGCAGGTTTGTCTAAACAACATATAAAAACCGTTCGTGGTAAAGGTTACAGTTACCTAGAGTCGGTCGGAGCATGAGTAAAAAACTGCTGCGTTGCCCTGATTTTATTGCTAAGCGTAAAGACGGACTCACTTTCCAACTGTTCAGTTACCTGACCGTCATTTTGGTGAGTATTTTGATCCTGCAAGGTGTCGCTGAAAGAGCCTTGATGAAAGCGCTGCTTAAAGTCCCAGAATCGGTAAAAGCGGAAATGCTCGACCTTGCTTACCAAGCGAATGTGTTGATCGAAGAAGGGGACATGGATGAACTCGCGGACTGGGGTAATGCTCAGCAGTATTATCTGTTCGTCATTGATAAAGACAATCGTCCGATCACACATCGTCACATGCACCCACATTTTGAATTTAAGCTCAAATACTTAAGAACGTTAGATCACCAACTTAGTGATCGTGTGAGTAAGCCGATCTTCGGCCTACCACTGGATAACGGTAAAACACTGGTTATCCAACTACCGCACCAGTTTCATCCCGCAAAATCTTTTGCGCCATATTCCTATATGCTTAAAGCATTGATTGCATTGGTCGTATTGTCTCTGTTCTCGATTATCATGGCCAAAAGCCTTCAGCAACCGTTGGATAGATTGAGAGAAGCGAGCCGCAGACTGGCTCAAGGTGACTTCACGGTCAGTGTGGTGTCGGAGTTGAACTCCACCACGCGTGAATTCAACGAGCTTGCACACGATTTTGATTATATGACCTTTGAGATTAAATCTCTGGCTGAAAAGCAACGTTGTTTGATTCGTGATGTCTCACACGAGTTAAGAACACCATTAGCAAGGCAAAACCTCGCACTACACCTGCTGCGCAGCAAGGTTGATGATAAAAGCATTGGTTTGCTAGAACGAATGGAAAATGAAACAGAAGAGATGAATAAGCTGGTGGGTGAGATACTTGAATTTAGCCGCTTAGAAACCTCTCGCTATGACTCCAAGTTAAGTTTAATGCACCTTGAGCACTATTGTTCAATGTTGATCGCGCAGATGCAAAACGATTTAAAACCGAATCAAACTTTGATTGGTTCCCTAGAGACGCCGATATCAATGGTGAACGTTGATGAGAGGCTACTGCTTCGAGTCATTGGTAACTTGGTCGGGAATGCCATTAAATACGCGGGTGAGAACGCTCATGTGGTCGTGACGACATACGAACAGGTAATGGATAGACGTTACAGTGTAATATCTGTAGAAGATGACGGTGACGGTATTCCTGATAACAAGATTGCAGGTATATTCGACCCGTTTACTCGTATTGAATCAGCAAGAGACAAACGGTCTGGTGGCTACGGTCTGGGCCTTGCGATTGTTAAAGAAGCGATGGGTGTGATGAATGGACATGTAACTGCTGAGAATAGAGAAGGTGGGGGGCTGAGAGTTAACTTGATGTTCCCAATCGGTGATTAGCTTTCCCTATTGATAATTACCTTAAATTGATAACTGTCCCAACTCAGTAGTACTGACTTAAGCGATACCCAATAAAAACGCCACTGCATCTGCAGTGGCGTTTTTCTTTATGCGCTTTGGTATGGGCTAGGCGTAGCCATTAATTACGCCTGAGCTTGAAGACAAGAGCATAAGATAAGCGAGACTATGCCTGTTGGCGAGCTAGCTTAACTTCTTCTTCTTTCTCACCTGCTGCTGGGTCGTTGAAGCGAGACTCGTCTAGAGCGCCTTCAGACTTAGCAACGATGATAGATACGGCACTATCACCTGTGATGTTTACAGCGGTACGAATCATATCAAGAAGGCGGTCAACACCCATGATTAGAGCAATACCTTCAAGCGGCAGGCCAACTTGGTTCAATACCATCGCTAGCATAACAAGACCAACACCAGGGACACCTGCAGTACCAACAGACGCCAGTGTCGCCGTTAGGATAACCATTAGGTAATCACCCATTGAAAGGTCGATGTTGTACGCTTGCGCGATAAACGCCGTCGCAACACCTTGCATGATTGCAGTGCCGTCCATGTTCACAGTTGCACCTAGTGGTACTGTGAAAGAAGCGACTTTGTTGTCTACGCCCATACGGTTCTTAGCCGTTTCCATAGTTACTGGAATTGTTGCGTTCGAAGATGCTGTTGAGAATGCAAACATGATTGCATCTTCCATCTTACGTAGGAACGTAATCGGACTAAGACCTGTGAATCCTTTAAGCATCGCACTGTAAGTCACCAAGCCATGCAACAGCAGGGTACCAGCAAGCACTAAGAAGTATTCTGCTAGGTTCCAAATTGCACCTAAGCCAAGGCCAGAGAACAGTTTCGCCATCAAGAAGAATACGCCGTAAGGAGCAAGGTTCATTAGTAGCGCAACTAGCTTCATGATCACTTCGTTTAGATCAGAGAAAACCGCAGCGATACGTTCGCCTGGCTTACCTGCAGCACTAATAGCAATACCAAACAACACGGCAAAAACGATAACTTGCAGTGTTTTTCCTTCAGCCATCGCCTGGATAGGGTTAGTAGGGAACATGTCGATGATTACTTGGCCCAGAGAAGGGGCATCCGCTGATTTGAAAGAGCTCGCAGCAGTAAGATCCGCACCAGCTCCAGGTTGGAACAGGTTACCGATAGTTAATGCTAGAGTGATGGCAACGGCAGTAGTACCGATATAAAGTGCAAGCGTTTTGCCACCCATACGGCCAAGAGTTGATAAGTCTTTAAGAGAACTTGTACCGCACACTAGTGAAACGAAGACTAGAGGCACAACAAGCATTTTTAAACTGGCGACAAAGATTTGTCCGCCCACTTCAAAGAGTCCGTTAACGATGTAGTTGTTAACAAATCCGTTGTCTGCAAAAAGGGATTGAATGGCGAATCCCGTTAATATACCTACGACCATACCGAGGATTACTCGACCAGTCAGAGACATAGGTTTCTTGGTATTCATTTAGAACACTCCTTATTATTTATAACTTTGATACCTTTTCAAAGTGAGCAGGAGATTAGCAGTCGGATAATCAATTCGAAAAACAAAAAATGAGTTTGGAATTATAGATGTGATCAAAATCACTGATAATTGTGTAAATTAAACAAATAAAAACAAAATAATTCACTATTAATTTACATCTATCGAGGGTTTTATACATAAATTTGTCGTTTCAAAGGTAGTAAATAAGAAGAGATGATTTTCTTATCAATCTTCACGTCTTCAATTGACTGAACAAATACCGTTGTTTCAAAAAATTCGGTGAAGATAACCAGTCGATTTACGTCCATGAGCCTTAACTATTTGTATTGAATGGTTTTGTTGAACTCCTCAAATATGACTCACCGACAGGCCTTTACAAAACTTTACGAATGCAAAGAATGTAAATTTAATGCAAATGGTAATAGTTATCACTTATATTCACTCCCGAAATAATTCAGTGGTACCGGCAACGGTTCAGCGAACACATCGAATAAATAACAAAGTGTTCGTCTAAAAGAATAAAAGCGGAGTAAAGGACATGTTTTCAAAGAGCCCATTGGCTTTAGTGATCGGCGCAGTATTAGCTTCACCAGCAGTATTGGCAGAAACAGTAAAAACAGACGAGCATATGGTTGTTGAAGGTCGTGACTACGGTTATAAAGCCGACACGAACACAACAGCAATGCGCATGGAGGCGACTCAATTAGAGACTCCGGGACAAGTTTTAGTAATCGATGAGCAAATCATCGATGAACAGCGTGCAACAACGCTTGGTGACGTGCTTAAGAATGACGCGAGTGTAAGTGCTGGCGGTACAAGCCGTAACCGAGAGCGTTTCTCTTTACGTGGGTTCGATCTAGAAAGTTCTTCGGGTTTTCTTCGTGATGGCAAACAACATTGGTCTCACTACCGTCAACCTATTGAATTACTTGAGCGAGTTGAAGTAGTAAAAGGTCCTTCAGGTCTACTTTATGGTCAGTCAGCTCCTGGTGGTTTGATTAACATGGTAGCTAAAAAACCAACTTATGAAACTCAAGTAAGTGTAAGTCAAGATATTGGTTCAAATGATCACTCACGTACAGTAGTGGACGTAAGTGGTAGTCTCAACGAAGCTCAGACATTGCGAGCTCGTACCGTTATAGCTAAAGAAAGTTATAGCTCATGGCGCGAATATGGTGACGGTTCGAAGCCACAAACTGAAAGGTTAGTTGGTGGTCTTTTCGTTGATTATGATGTTACAGAAGACGTACTTGTGTCACTTCACTACGACCGTACGAATGATGATGGAAGTGTTGACTCAGGTGCACTATTTGTTGATGGTAAACAAGTCGGTAGCGATAAGCATATTTGGGACGCTCAATGGTCTGAGATTGAAAATGACGTAGAGAATGTTGGTATCGATGTTAATGCTAACCTTACTGATTCAATTCGACTGAGTACTGGCTTTAATTACCAAGATTTTGAGCGTACTGATGTAGAAAGCTTTCCGGGCTTCGACAACTTAAACCCTGATGGAACTGGTACGGTTTCTCATGGTGGTAGCCATCGTCAAGATAATTGGCGTTTTCGTACTGCTTATTTAGACGTAGTTAGTGACTTTGAGTTGGTAGGTATGGAACACCAATTCTTGGTTGGCTCAAACTGGTTAGGTTATAGCTACAAGCGCGACCAATTGGGTTATAACTCAGTAGATGTTGCTCCTGGTGAAAGTGTGGGTACACCAACGTTGAGCGGCAATGACCGTCATACTTTCAGTTCTTATGATTCTTGGGGTTTTTATGCTCAAGACCTAATTTCAATAAATGAACAATGGCAAGTTTTAGCGGGCGTGCGTTTTGATCGTAAAGTTGCAAATGGTGTTGCAGAAGAACATGTTTCTCCGAAGTTAGGTGCTATTTATCACCCAGCGGAAAACGGTAGTGTTTATTTAACTTATTCTGAAAGTTTCGAGCCTCAAGGCATGGTTTCAAGTGGTCGTCGAACTTATACGAATGATGGCGAACTTCTTGACGCTAAAGTAGGTAAGTCATACGAAGCTGGCACGAAATGGGAGCTTATGGATAACAGCCTATTCGTTTCCGGTGCGATTTTTGATATTACCCAAGATAGCATCGCACTTGATGTTAAAGAGTCGAACGGTGATTACACTAAAACACAATCTGGTGAACAACATCACCGTGGTGCTGAAATTTCAGCTCAGGGCTTTATTACAGAACAGCTATCACTTAGTGGCTCTACTATGTACCTAGATGCTGAAATTGTTAATCATGAAACTTATGCTGGTAACCGTCCAGCAGATGTTCCTGAGTTCTCAGCGAGCCTTTGGTCTAAATACTCTGTTACCAATGCGACTGATGTAAACGTTGGCGTTATCTATGAAGGGTCACGTTATGGCGATGATGCTAATACATTCAAAAAAGACGGTTACACCCGTGTTGATATGGGTGTTGCATACACGCTTAAATATGACGCTGATTTAGATATGATCGTTAGGTTTAATGTTGAGAATCTATTTGATACGGATTACTTAGCCGGCGGTGGCTCAACTGATGTAATCAATGGTCAGGTATATGCTGACGGTGTAGTCATTGGCGAAGGCCGCAACTACATGGCAACACTGCAGGTTAAATACTAATTTGTCTGTAGGGTTTCATTGATAGCTTAAATACTAAGGGGAAGGTTTCGACTTTCCCCTTTCGTGATTCTGCTATTTAGTAAAAATATCCCTAGTAATGCGAGTGACTTTTAATGATAATGAGACTGCTTATCAATAAAACTCATTTGACCTTCTTCTTATAGTAAATGACTACAATTATGAATCTTTTAAAAACTAGCCTAGCGCTTGCCATCAGTTTGGTTGCAACGTCTTCTATGGCAAACAGCTTGGATCAAGCTCAATCAATTCAAAACAAGACCAATAACGCGTCGGCTTCGAGCCAAAAGGTTATTGATAAAAGCTCACAAGCGACTTTAATGCTGCAAGCTGAGATTGAGCGTCTGCAAGAAGAAGTTAAAAACTTAGAAATCTATCACGATCACCTTGCTGCATTGGTTGAAAGCCAAAACCAAGAAGCTCAAAGCATTGAAGAGCAGATCGAAGAAATCAAATACACACGCCAAGGTGTTGTGCCATTGATGTATCAAATGATCGATGGTCTTGAACAGTTGGTAGAGAAAGACGTGCCGATTAAGAAAGAACAGCGTCTAGAAAGAGTAGAAAAGCTACAAGCAATGATGACTCGTGCTGACGTAAGTGACGCTGAGAAATACCGCCGTATCCTAGAGGCATACCAAATCGAGATGGACTACGGCATTAAGTTGGGTGTTTACCAAGGTCGTGTCGCATTGGCGAGTGATAAAACAATCGAGGCAGATGTTCTGCACTTAGGTCGTATCTCTTTAGTTGCTCGTAACCTAAATGGCAGCCAATACTGGGCTTGGAATCAAACAGAAGCTCAATGGCAAGAACTTGATTCTTCTATGAAGTCTGAGCTAGATAAAGCTTACGACATTGCAAGCCAACAAGCGGCGCCAAGCCTAATTACTTTACCTGTTTCTTTAACTGTTGCGGAGGTTAAGTAATGAACTTAAAGCCATTAGCAGCATTGCTTTGCATTACATCACTTTCATTTTCTGCTTTCTCAGCTTCAGACTCAACGGCTCAGCTAGTTAATAAAGCAAAATCAGAAAACCGTACTCAAGCTTCTCACAACGTAGTGCGTGAAGCTGATTTCAAAAAGACAGAACAAGAACTGAAAGCGATCAAAGCTCAGCTTGAAGCGAAGCGTACGTCTATCCAAGGTGCGACAGATGTTCTGACTCAAACGTTCAGTGATAACGAAAACAAGCTTGCTCGCTTAGAAGAGAAGCTGCGTTTAGAAACCGGTAGCTTAGGCGAGCTGTTCGGTGTCGTTCGTCAAAACGCAAAAGAACTCGGCGCAGAGCTTAGCTCAACCGTGAATAGTGTTGATCGTGCTGAACACACTGCAACTGTTGATCAAATCATTGATGCTAAATCACTGCCTTCAATGCCACAGCTGACCGGTTTGTGGATGAGCATGGTTGAACAGATCCAAGCGAGTTCTGAGCTTAGCAAATCTCAAATTGCATTCATTAATGGTGAAGGCAATACAAACAAGGTTGACGCTTACCGACTAGGTTCGATTGGTCTTGTGACAGAGCAAGGCTATGTTAGCTGGAACACTCAGCGTGAAGATGCGATCGCTTACCTTAAGCAACCACAAAATGGTCCAACGTTAGCGTCACTTTCTTCGTTAGCGAATGGTGAAGTATCTAACGTGGTTGTCGATCCTTCTCGCGGGTTTATGCTAGAGCAATTAGCACTTACGCCAAGTTTAACTGACCGTCTACAAGCGGGTGGTGTGGTTGGTAAAGTGATTCTTGGCCTACTAGCTATTGGTCTAATCATCGCATTAGTTCGTGGTGTCTCTCTTGCTATCGCACGCCAGAAAATTCGCGCGCAACTTAAGAACCCTGAGCAAGCGGGTGATAACCCACTAGGTCGTGTTCTTGCGATGTACAACAAGGAACAAAACCAAACGGTTGAAGCGTTAGAGTTGCGACTTTTAGAAGCGGTAGTTGATGAGCAGACTCACCTAGAGAAAGGTCTATCGATGCTTAAGCTATTGGCGGCACTAGCACCAATGTTGGGCCTTTTAGGTACAGTAACCGGCATGATCGAAACATTCCAAGTGATCACTCAGTTTGGTAATGGCGACCCTAAAGTTATGGCGGGTGGTATCTCGATGGCGCTTGTAACTACGGTACTTGGTCTGGTTGCGGCGATGCCTCTTCTACTGGCACACAACATTCTTAGCACTCAAGCAGAAAACATTCGCAATATTCTTGAGAAGCAAGGTATTGGTCTTGTTGCTGAGCAGGCTGAAAAGACCGTTGAATCAAACGCTGTTGTTTCACCAGTTGGGACTGCTGCGTAATGGATATTTTGTCGGGTTCTCTATTACCAGCGAGTTGGTTAACGAGTGACTGGCTGCTGTCTTTATCAAGCTTTATGGAGCAGGGCGGTTTCGTCCTGTGGTGGCTAGCGGCTGTCGTCCTAGTGTATTGGGTGCTTGTGGTAGAACGTGTGCTTTATCTTGCGTTCTACTTTCCTAAGCAACGCCAAGCTTGGATAGCGAAATGGCATGAAAGAGAAGATCACTCTTCTTGGCATGCCAAAGCCATTCGTGAAGGTTGGTTAGGGCAAGCGAGTATCTTGCTTAACCAAAACTTGAATTTTATTAAGCTGTTAGTCGCAATTTGCCCGATGTTGGGCTTGCTAGGCACTGTAACCGGTATGATCTCTGTTTTTGATGTTATGGCGACACAAGGCAGCAGTGACCCTAAATTGATGGCTTCAGGTATCTCGTTAGCAACACTGCCAACCATGGCAGGCATGGTTGCAGCGTTAGCGGGCATGTTCGTTCACGCTCGCTTAGCGAAAGTATGTAACCGCTTAGAATTGAAATTAGAAAAATCTTTAAGGAGTCAACGATGAGACTCGGTCGACGTCATTCTAAAAACGAAGAGGCTCAAATAGACCTTACTTCGATGCTTGATATTGTCTTTATCATGCTTATTTTCTTTATTGTGACCAGTTCATTTGTTCGTGAGTCAGGGGTGGAAGTCAATCGCCCACAAGCTTCTAACGTAGTAAGCCAAAAGGATGCAGGCATCTTTGTTGCGATTACTTCTGCAAACGACATTTTCATCGACAAGCGTGTCGTAGATGTTGAACGTGTCCAAGCGACGTTAGAGCACTTGTTGCTAGAACAACCTGATGCTTCTTTGGTTATTCAAGCGGATGAACACGCTTACAACGGTACTGTTGTTAAAGTGATGGATGCCGCGAAAGGTGCAGGTGTTAAAAACATTGCGCTTGCTGCTGATAAGCGATGATCTTGGAGGATCTTCATAAATGATTCGCCTATTTCTTGCTTTACCGCTAGCGGGTGCATTGGGCTTAGCTCTGTTTTCTTTTATGGCTTGGATGGTCGATAATGGTCACCAACGTTCACCAGACAACAGTGAAACGTTAAGTTTCAACATGGTAATGGTGGAACAAGAACAAGAAATCCAAAGAAGACAACGTGCAGTTCCTGAAAAACCAGAAATGCCAGAGCCGCCACCGGAAGCGCAAACGTCTCAGTCACAAGCTGAAGTTACGCCTCTGAATTCGATGTCTTCATTACCTTCTTTGGATTTGAATACATCCATTGACGGCCTAGCGATTAACGCGCCGACATTTTCTGATTTTGGGTCAAACCAACAAGCAATGCCTCTGTATCGAGTAGAACCTCGTTACCCACCTAAAGCGCTGAAGCGTGGAGCTGAAGGCCATGTGATAATGTCTTTTACCATCGACGAAACGGGACGCCCAATTGACATTCAAGTCACTGACGCAAACCCACGTCGTATGTTTGAACGTGAAGCGATGAGAGCACTTAAAAAATGGAAATATCAACCGAAAGTCGTCGATGGAAAAGCGATAGCTCAGGTTGGTCAAACCGTGAAACTAGAGTTTAAGTTGGCAAAATGATGAAACATATATGGATATTAGTGGGCTTGTTGTTAATGCCCCTTACAACACAGGCACAAGAGCTAACCCAATATACTGCTATTCGTGTTCAAAAGGCGCATAAGCTTGCTCAAGATGAACAGGTTAAACAGGCCATTGACGTACTAGCAGGTTTAGAGCTTTCTAAGGGCTACGACAAAGCGTACGTAGCTCGTATGCTAGGTGTTTTTTACTGGCAAGATGGCAAAACCGATAAGGCGATTAAGCAGCTTACATACGCCGTCGATACCAATTTGCTGGTGGATGAACAAGCTTGGATAACGAAGCGTATGCTTGCGGATCTGTTATTAAACGATCAACAGTTCAAAAACGCGCTTCCACATTACTACGAGTTAGTAAAAACAGCGCCAGAGGCAGAAAAGAAAGACGTGCTTTGGATGCGAATTGCACAAGCGGAATACCAAATCGAAAACTGGTCGAAAGTCCTAGTGGCCATCGGTAATCACGACAAGTTCAATTCAAAACCAGAGTTATCACCTCTATCGCTAAAACTGGGCGCACAGCTTCAGTTAAAGCAGTGGAAACAGTCGATTCCTACACTGGAAAGCTTGATTGAACTTCAACCCGAGAAAGATAACTGGTGGCGTCAACTGGTTGGTATTCAACTTAGGTTAGATCGTAATCGTGATGCATTGAACACGTTAGCACTGGCTGATCTACAAGGTGTTGAGCTGAAGAACTCAGATCGCCGCTTGTTAGCGCAGCTTTACGCGAAACGTGGCATTCCAGAGCGCGCAGCACAAGAAATTAGTAAGTTAGATGATGCGAACAGCGATGTTCAACTTCTGGCTGAGCAAGCAACCTACTGGCAGTTAGCGAAAGAGTGGGACAGTGCTATTGAAGTGTGGACGTTAGCGTCTAGAAAAGACACGCAATATCATTGGAATGTGGCTCAGTTACTGGTTCAACAAGGTTACTACGATCGTGCTCTGGTTGTTTTGGATAAAGTGAAAGACAAGAACAAGCAAGCTGATGTTGCTTTAGCGAAAGTACGTTCATGGTACAAGCTAAAGAATCTTGATAATGCTCTTGCTCAAGCGAAACGTGCGAACAACATTGAGCCTTCTTCTGAGGCAAAAGGTTGGATTAAATATCTGACTCAGCTAAGAACAGTGAGTGATAACGGCAACGTCTAACTGCGAATAGCACAATAGAAGACAAGAGAAAGTAATATAGAGAAAAGGGTGTCATTTGATGGTTCAAATGACACCCTTTTTAATTTTGGCGGTTAAAGCTTTTTGAACTTTATCGTTCCAATGCGGCAGTTAAGGCTCGCACATCGTGCCGCTGGACGTAGCACTTTGAATCACGCCGCTGGTATCAGCAACCCAATTAATGGTGCAGTCACGATAAGGGTTTTTGAATGCGTGTACTGTATAACCATTGTCTAACGGTTTCTTGGTTTCAATCCAAGCATAGTTTCGAGACGCCCAAAAACTGATAGGGCGTGACCGTTCGGTGAGATAACGTTCTTGTACATCGGTTATGTCTGAACCGATGTATTCTTGAATATGTTCTTCCGTGCTGATTATTTGGCTGGTGCACGCCGTCACTAGCGCAGCAAAAGCCAAAACAAAAATACGCATTTCAAAATCCCTTTAAGCCTTATTAGCTATCGTTAAATCGGTTACTAGTCTGTATTTAACAAACCGCATCAACCGAAGAGTCCGCCGTTTGTGTATGATCTTCAAAATGTTCCAAAGATCAAATAGCTCCGAAGGTTAATAGTTACGAAGCTTAAATAGTCCCAACTTTCATTCCTTAAAGCCACAACTGCTACCTTAAACCAACCTCAATCAAGCATGTTTATATTGAGATTTTTTGAGGTTTGACCTTACTATCGATGACCTCAAATACAAGCTATCCATTCCCTTTAGTACACGTTAGCAAGAATATGCATACAGTTCGATTACTTCCCATGTAATGTTATGTAAATTTTCTTACGCCGCTCGGCAAACGTAAACAATGTAAATTGAATGCCAATACGAATGATTATCAACTAAATTGTCGCCATAAAATTTATAGGTATTGGTTTGTATGTCGTTAAAAAGTAGGGCGGTTCAGTCATGGTCTCGTCGACTTCATGTTTATATTTCTATGGCTCTTCTGTTCGTGGTTCTTTTCTTCTCAGTGACAGGTATAACCCTGAACCGACCTGAGTTATTTGAATCAAGCCAACCCAATATCCAACGCTCTACGCTAACGCTTCCTACTAGTTTATTTACGATCCAAGACGGCCGTTTAAAAGCTGACGAGACAGCCTTTGAAACGTTTCTGTTTGAAGAAGCTAACCTCTCCGGCGTTCCTTCAGGTTTGGACATCTACGCAGAGATCGAAGACGGTGAGTTGCTCATCGGTGAAGTGTCTATGGACTTCAAAGGACCCGGCTACAACGCTTCCGTTTTTGTTGACGTTACGTCTGAGTTTGTAGAAGTCGAAACCACTAATTACGGCGTTATCGCATTGTTGAACGATCTGCATAAAGGTCGTAACAGCGGTGAAGTATGGAAATGGTTTATCGATATCACTGCGCTATTGATGATCTTCTTTGTGCTTACTGGCGTGTGCTTACTGTTACCTAAGAAAAAGACGCTTAATACTTCCATCAAATGGACGGTGTTTGGGTCTGCAATCTCACTTGTTATCTATTTTGTCGCCGTGCCTTAACGCTTGATTCGATTGATGAATCGGATTGAAGAGCGAACTTAAGGTTAAACGGATTTAAAAGGTTGTTAAAAATGAAAAAAATGAACTGGAGCAAGGCGCTTCTTGCTTTATCTCTTTTGCCAAGCCTAGGTATGGCACAAGCGATTCCTGATACGGCAAAACTGGATGTCAGCTTTGAGCTTCCAAAGATTGATACCTCTATGTATGCACGTCCTTATGTGGCGGTGTGGGTAGAGAATAGCGAACGAAAGTCAGTGAAAACCATCGAGCTTTGGGTCGGTAAAGACGAATGGCTTAAGGATCTGCGCAGCTGGTGGAGAAAGGTTGGCCGTTACGATCGTGAACTGGTTGATGCTGTGACGTCTGCAACACGTCCTGCTGGCCAGTACCGTTTCGTGTGGGATGGTAAGAGCGACAGCGGTGAAACGTTAGAACAAGGCGAGTACACGGTTCATATCGAAGTGGTTCGTGAACACGGTGGCCGTAATTACCTTCGCCAAAAAGTATCACTCGCAGATTCAAACATATCTTACGAATTAAAAGCAACGGAAGAGACGGGTGAAATCACCCTGAACTACATCGCTAAATAGTAAGTACGAACTAAAACCAAGCTGAACAGAATAGACAGTGGTCATCGTAGGCTCAGATAGAGCGACACGGCTAACAATTATGAATAATGGAATTGAACATGATGAAACAGACAAAAATCAAAGCACTTGCTCTAGCGGGTGTGATGGCATTCGGCCTAGCAGCAACGACAACGGCACAAGCTCACCCACGTTGGATTTTGCCATCTCACTTTACTGTATCTAAAGAAGGTGGTGATTGGCTAACGTTCGATGTTACTGCGTCTCACGGTACGTTTGTTTTTGATAAGCCTGCTGGCAGCGAAAATGCTCATGTCATCATGCCAGATGGCCGCAGCGAGCGTCCTAACTTCGTTATTCGTGGCAAGCGTCGTTCAATCTTCGACTTCTATTTTGAAGAAGAAGGTACACACAAAGTGGCGATCAACAACCAGCCGTCTTACTACACGCAATACAAAGCGGGTCGCCGTGACACGGTGAAGTGGATTAAAGCAAACAAAGCTGAGCGTGACTCAGTTCTACCTGAAAAATCACGTGACGTGGTAACGCAGATCAGCTTCACTCGTGCAGAAAGCTACATCACGGTAGGTAAGCCAACGGATTCAGTGTTCAAAATTGAAGGCAAGCTTCTAGAAATGAAGCCTGTGACACACCCTTCAGATATCGTTGAAGGCGAACCTGTGACATTCCAGTTCTTCTACAACGGTGAAATCCAGAAAGACGTGAAAGCGGAGATTACTCGTGAAGGTACGCTTTACCGCAACCACCAAGAGCAGATTGATGTGGTGAGTGATGAGAACGGTGAAATCACGTTTACTCCAGACGTAGCAGGTCGTTACGTAATGAAAGCGAACTACAAAGGTGAGTTGATTGACAACCCACTGGCAGACAAAGCAAGCGCGAACGTTCACCTAACGTTCGAAGCGCTGCTTCAATAGTCTGTGATATCGGGGCTAGATCCCTGATTAAGAATCAAAAAAACTTAAGGGCTCATTTGAGCCCTTTATCGCTCAGTTTACTTCTGAGAATTTGCACTGTGGCTAGGGTACGAACCATGACAATAAAAACAAAACTTAACGCTTTAATGACTCCTTGCTTAGCATTGGGACTTGGTTTCGCTGCATTACCTGCGCAAGCACACTTTCCACTGATGAGCTGCTGGTTTGAAGGTAAGACTGTTGCTTGTGAAGCGGGTTATTCGGATGGCAGCAAAGCGATTGATTACGCAGTTGAGATGTACGATTACGAAGACAACTTGATTGCAAAAGAGATGACAGATAAACGTTCTATCGTTGAATTCCCACATCCTGACACTGAGTTCTACCTTGTGTTCGATTCAGGTCATGAGTTTCCAGTTGAAGTTGATGTTGTAGAGATCAGTGAAAAATGATGATTCAAAGCGTACGTGCTGATACGGGCGGCAGAGAGGGCAAATGGGTAGGACTGATCATTGTGTTCATCCTTTGCTTTGCAACTGTCGTAATCCCATTTCATCAGGCTGAATCCCACGTTAAAGCAGTGCTTGATCATCAAATTCTAGTGACTGATGTTGAACAAGAAAACTTGGCGATGCTATCAGAGCTGCGTTTAGCGCATGAAGAAATCTGTGACCTGCGCATGGACTCAGATGGTGAATGGCCGAGTGTTGCATCACTTAAAGATGAATGGGTTGCCCCGTTTGTAGAAGATCAGAGTTGGAAGCGCAAAGGTTCTCATGCTTGGGTACTGGACGAGCGTGGTTATTACTTTTCTACTCCAAGTGAACAAGCTACGCCTACCGATCATGGTTTTGCGGATTCCTTTATTTTAAATGCGAACAGCGTTTCTCCTGAAATCTGGATCTTCTTGGGCGGTGTAGCGAAACAGCCCGCTACTTTTGACCAACACACGCTAGAGTCTACGGGTTGGAAAATGGTCGTGAACGAATCAGAAATTGAACAGCATCATGAAAGCGATGCTCACTAATAATAAGAGAATTACTATGCGAATTATGACTCTGTTCATGTCGTTATTAGCGGTGTTCATGGCACCCAATGCATTGGCAAAAGAATATAAGATCGACAGCAACAAGCTGACGATTGGTATCACACTTCAACCTTACTACAGCTACGTGAAAGCCGTGGTAGGTGACAAAGTGAACATTCTTCCTTTGGTTGACGCAGGTTTCAACCCACATAACTACTTACCACAACCCAATGATTTAAAACGATTGAGCCAAATGGATGCAATCGTAGTAAACGGTATTGGTCACGATGACTTTGCGCTTAAAGTGATTTCAGCAGCGCAACGTGATGACTTAGTCGTGATCGAAGCAAACAAAGAAGTGCCTCTACTTCCTGCTCTTGGTCAGTCTGTTGGTCAAGGTGCCGTTAACCCACATACCTTTGTTGGGCTTTCGACAACAATTCAAAAGGTTTACACCATCGCGAGTGAGGTCTCTAAGCTCGACCCTGACAACGCGGCTTTTTATCGTAAGAATGCACGTAAATACGCAAAGCAATTTCGCTTTATGAAGCGCGATGCGATGTTGTCATTAGGTGAGTTAGATACTTCAGGTATGAAGGTGGCGACCACGCACAATGCGTATGGCTACATCCTTCAAGAATTTGGTGTGGATGTTGCGGCGGTGATTGAGCCTGCACACGGTGTTGAACCAAGTGCGAGCCAGTTGCAAGAAACGATCGAAAAGATCCGCGCATCGGGCATTGACGTGTTGTTCTACGAGCTAAACATGCCAAACCGTTTTGTTGACACGATTGAAGCGGAAACGGGTGTTCAGCTTTACCGTTTCTCTCACATGACGCACGGTGAATATGAAGACGATAAAGTCGAAGTTGAGATGAAGAAGAACCTAGAGACGTTAATCGAAGCCATGAAATTTGCGGCGGCGAACCAAGCTAAAAGCGGGAACGCATAATGTTAGGTCCATCAATCTCAATTAATAAACTCGGTCTGCAATACGATAACAACGTCATTCTTGATGATATCTCGCTCGAACTTAAAGCGGGCGAGTGTCATGTGATCATGGGGTCAAACGGTGGCGGTAAAACTTCATTACTGCGCTCTGTGCTTGGCCTTACGCCTTTCTCTGGCCAAATCAATATCCACTGGCCAGAAAAGCAGAGTATTGGTTACGTACCTCAAAAAGCGACCTTCGAGTCTAGCTTGCCTTTGACTGTAATGGACTTCGTACTGCTTAACCAAACACGAATCCCATTGTTTTGGCGTCGTAAATCTAAGCAATTGGATCTTGCACTCGCACAATTAGATCGCGTTGGTATGGCTACTCGTAGCGACCGCCGCATGGGACAGTTATCGGGTGGTGAGCAGCAACGCGTGCTGTTTGCCCAAGCGCTATTAGATAACCCAAGTCTACTGGTGTTGGATGAACCAACCACGGGTATGGATGAGCAGGGCGTTCGTTATCTTGAATCGCTGATTCGTGAATGTGTTGACGAGGGTCGCACGATCCTTGCGGTTCACCACGATGTAACCGCAGTACGTCGCCTTGAAGCCAATGTACATGTTGTGAATCGATTCTTGGTTGATAGTGGTCCACACGAACAAGTCTTACACCCAAGTAAAATCGAGAGCCTGTTCCAGCACTACAGCAGTGGTGCTGCGATGAACAAACCGAAGGAGGTTGCGTAATGGATTGGCTACGACAACTTGCCGTAAGTGGTGTTGAAGCGGGTTGGTTATCTGACAGCTTCATGTATGCCTTCATGGTCAATGCTTTGGTTGCAGCGTTACTACTTGGTCCTCTGTTAGGTGGTCTGGGTACTTTGGTGATTGCCAAGCGTCTGGCTTTCTTCTCAGAAGCCGTCGGCCACGCAGCGTTAACCGGTATCGCTATTGGTGTTTTGCTTGGCGAGCCACCAGAAAACCCAATTATTGGTCTGTTTAGCTTCTGTATGATCTTCGCGCTGCTTCTTCACTTTGTAAGAAACAGAACCAATGTGCCATACGATACTTTAGTTGGCGTTTTCCTTGCTTTAGCACTGGCAGTGGGTGCGGCATTGCTGATGTACGTGGCGCGTAAGATCAACATCCACATGCTTGAGAACGTACTATTTGGTTCGATTTTGACGGTAACAGACCAAGACTTAGCGATTCTCGCAGGCAGCTGCGCGATCATTATTTTGCTCTTGATACCGACGTTCAACCGTATTCTTCTAACCTGTATCAGCCCTGATATTGCCAAGGTTCGTGGTTATAACACCAGTTTCTACGACTACTTGTTTGTCATGATGATCACCTTAGTGACGATTGCAGCGGTGAAGATCGTAGGTGCTGTTCTGGTTGGTGCATTATTGCTGATCCCAGGTGCGACAGCTCGCTTGTTAACTAAACGTATGGGGAGCTTTGTTCTCTTGTCGGCATTACTCGCAACCATCGCATGTTTGGTTGGAACCGTGTTGCCTATGGAACTCAAACTGCCAGTGCCATCGGGCGCTTCAATCATCATCGTTTCTGCAACGTTTTTCCTAGCAGCAACGCTATACCGAATTGTAAGAAAGGCGTAATCATGACTTGTTTAATGAATCGTATCGCTAGCTCAGTAAAAGCAACGGCTCAAGTGAGTGTACTTGGTAGTGTATTAATGGCTGGTTCTGTGATGTCACTGAACGTGAATGCAGAAGACATCCTAACCAGTACACCTGTGACTTATGCATTGGCGACAGAGCTAACCAAAGGCACGGACATTACGACCGAATATCTGCCACCAAAGCGCTACGGCATTGATCGTCTGCCAAACTGGTTTGGTGCTAAAGGCGCAAGCAAAGTCCTTCAATCCGGCGAAAAGGCGACCGTTGCGGTAACGTTGTCATCGATCTGGCAAGCCGACCCTACGTTTGTATACGCAAGACAAAGCAATATCCGTTTAGTTGAGGTTGATGCCGCTCAAGCGATTACACCGCGTGCACAAGGCGTTGCTGCGCTTACATTGTCGAATGGTGATGTGTCTAAATACGCATGGTTAAACCCGACCAACTTAACACGTATGGCGGCGATTGTGGCTGACGACTTTAAGTTGTTGTGGCCTGCGCAAGCTGAAACGATTGATAGCAACTTACAACGTGTGATGTTGGATGTTCGTGAACTGATCAACAAGCAGCAAGCAGTATTGCTCGACAATGACGTAGATTCAGTATTGTTGCTTTCAGAAAGCTTGGAAGATTTCGCCTCTGGCAGCCAACTGTTTGTTGAAGAACGCATGTTCAAAGCTGAACTGGAATGGACAGAGCAGGACAAAGCCAAGCTTAAAGAGATGTTTTCGGAAGATGATGCTCTATGGTTAGTTACAGCGAAAAAGCCAAGCAACTTGATTAAATCATTGGTACCGAATGAGCGTATCTTGGTAGTGGATTCTGTTGATCGTTGGGGCAGAGCGGGAATCAACGCAAAAGCACCGTTTGCCCGTTGGGAAGTGCAGCCATTCAAAGGCTAACCAGCGCGATTAAAAATGGTAGGATCAAAAAAGCAGCCCAATTTGAGGCTGCTTTTTTGTTCTTGTCTGTTGGCTCTGAAAAGAGTGTCAGACAAGAGGACTGCGAGTATAAACTTACTCTGCAGCTTTTGTCTCTTCAGCTTCAACCGTTGCTTCTACTGAACCTTCAGCTTGCTCTTGAGCTGCTTTCGCTTGTTCTTCAGCTTCCATTTTTGCACGGTCAGCTTTAGAGATGTAGCGAGGCTTGTTGCTACTATGCAGTTTAGAATTCGCCTGTTTCTGCTTCTTTTTTAGAATTTGATTGATTTTTTTCTTACGGTTCATTGCTGCATAGCCTTGTATTTAGTTTAGGCGGTGGAGGATAATCATTTTAGCTCTAGAACTCAATATTTACATGGTATTCAGCAAGGAAAATATCACTATGCAGTCAGTCGAGACCGAACGTTTAAGATTAAGAATGATCACACCTCAAGATGCGGCGTTTATTCAACGACTATACAGCTCAGAAGATTTCCTGCGTTACATTGGTGATAAGGAAATCAACGACACTGAAAAGGCTGTCGAGTACATTGAAAACAACATTCTTAAGATGCATGAAGAGAAGGGTGTCTGTTTGTTGATGGTTGAAATCAAAGAAACTTCAACGCCAATTGGTATCTGCGGATTAATAAAAAGAGACACCTTAGCGTCGCATGATATTGGCTACGGGTTTGCTCCTGAGTTTTATGGTCAAGGCTTTGCCCAAGAAGCCGCGGAGGCGATAATTGAACAAGCTAAGCAGAATGCTGATATCGATCATTTAGTTGCCATCACCACCTCTGATAACATTCGAAGTATCGCATTACTGACTAAGTTGGGTTTTGTGTTTGAGCGAGTCGAAGACGTATTAAGTGAAAGCGTCAATCTCAACCTGTACGGTTTATCTCTGGGCAATTAATCATGTTTCAACATAACAACATTCTACAAGGCGAACTCGCAACGGAGTACAAAACCGTTATTGCGATGGTGCACATCTACTGTAAAGATCACCACGGTGCAGTGCGTCAGGATAACGCGTTATGTGAGGAGTGTGAGCAACTGTTGCGTTATGCCGAAACACGATTGGATAGATGCCCTTATGGTGAAGCCAAACCGACCTGCAATAAGTGTCCGATCCATTGCTATAAGCCCGATCCGAAAGAGCAGATGCGTTTAGTCATGCGCTATGCTGGGCCAAGAATGTTACTCAAGCATCCGATTTTAGCGATCAGACATTTGATACATGAAAAGCGAAAAGTGTCTGAGAAGCCACTGTCGAATGTGTCGAACCGCCATATCCGAATGAATAAGAAGTAACTGGCGTTTAAAAGTGGTTGCTGAAGAAACGAAAAAGGTCTGATTGCGCAGACCTTTTTGATGTAGATACACTTCCATCTCAGCTTGAATCTAGCCAAGTAGCCTATGCCGCTTGAGGCTCGTCATAGGTCACTGTGAGGTTGTTGATCCAGCGTCGGCTTAGGTAACGATGAGAACAAATTGCCAGTTTCACCACTTCTTCCACCAACATCAAACCATAGATGTATTTGAAATCCCATCCAGTGACAAACGCGCCGTAAACACATACTGGAATGCCGACCATCCACATCGCGATGAAATCCATGCGAAGGCAGAACGCATTATCACCACCAGCACGAATAATACCGTTAATGATCACCATGTTGAGCATGCGAATCACGACCGCAAAGCACATGATCATCATCGCAGGTGAAGCAAGCGGGTATAAAGCGTCTTTGGTCAGGTTTAGCCATGACAGAACGTGCTCTTTACCCATAAACAATAGCAAGCCTACAACCGCACCAAAACCAACCACGGCTTTGATGAACGTCAGACCCATACTCATAGCGTCATCAAACTCATCACGACCGAGTGAGTGACCAAGCAACACGGAACACGCTACAGAAATACCAAAGAATATCGAGTAACACAGCGACTCAAAAGGCGCGAGCATAGAGAACACAGCAAGTTCCGTTGTGCCCATGTGACCGAAGATCATTTGGTATGCCATAGTACCCATTGCCCATAACACGGCATTCATCGTTAGTGGCAAAGCAATACGACGGTAAGATAGCCACAATGATGGACGATGTGGTGAGCTAGGCGTGGTTAACAACCAATGTTTACGCATGCGCATGTAGCTATACATCAAGCCGACTTGAATTGCGCGAGCGAGTGTCGTCGCTAGTGCTGCACCTGCTACGCCCATAGCGGGAATACCAAAGGCACCTTTGATTAGAACGAAGTTAAGCGCAATGTTGAGTGCAATGGTCACCGCGCCTAATAGTAGCGGGGTTACGGTGTCACCTGATGAGCGCATGCTTGCTTCTACCACGACCACAATGTGAGTCAGCAGAAGGACAGGGAATCCATACCACAGGTAAGTCGCGCCAAGTTCAATCACGGTTTGATCGCTGGTCTGCAACATCATTAAAAACTGAGAACCAAGAGTGATGATTGCAGTAACAGGCAGCAGAACTTTTAAGCCAAACACCATTGCGATAGATGATACCGTTCGCGCGCTTTTTCGGTCGTTCTTTCCCCAGTATTGAGCGACTAATGTTCCGTTTGCTGAGGCCAACCCTGCCATAATCATAATAGCAACGAAGTGCCATTTTGATGCAATTCCCACAGCCGCAGCTGCTTCCATACCATAATCACTGACCATTAATACGTCAGCAAGGGCAAGAATAGCGACAAGCGCACTTTGTAAAGCAACAGGTAAACCCAGTTTAACGATACGAGGTAAGATGCTCTCTGGCTTGTTATTCATAGATGAGTTAGGGTTGATGTTAGTTGTCATAAGCTCTCCGATTTATGGCAGAACTATAGTGATTTGAGCGAAGTAACAACATGTTTAAAAAACAACAAAACCTGTGCGAATCCGTCATTGATTCAATGAGACCAAAATCAACTTGGCATGATGATGTTTTTCTCGCTGAACAGTGCAAAGAACGTTTTTTGACCGTTGAAGATATTCCAGAGATGAAAAGCTTTGGTGTCTATATGGGCGGCATGGCGAAGCTATATGATGGCTACTGGGTTGAGCGCGAATCCGTTAATGTTCATACGTTGATTTTCACTATGGAAGGTGGCGGCATTCTAACAACCGCAACATCGGTCCAAGCGATTACACCTTATACACTCGTGGTGCTTCCTGCTGAAACCCCATTTCGTTTTGAACTCGATCCTCAATATAATTATTGGAAAATGGCGTGGATGCTGACGCCTGACACCAAGCAATGGCAGCACATAGCAAGTTTAGGACAGGGGATTGTGCCTTTTGGAGAGTGTGAGCAGATCTGGTCATTAATGAACTTGGTTTACTTTGAGATAGGCGGTAGAGCCAGTTACCGTAAGTTACTCTTGAGTGAAATTATCCGAACATTGACGGGGTTTGAGCCTAAGTCGACCAGCACCACTGCACGTGTTCAAGCGCTCTATAACGAAATTGAAAGTAGTCTGCATCAGCCATGGACAGTGGCAGGGATGGCTGAAAGAGTGTTTATCAGTGAAGAGCAACTCAATAGAGTCACCAAGACGCTATTCAACCTCTCACCACGCAGTAAATTGATTCAATTACGCATGGACAAAGCCACCAGTCTACTGAAATATCAAGATTGGTCAGTTTCTATGATTGCTAATCGCTTGGGCTACAAAGATCCTTATAACTTTTCGCATCGCTTCAAAAAGCATTTCGGTTTATCACCCAGTCAATATCGAAAGAGCCATCGACTTCTTGGTTAGCCTTGCACGATGAAATGAGAAGTGTGGGAGAAGAAGGTTACATATAGGCATGAGTTGAAAAGAGCCCTTCGCTTAGACATAAAGTCTGAACTCGGAGCCCTAATGACACGCATCTAGTGTCTGTCTATTTAAGCTTACTCGCCTGCAATCTGTAGGTGAGAGCGCTTTAGGCTAGCAATCAACATGTAGATCGTTGTAGCAAGTAGAGACGCGAACAGGTAAGTGAACAATCCTGCTTGTGAATCCATAAAGCTGTCTGCAACGATTGGTCCCGCAACAGAACCGATGCTGTAGCAAAGTAGCATGATTTGAGTCACTGACACCAAGTAGCTTGGGTCAAGGTTACGGCAACCTAAGTTAATCGCGATTGGGTATAGCGCAAATGTGGCCATGCCTAATACGAACAAGCTCATGCCTAGTACGTAGAAATCGTGATTGATAGTCAGCACACCAATGCTTGCAACCCCTAGCAGGCAGAACAAAGCCATTAATAACACTTGTCCTACGTGGTGAGATAACCAAGTCACCATCGGCTGTACAGCCATACCACCCATGATAACCAAAGCCATCAAACCACCAATGTCTTCGTGTGCAATGTTACGTTGAGCAAGTTCAACTGGCATCAAGCCGTAAATCGCACCTAGCGTTAATCCGGAAACAATGCAGCCAATTAGCGCGCTGTGGCTTAATTTGCTGATCTGCTTTAAAGACAAAGATTGCGCATCGTGGATCTGTGGTGGAGTTGCTTGTCCGTACATCAGCACAATGATCGCACCAAACAGAAGGGTGAACATTGCGATGAAAGGTACGCCACCAGTAATACCTAGGTAACCGATACCAAGCTGACCAACTGCAGAACCGCCGTACAGTGAACACATGTAGATAGCGAGACGTTTTGCGCGTTGTGACTCGTCGCCGCTCATTAGCCAAGACTCTACAATCACGAAGATACCTGCAACCGCCACACCAGCCACAAAGCGAGCTAGTAGCCATACTGCTTGGTGTGGGATCAATGGCAATACAAGGATCGTTGTGATGAACACACTCAATGCGATGACGAACGCATCTTTGTGGCCAACACGCGCAATGGCACGTTCAATCAATAATGTACCAGCCAGTAGACCTGCATAGAATGCACTCGCCAACCAACTCGATAGATCTTTGTCTAAGCCATACTCAGACAGCATTAATGGTAATGAACTCATTAAGTAGCCTGAAGCGATCGCGTAAAAAGACAATGCAATAACAGGAACAGTTATGCGAGTTGTTGGTTGGATGTTGTCCAATGCAGGAGCCTCTGATAGTAAAAGAAACGATGAATTTTCCGCGACTATGGGGGAGAAACTGAATTGGGTAAAACAAATAAAAATGGTCGTTAAGATAAAAGAAATTTATCGACCAACTAAACTAAAATACGGTTGCGATATTTGGTGGTTTGGCGAGATTTTATGCGGGCAAAAAGTCGTTAAGCCGTTGTTCATTGGTGGTTTAATTTAGAAAAAGATTGCAGCGTGATTGTCTTTTTACGATTTGGATTGAGTGGGATTTTAAGTGTTAGACCGTTTCTTTACGGTATTGACGTGGCGAGTTACCACTCCACTTACGAAAGGCATGACGAAAGTTAGCGCTATCAGAAAAGCCAACTCGTTCAGATATCTCTTCAATACTCATTCGAGTTGAAGAAAGGTAGTGCCGGGAAAGGTGAAAGCGAACATGGTCCAGTATCTTCTGATAGCTCGTATCCGCTGCTTTCAGGTGACGACGCAGAGTTCGAGAAGACATGCCCAGTTCTGAAGAAATGGATTCTATAGAAGGGTAACATCCTGGCCTTTCAATCAGCATCTGAGAGACTTTCTCTTTGAGGCTACTGGGTGCACTGACTTTTGCCAGCATGTCATCACACGATTTTAAGCACATCTGTAAAGTGATGGGGTTGGCGGTAGGAAGAGATGAATACAAGGTGGTTGCGTCGAACTCCCATTCAAGCCGGTCACTATTGAATTCAACCGGGCAGCGGAAAATCTCTGTGTATAGATCGCCGTATTCAGGTTTTGGATAGGGGAAGCGGATCACTTGAGAAGGAAAGGGTTGCTGCAAGACCTCTTCGCACAAACTGTGTATCGCCGCGAACCAGTATTCACAACAAAAGGGCAGTAAAGAATCGAGTTCGATAAGTTGCTCTGCGCGAAAGTAACCAATGTTGTCTTCTACAGACATGGTTTTCCTGAGGACAGGGCCAGCAAGTTGCAGATACTTAAACCCGATTAAAAAGGCATCGAGTAGTGTTTCGCTGCTAAACACCGCATAACCGAGCACGCCGAAATCGCTGAACCTCGCTTGTTGGCCAACTTTAAGCCCCAATCCGTCTTCGTTGGAATTCGCTAACGCATTACTGAACACAGCAAGCTTTTGCGCCAAAGTGATGTGTGTATCGGGTGTGTTGAGTTGGAGAGCATCGATGTTACTGCCTTCGAGCAACTCTTCGATACTGAGAACAGGCGACAGGTAACGATGCAGCAACTGAAGATCCAGAATGCCGAATGCTTGCATGTCGGGTTCGTAAACTGCGGTGTATTCCATAAGCTGCCTCTTGTTGAATATCGATATCTTAACCGAACTTTTAACATTTACGCCTGTTGCTTGTTCTCACTTTCGCAAGCTTGTTCCAAATTTTGGTTTATGTGTGCAAGGTTTTATTGGGCTAGCGCAGGCTGTGTCCGAATATCACCGGTTTTTGTCTTTTTGAAACCTGTTCGAAATGTTATCGAAATGTTGTAATTTATTGGGCTGCACATTGGAGCGTCTCAAACATTTTGCTCAATAACGACTCTTATCTACATGACACACCAATGTGCAGGCTCGTGATGACAAGAAAGAGACTTATTACAACGATTAGAACGTCTACGGTGACCGTCACAAACAGGTCTAAGCCGCACAAGGAGATCATGGATGCACAATCTTGCTGTTAATTTGGAGCGTAGCGCTTCGCTTTTTCCAACTAAAGCCGCTCTGCGTATGGGATCGGATGAAATCAGTTTTTCTCAGTTAGAACAACTTTCTGGAAACGTGGCTGCTAACTTGAAAAGACTTGGGTTGCAGAACGGAGATAAGGTAGCGTTGTCATGCCCGAACGTGACTTACTTTCCGATAGCCTATTACGGGATTCTAAAAGCGGGTTGTGTAGTCGTGCCTTTGAACGTGCTATTCAAGGCCAGAGAGATCGCTTATCACCTTAATGACTCTAACGCGAAGGCCTATTTATGTTTTGACGACAGTGAAGAGCTTCCAATTGGTCGCTATGGTTTACAAGGTTTTGAGCAGGCAAACCACTGTGAACACTTTGTCGAGATGCCTATCCCAACAAACACAGACACTACTTTAGAAAGTAATGAGGAGCATGAATCAATCGCTGATTGGTTGGCACAACCTTTTACTCCTTTTGAGTCTGTGGCTTGTCATGGCGATGATACCGCTGTGATCCTTTATACCTCTGGCACGACGGGTCAACCAAAAGGGGCTGAGCTTTCCCACACCAACATGCAAACCAATGCGATGTCGTCACAGTATCTAATGAGATTGGAGTACAGCGACACCACAATGGCTACACTGCCTTTATTCCATAGCTTCGGTCAGACGGTGATGATGAACGCGAGTGTGCTAACAGGGTCGACCATGGTGTTGATTCCTCGTTTTGAACCGTCATTGGTTATTGAACAGATCATTAGCCATAAAGTCAGCGTGTTTGCGGGTGTTCCTACTATGTATATCGCGCTATTAAAGGCGGGAGAAGAGTCTTCTGATAGTTTAGAAAACACAAGCAAACGCTCTGAACAGGTTAAACACAGCTTGAGGTTAGGTGTTTCTGGCGGTGCTTCTATGCCGCTTGAGGTTATACGACAGTTTGAATCTCGTTTTGAATTACCAGTCTTAGAAGGTTATGGGCTCTCGGAAACGGCGCCGGTTGCGACCTTTAATCATATTGATGGCGATCGTTTATCGGGTAGTGTCGGTCAGCCTTTATGTGGCCACCTCATCAAGATTACTGATATACAAGGCAACTCTGTCGCTATGGGTGAACTCGGCGAAGTCTGCATTAAAAGCCCAAGTGTGATGAAAGGCTATTATCAAAGGCCAGAGGCGACAGCTGAATCTATTCGTGATGGTTGGTTCTTAACGGGAGATATCGGTCGCGTCGATGAGCATGGCAATTTGTTCATTGTTGACCGTGTTAAAGACATGATTATTCGTGGTGGGTACAACGTTTATCCACGTGAAGTCGAAGAAGTGTTGATGTGTCACCCCGATGTCGAAATGGTCGCGGTGGTAGGCGAGCATCATGAACATTTAGGCGAGGAGATCCACGCGCATGTGGTTCTTCACGAACATACGCAATGTGATAGTGCCGCCTTGATAGCATGGTGTCGTGAGCAACTCGCCGACTACAAATACCCGCGTAAGGTATTCATTCGTAAAGCCTTACCCATGACAGCAACCGGAAAAATCTTGAAGCGTGAGTTACACCCACTAGAAATAGCGGAGATGGCAAATGGATAGTTATGATTTTATTATTGTTGGCGGTGGTTCAGCTGGGTGTGTGATGGCTTCTCGGCTGTCGGAAGATCCTGATGTGACGGTTTGCTTGTTAGAAGCGGGTGGTAAAGACACCAGCCCATTCATTCACACACCCGTTGGCGTGGTGGCGATGATGCCAACCAAACTCAATAATTGGGCATTCGAAACGGTTGAACAGCCGGGTTTGAACGGTCGTAAAGGCTATCAGCCTAGAGGTAAGACACTTGGCGGTTCTAGCTCTATCAATGCCATGATGTACGCTCGTGGACATCGCTATGACTACGATAGATGGGAAAGCTTGGGCAATGCTGGCTGGAACTATGAATCCTGTTTGCCTTACTTTAAGAAAGCAGAAAACAACGAAGTCCACCAAGATGAGTTCCATGGCCAAGGTGGTCCTCTTAATGTGGCCAATCTTAGATCGCCAAGCCCTATGTTGGAACGTTATTTAACGGCGTGTGAATCGATAGGTGTACCTCGCAATGAGGATATTAACGGCGCTGCTCAGTTTGGGGCGATGCCGACGCAGGTAACACAGCTGAATGGTGAACGATGCAGTGCTGCCAAGGCTTACTTAACGCCAAACCTTTCACGATCGAATCTCACGGTCGTGACTAAAGCCACCACACATAAGGTTTTGTTTGAAGGCAAGAAGGCGATTGGTGTTGAATATGGTTCTAGCGGAAAGCGTTATCAGATACGATGCAACAAAGAAGTGATTCTTTCCGCTGGCGCGTTTGGTTCTCCCCAATTGCTGTTACTGTCTGGTGTCGGTGCTCAAACTGAACTAGAGACACATGGAATCGAACAGGTTCATGAGTTGCCTGGAGTGGGCAAGAACCTTCAAGATCATATCGACTTAGTACATTCGTATAAATGCAGTGAAAAGCGTGAAACTTTTGGTATCTCGCTGCAAATGGCCTCTGAAATGACCAAAGCCTTACCACTATGGCGCAAAGAACGCCGCGGTAAAATGAGCAGTAATTTTGCAGAGGGAATAGGCTTTCTCTGTTCCGAAGATCATATCGCTGTACCGGATTTAGAGTTTGTATTTGTGGTCGCTGTTGTAGATGACCATGCTAGAAAAATTCATACCAGTCATGGCTTTACCTCTCATGTCACCTTATTGCGACCGAAGAGCTACGGCACCGTAACGCTCAATAGTAATGATCCCTATGATCCGCCTAAGATCGATCCTGCGTTTTTCAGTCATCCTGAAGACATGGAGATCATGATTAAGGGCTGGAAGAAGCAGTATCAAATGTTAGAGAGTTCCGCGTTTGATGATATCCGAGGCAATGCTTTCTACCCTGTGGACGCCAGTGATGACAAGGCTATCGAGCAAGATATTCGCAATCGTGCAGACACTCAGTATCACCCGATCGGGACCTGTAAAATGGGACCTAGTAGCGATTCTTTAGCTGTGGTAGATAAAGATCTCAAAGTTTATGGATTGGATAATTTGAGAGTCATTGATGCTTCTGTGATGCCGACACTGATTGGGGCAAACACCAATGCACCAACCATTATGATTGCTGAGAAAGTCGCAGATCAAATCAAACAGCAATACGGGTTTGGCAAGCAAGAATCTAATATTCAAGCGAAAGGCGAAGCTGTAGTTTTATTCAAGAAGTTAAGTGATAACCATAAATAAAACAGTAGGTTAGATAGTCTTGATTTGGTAAGACTCTCTAACCTATTTTTGTGTGCTTACTTAGAATTAAGTAATGCTAAATCAATAGCTTAACCAATAGTATTACTTAGTTAGTGCTTGATTAAGCCACTGATCAAATTGACCTTTTGGCAGTGCACCGTTAATCGTATCAACACGTTGACCGTTCTTGAACACCATCACCGTTGGGATGCTTCTGATTTGATACATAGCCGCCAGTTGCTGTTGAGCTTCGGTATCAATTTTAACAAATCGAACATCGCCAGCGCGCTCTTTAGCGACATCGCTAAATACAGGTGCGAAACCTACACATGGGTTGCACCATGTCGCCCAAAAATCGACAACGACAGGCTGTGAACTGTTCAAAATTGATTGGAAATTCAGTGACGTACCTTCGATTGGTGCACCGTCTAGAAGTGCGTTTTTGCACTTACCACAAGTAGGGCTTTCTGAAATTCTTTCTGAAGGAACTCGGTTTACGCCACCGCAAGAAGGGCAACGTGTGTTGAATGTAGACATAACTTTCTCTTTTTATTGCGTCTCCGTGCCTAACGCGATTTACGAATCATGTACGGAACGCTTATACTGTTTAAAACAAGAATAAGATACTCAAATAAAAACAAACAATAAACAGGTAAATGATGACAAAATTTTACGCTGAAATTACGGGCTGGGGAAAGTGTCTGCCACCAGCCGTGCTATCCAATGATGATTTAAGCACTTTCATTGATACGTCTGACGAGTGGATTCGTACTCGAACTGGTATCGAAAATCGTCGTATCAGTCATGTAAATACCTCTGAGCTAGCGACCGTTGCTGCTCAACATGCAATGGCGTGTGCTGGTTTAACAGCTGAAGATATCGATCTTGTGATCGTAGCGACGTGCAGTCCAGACTCTCTTATTCCAAATACCGCGTCTAAAGTTCAACAGAACTTAGGCATCAAGAGCGCAGCAGCTTTTGACCTTAATGCAGCGTGTACAGGCTTTATCTACGGTGTTGAAACAGCAACTCGATTGATTCAAGCGGGCAACTACCGCAATGCGATCGTTGTGGGTGCAGAGCGTCTTTCATTCTTCATCGACTGGACCAAGCGTGATACTGCGGTTCTATTCGGTGATGGCGCTGGCGCTGTGGTTTTATCGCGTACTGAAGAACAAGTGGGTTTACAAGAAGCTCAAATCGGTTGTGACGCAGAGGGCCGTGACATTCTAGCAGTACCAAAATTCGGTACGTCTATGGACCGCTTTGCTGCTGATAACGGTTACTGGGATTTTGATTTCGTTGGTAAAGAGATCTTCAAGCGTGCAGTGAAAGGAATGGGCGCTGCAGCACATACAGTATTGAGTCGCACTGGCATCTCAACTGAAAACATCGATGTTGTGATTCCGCACCAAGCGAACATCCGAATTATTCAAACTCTGTGTGATATGGCGGGCATTGAACGTGAGAAAGCGTTTGTGAACATTCAAAACTACGGCAACACATCGGCTGCGACTGTGCCGATTGCATTGTGTGAATCGTTAGAGCAAGGCTTTGTTAAACCTAACTCAAACATTCTTGTGGCGGCATTCGGTGCCGGTTTAACTTGGGGGGCAGGCCATATTAAGTGGGGTAGCCGTGTTGAGCCGTTAGGTCAATCGGACGCTAAGCTTCCAGAAGCAGATAGCTCGGCATTAGAACTTCTAGAGAGAGCCATTTTACACTGTAAAACGCGTCCTAATTCTGAGAATGAGTAGCAGCATGGCGCAAGTTCGTTTTATGACAGAAGCCGACCTCGATGGAGCGGCTTTAGTTCACCAAGCTACTTTTGTTCGACAGCAAAACTCAAAAAATTGGTTACAATGTAACTTAAATGCTGCGCCACGCTTTCTTAACTTTGTTGCTGAAAGCGATGGCGAGATTGTCGGCTACATTATTTGGGTTCAAAAGAGTGGGTTTAGGCCTAAAGCTGTTTTGGAGCTAGAACAACTTGCTGTGTTACCGAGTGCTCAGGGGCAAGGATTGGGCAAAAAGCTGATTCTAGACTCTTTGCCTCAAGTGAAGCAGAAGCTATCAGAGCAGGGCTCGACACTAAAACATGTATTAGTGACCACCAGAGCAGATAACTTTGCACAAAAGCTCTATCAGTCGACATTGGGCGCTCAAGTCGAAACCACGATTTCAAACTTTTACTCAGCCGATGAAGTGCTTATGATAGCTCGCAATGTAGGTGAACGAATCTGATCGCTGAGTTCTTAGAACCATTATTATCAGCGGCATAACTCGATTAACGTTTTATTAGGGGCTTCTGTGGCCCTTTTGTTATTTCTTAGGAAGTATTTTGAAGAAAGTTTTAGCAATTGGCTACGTTTGGCCAGAACCGAATTCATCGGCGGCTGGCAGCCATATGATGTCTCTTTTACGTCTATTTAAGAGACAAGGTTGGTCAGTTGAATTTGCAACACCCGCTCAAGAAACCGAGCACATGATTGATCTCTCTGAAGAGGGCATCACAAGCCAATCTATACAGTTAAATTGCGATAGCTTTGACGATTACATTGAAGAGCTGCAGCCCGATGTTGTGATGTTTGACCGTTTTATGATGGAAGAGCAATTCGGCTGGCGCGTCGAGAAGGTATGTCCCAATGCCTTTAAGCTACTGGATACTGAAGATTTACAATTCCTACGCAATGCTCGACATGAAGCTGTTAAGAAAGAGACAGAGTTAACGAAAGAGCACCTGTACAGTGACTTGGCGAAACGTGAAATCGCTGCAATCCTGCGCTGTGATCTTTCGTTGATCATCTCAAGTTACGAGATGGAATTGCTCCAATCTGAGTTCAATATCGATCCAAAACTATTACATCACCTGCCGTTCATGGTTGATCTCAACACGTTGCCTGAAAGTACGAAAAGCTTTGAAGAACGTAAGCATTTCATGACGATAGGTAATTTTAGACATGCGCCTAACTGGGATGCAGTGCTTCAGTTACAGAAGATTTGGCCGAAGATTCGTAAGCAGTTGCCTGATAGTGAACTTCATATTTACGGATCTTATCCGCCGCCGAAAGCAACCGCTTTGCATAATCCAAAAACCGGTTTCCATATCAAAGGTTGGGCTAAAGATGCTCAAGAAGTGATGGAAGATGCACGTGTTTGTGTTGCGCCATTACGTTTTGGCGCTGGCATTAAAGGCAAGTTACTTGATGCGATGAAGCTGCAAACTCCGAATGTAACCAGCGAGATCGGCAGTGAAGGCATGCTACCGCAAGGTGAACTGCAATGGCCGGGCGCAGTGTCAGATGATATTGATGAGTTTGTTGAACAAGCTGTCGCTCTTTATAAAGATGAAAAGAAATGGCTTAAAGCTCAAAGCCAATGTCATTCAATTCTTGAAGCGCACTATGAACAGAATCAACTGGGCGACAAATTGATCGAGCGACTGACTGCGCTAGGTTCTGAGCTTGATGCGCATCGACTGAATAATTTCTTTGGTTCAATGCTTAAGCACCATAGTATGGCGAGCACTAAGTACATGTCGCAATGGATTGCTGAGAAGAACAAGGTCAAATAGCTGTTCTTTACCAAAGACAGAATAAATCTTAAGCCCTTAGGTTAACACCTAGGGGCTTTTTTCATGCAGGGCGCTTGTTAATTCCAGACTTACAAAACGACACATACTCGCAGTACATTAGCATTGACTAATTTATATTTATTAGTAAACTCTAATTTATAGGTTGTTATGAGTTTATGATGTTTGTGGATAGGAGAGGTTTGTGCTTAGTTTGATTCCTTGGGATGCTTTTTTCGGCGGCATGTTGTTAGGCGTGTCGGCCATTGTTTTAATGTTGGGGATTGGTCGAGTTGCTGGCATTAGTGGCATTGTCAGCCGATTATTGCCAACTGGCACCAGCAACAAAGAACGTAAAGATGCGGATACAGCAAACACCGAAAAACACTGGCGTATCGCCTTTGTTGTGGGAATGGTCGCAAGTGGTTGGCTATTAATTCCGACGGGCTACCAACTTCCGCAGTTAGAAGAGATGAATCTCGCTTTAGTGATTATTGCTGGCCTTCTGGTGGGCTTTGGTACTAAAACAGCGAACGGTTGTACTAGCGGGCATGGCATTGTCGGAATGGCGCGTTTATCTAAACGTTCTATTGTTGCGACCTGTGTATTTATGGGTGTGGCAATCGTAACCGTGTTTATCAAGAATCTGACTGGCTTGGGGGCATAATGAAAAGCGCTTCATTTACTATCGTTATCGGTTTGGTCGCAGGTATTCTTTTTGGCTCTGGCATGATCATCTCAGGGATGGTTGATCCTGAGAAGGTACTCGGCTTCTTAGACATTACCGGTAACTGGGACATTAGTTTGGCATTCGTCATGGGTGGCGCGCTATTGGTCTTTGCACCGTTTTATCATCTGGTCATTAAAAAGCGCGCTAAAGCCATCAATGGCGAGCCGTTAGATAGCCGTAACAATCCGTTGATAGACAGAAAGCTGATTCTTGGATCTACAGCGTTTGGCTTAGGCTGGGGGATTGCAGGCTTTTGCCCAGGCCCTGCGGTAACCAGCCTAAGTGGCGGCAACCCGACGGTGTGGGTGTTTATGATAAGCATGCTGGTGGGAATGTGGCTGGCGGATCGTATGAACAAAACGTGTTAGTAGCAAGCTTATAGCTGATTACATTGGCTTTGACGTTATCCGTTCTGAGCTGACCAAGCATAGAGGTTGACTCGCTTTCAGCACGAAAGTCAGTCAGCCTCTTTCTATATTTACTGTTTCTATTATTTTCAGTTATCTAAAATCTACTATTTAATAGTCGTTGAAACTGGGCAGTGGTCACTGAGTTTGTAGTCCAGAACATCTTGTGTTTCAAATACCTTCTGCTTTGCAGGAGAAGCATTTAGCGACTCACTCACCACAATATGATCAATAACAGAGCGGAACTGATGTGTGCGATAATTGTTGCGGTTAGAGCGTACCTTACAATCTGCACGGGTCTTTCGTGTCGCTAACTGCGCATCAGTATATTGTGATAACTCTTTCCACATCCAATCTCGTGAGTAAGCGAGGTTATGGTTAAAGTCGCCAAGAATGGCGTAGTCTTCGTTATTGCGCTCTCTTTGCTTTATCCACTTGTTCAGTTGCTGAGCTTGCACTTTTAAACGAGAGCAATCGCGGTTGGACTTATACGCTCCGCTACAACCTGCCTTTAAATGCACAGACAACATGTGAATGGGTTTAAAGTTTGTTTCTACAACGATATAGCTGGCAAACCTAAGTTTACTGTTGGATGTGGTTTCAAGCGGAAAGTCAGCGTAGTCGGTGAGGGCTACTCCTTTACGAACTGCAAATCCCGTGTATTGGTTCACTTCTTTAAATTGGCGGTTGCTGTTCTTAGATAGCGCCCGGTCAGACATCAATATCTTGTATTGATCACCAGCCACACGCTGAATGGCATTTACGTTATCGACTTCTTGAAATGCAACCACGTCTGCGTCTAAGGATTGAAAATAAGTTGCGAGTTTGTCGAAATCAGCTTGATCACGTTTGTCAGAAAACTTATTCACAGCCTCGTTGGTTGATAACCATTCGATATTCCAACTGGATATGGTCAAAGGTTCAGCAAATGTCTGGCTACTGAGTAAGCAGCCTAACATTATCCAGTTTTGAAGTCGTTTCATGCCAAATATCCCTAATTTTGTCTGCCAATATTGATGAGCCGTTATCCTACAACACTTACCAAAAATTCAACTCTTTTTAGGAGTTTTTTTATTGTTACATTGTTTCTTTTCGACTTGAGAACTAGCGTAATAATATTGAATTGATCTTAGTCAGCGTTCTCTTTTTATTGATCCAAATCAATACTCAAAGTTGGTGGTTCTCGTTAAATACGCCACAATATCTAGTGTTAGTTAAACGATAAATCGCTCTATATAGTGTGTTTGTGGATAAGTCTGTGAATACCTCAAGAGTAAGGAGAAGTGGTGAAATCAATCGTAATCAAGCGTGATGGCTCAAGAGCTCCATTCAGTAGAGATCGCATCCAAGCTGCAGTGGAAGCAGCATCAGACAAAGCCGATAAGGAAATTGCTATTTATGCACTGAATGTGGCATTAGCAGTTGAGTTGAAGCTCGAAGACTACGATGAAGTTCATATCTCTGAAATTCAAACCATGGTCGAGAACGAGCTAATGCAGGGACCATACAAGTCTCTGGCTCGTGCCTACATTGAATATCGTCATGACCGCGACATCGCCCGTGAGAAGCAAAGCGCTTTAACTCGTGAGATCGAAGGTTTGATCGAAGAAAGCAACGTTGATCTAATCAATGAAAACGCGAACAAAGATGGCAAAGTAATCCCAACTCAGCGTGACCTGCTGGCGGGTATCGTGGCTAAACACTATGCGAAAACTCACATTTTGCCACGTGATATCGTACATGCTCACGAATGTGGTGATATTCACTACCACGATCTAGACTACGCACCGTTCTTCCCAATGTTTAACTGCATGCTTATCGATCTAAAAGGCATGTTAACGCATGGCTTCAAGATGGGTAACGCGGAAATCGACACACCTAAGTCTATTTCTACGGCGACAGCGGTAACCGCGCAGATCATCGCGCAAGTGGCGAGTCACATCTACGGCGGCACAACGATTAACCGCATCGATGAGGTTCTTGAACCTTACGTTATGGCGAGCTACGAGAAGCACTTATCGCTAGCGAAAGAGTGGGACATTCATAGCCCAGAAGCTTTTGCTATCTCTCGCACAGAGAAAGAGTGTTACGACGCGTTCCAATCTCTGGAGTACGAAGTAAACACGCTGCACACCGCTAATGGACAAACACCATTCGTGACGTTTGGTTTTGGTTTAGGTGAAAGCTGGGGCTCGAAATTGATTCAGCAATCAATCTTGAAAAACCGCATTGCAGGTTTGGGTAAGAACCGTAAAACAGCCGTGTTCCCTAAACTGGTATTTGCGATCAAAGATGGTTTGAACCACCAGAAGCAAGATCCAAACTACGACATCAAGCAATTAGCGCTAGAGTGTGCGTCTAAGCGTATGTACCCAGACATTCTTAACTACGACAAAGTAGTAGAAGTGACAGGGTCATTTAAAACTCCTATGGGTTGCCGTAGCTTCTTGAATACTTATGAAGAAAATGGTGAGTTGATTCACGAAGGCCGTAACAACTTAGGTGTTGTTAGCTTGAACTTGCCACGTATTGCGATTAACGCAAAACAAGATATGGCTAAGTTCTACGAACTGCTTGATGATAAACTCAAGCTGGCTCGTCGTGCATTAGAAACTCGTATTTCTCGTCTAGAAAACGTGAAAGCACGTGTTGCTCCAATCCTATACATGGAAGGTGCATGTGGCGTTCGCTTGAAAGCAGACGACTCTATTGCCGATATCTTCAAGAACGGCCGCGCGTCTGTTTCTCTTGGTTACATTGGTATCCACGAAGCGATGACAGCACTTTACGGTACTGACGTTCACTTGTACGACGATGGCGAAATGCGTGCTAAAGCGCTTGAGCTGGTGGAGTACATGAAGCGTGAAGTGGAATCTTGGACCAAAGAGACAGGTTACGCATTCAGCCTATACGGCACACCAAGTGAAAACCTATGTAGCCGTTTCTGCAGCATCGACACCAAAGAATTTGGTGTGATTGATGGTGTGACAGACCGTGGTTACTACACCAACAGCTTCCACTTAGATGTGCAGAAGACAGTGAACCCATACGACAAGATCGATTTCGAGATGCCTTATCCTGAAATTTCTAGCGGTGGTTTTATCTGTTACGGCGAATTCCCGAACATGCAGAAGAACATCGAAGCACTAGAAAACGTATGGGATTACAGCTACACACGTGTTCCTTACTACGGCACTAACACACCGATTGATGAGTGTTACGAATGTGGTTACAACGGTGAGTTCGACTGTACAAGTAAGGGCTTTACGTGTCCTAAATGTGGCAACCATGACTCAACCAAAGTATCGGTGACGCGCCGTGTTTGTGGTTACCTTGGTAGCCCAGATGCACGACCATTTAACTTCGGTAAGCAAGAAGAAGTTAAACGCCGCGTGAAGCATCTTTAGTAAGCTCTAAGATTATTAGCTAGCTTACTTAGAAGAGCTACGTTTCAAGAAATATGTTTGGTATCGGCGCTATGTCGATACCAATTCATTTGTTTCAACTCTCGCTACTTTTCGAGTTAAACCATTAAGCCATCACGAGTTTTCAATACTGCCTTATGAATTATCACCAATATCACCCAATCGACGTTGTAAATGGCCCTGGAACACGCTGCACTTTGTTTGTGTCGGGTTGTGTACACCAGTGTCGCGGGTGTTATAACCAATCAACGCAAAGGTTGGACTCCGGGCATTTGTTTACTCAAGAGCTGCAAGACCACATTATCGCTGATCTCAATGATCCACGAATCAAGCGTCGTGGCTTGTCGCTTTCAGGTGGTGATCCTCTTCATCCTGCAAATGTATCTGAAGTGCTTAAGCTTGTTCAGCGTGTAAAAGCAGAATGTGAAGGCAAAGACATCTGGATGTGGACGGGCTACGAGCTCGACGAACTCGACGAAAAGCAGAGGCAAGTACTTGAATATGTTGATACTTTGATTGATGGTCGTTTTGAGCAAGATAAAGCGGATCCAATGTTGGATTGGCGTGGTAGTTCAAACCAAATTATTCATCGGTTCCGACTCTAGTAGACTTTCGTTAGTTAACGTCAACCTACATTAGTGCAAATTAGTAGCCTCAGCTTCTCTGTTGAGGCTTTTTTATTTTATGACGTTCTAAATTTGTAAATTGATTGAATATTGAACTATATGGAATAGGGAATATTAGATTGCACCAGTCTCAACTAGAGTTATCTCCTAAAAATCAAAACTTTGATGAATTTCTGTTTCTTAAATTGTAAATAAAATGATAACTTGGAGGCCATTACTTGAATTTCAAAGGGTTGTGACTTTCATGTTTTCACATCTACCAAAACCAACTTTAGATCCAATTTTATCTCTTTCTGTCGCTTACCGTGGCGACCCTCGTACTGATAAAGTCGATTTAGGCATTGGCGTTTACAAAAACGACCAAGGCGAAACTCCGATCATGAAAGCCGTTTCTAAGGCTCAAGATATCGTTGTTGAGACTCAGAAAACCAAAGCTTACGTTGGCCTAGCAGGCTGTGAAGAGTTTAACCAGAGCATGGTTGATCTGCTGCTTAAAGGGACTTCTGCAATGGATCGCGTAGCTGCGATTCAAACACCGGGTGCAAGTGGTGCACTTCGCATGTTGGGTGACTTAATGAAAGTTTCTCAACCAGACACCACGGTTTGGATTTCAAACCCAAGCTACGTTAACCACAAACCTGTGATGGAAGCGGCAGGCTTAAAAGTTCGATATTACAATTACTTCAGTCCTGAAACGAAGCAAGTTGATACTGCAAGAATGTTGGATGATCTTTCAAAAGCGGGTCCATCAGACGTGGTACTACTGCACGGTTGCTGTCATAACCCAACGGGTGCGGATATCAACTTTGAAGCGTGGCAGGAAATCACCAAATTATCTCAGAAGAATGGTTTCTTACCGTTCGTTGATATTGCCTACCAAGGCTTTGGTGATGGCTTAGAAGAAGACGCAAAAGGTCTTCAACACATGGCTAACAACGTCGAAGAGATGTTGATTACGACATCTTGCTCGAAGAACTTCGGTTTATACCGTGAAAGAACGGGTGCCGCTATCGTGATTGGCAAAAACAGCGAACACGTTGGCAATGCTAAAGGTAAGCTTCTAACGCTTGCTCGTTCAACTTACACAATGCCGCCAGATCATGGTGCAGCTTTGGTTAAAACAATTCTTCAGAATCAAGAGCTAACCTCGATTTGGAAGCAAGAATTGAGTGAAATGCAGCAACGTTTGTTAAATCTGCGCCAAAGTTTATGTGATGAATTGCGAAATACTTATAACACGTCACAGTTTGACTTCATTGAAAGCCATAAAGGCATGTTTAGTGTACTAGGCTTTAAAGAAACTCAAATGAATCAATTACGTGAAGAATATGGAGTCTATGGTGTTGGTGATGGACGCATCAATATCGCAGGCCTTTCCGAATCTCATATTCCTTATGTAGCAAAAGCGATAGCAAACGTTTCAAAATAGAAGGTGACTGAATGTATAATTGGAAAGCGATTGTAGTTTTAATGCTAAGTGGTGGCCTGTTTGCTTGTTCGGCTACAACTCAAGCTCCTGTTGAGCCAGAGCAAAAGCCTCAAATCGAACAACCTGTTGTGGATGACTCTTCAAAAACTGACGCAACAGAAGGCGAGAAAGTAACGGAACCTACTGAGAAGCCTGAAGAAGTAAAACCAACTGAGCCGGAAGTAAAACCTGCACCTGTTGAAAAACCAGTAGAGAAGGTTAGAAAAACAAGTGACGGCAAACTGATTCTTGGTGAAGAAGAGTGGGTGTTTGTTCCTGGTTTAAAAGAAGCGTTTAAAGCACGTGTCGATACCGGTGCAACAACCTCTTCAATCAGTGCAGTTGATATTGTTGATTTTGAACGTGACGGCAAAGACTGGGTTAAGTTCAAGATTGAACACGACGGAATTACAACTGAAGAGATCAGCTTACCAGTAGAACGCTGGGTTAAGATCAAGCAATCAAGCGCAGAAGGCACACAACGACGCGCTGTGGTTGTAGCTTCGATTCAAATTGGCGATCTAAAAGACAAAACTGAATTTACGCTAGCCGACCGAACGCATCTTTCTTTCCCACTTCTGTTGGGTAGAAGCTTCTTTAGAGATGTTGCGGTTGTCGACGTGAGCAAAAAATACGTTCAGAAGAAAATTACTAAATAACAAGTTCTGCTCGTCATCAAAGCTTTTCGTTTTGAAGAGCTATAGTTTCAAAGGTGACGGGCTTAAAAGACTTTTAGTGTTGATAAATGAAATCCCTACCAGTTCTGCTGGTGGGGATTTTTTTATTTACACCCCATAACGTATGAAAAGCATCTAAATGGTCTATGTTTACTATTCGTTTACTGTTTAGCCTCGACAACGTGATCGAGATCTCTATATAATCCGCGCTTCGATTTTTGTTTAATCCATACTTTCGTACTTCTTATTTAGGTTCTTGAAATAGCCTAATAATTATCTGTCAGTACACGCTTAGGAATTAGTTCTTTGATATCTACCGCGAACATCACAATGCAATTTGGCGCAGAGCCGCTGTTTGAAAACATCTCTGCTAAATTTGGTAACGGCAACCGTTATGGTTTGATCGGCGCTAATGGTTGCGGCAAATCAACGTTCATGAAAATCCTAAGTGGCGCATTAACGCCAAGCTCGGGCAACGTTTCTATCACTCCAGGAGAAAAACTGGGTGTGCTAAGCCAAGATCAGTTCGCTTTCGAACAGTACAGCGTTATCGACGTTGTGATCATGGGCGACAGAAAACTTTGGGAAGTAAAACAAGAACGTGACCGCATTTACTCTTTGCCAGAAATGAGCGAAGACGACGGCATGAAAGTCGCAGAACTTGAAAGTGAATTCGCGGAAATGGATGGCTACACAGCAGAAAGCCGTGCTGGCGACATCCTAATTCAAGCGGGTATTGAAGAAGAGTTCCATTTCGGCTTGATGCAGCAAGTAGCTCCAGGTTGGAAACTGCGTGTGCTATTGGCACAAGCTCTGTTTGCAAACCCAGATATCCTGCTTCTTGATGAACCAACCAACAACTTGGACATTCACACGATCAACTGGCTTGCTGAAGAGCTAAACCAGCGTAAATGTACAATGATCATCATTTCGCACGATAGACACTTCCTGAACTCTGTGTGTACACACATGGCAGACATCGACTACGGTGAGCTACGTGTCTACCCTGGTAACTACGAGTACTTCCTAGAAGCATCTGGCTTGATTCGTGAACAGCTTTTAGCAAGCAACGCTAAGAAAGCGGCTGAAATCAGCGAGCTTCAAGATTTCGTAAACCGTTTTGGTGCTAACGCATCTAAAGCAAAACAAGCAAGCTCTCGTGCCAAGAAAATGGATAAGATCACGCTTGATGAAGTGAAATCATCGAGCCGTATGAGCCCATCTATTGATTTTGGCGAAGGTAAGAAACTACACCGTCAAGCGCTTGAACTTCAAGACCTTGGTCACGGCTTCGATGGCGAAACATTGTTTGCCGGTGGTAACTTGCTGCTTGAAGCGGGTACTCGTCTTGCGGTTATCGGTGAGAACGGTGTAGGTAAAACCACGCTGCTACGTTGCCTAGTTCAAGAGCTAGAGCAAAACGAAGGTATCGTAAAATGGTCTGAAAACGCATCTGTAGGCTACTGCCCACAAGATAGTACGTCTGACTTTGATAACGACCTGAGCATCTTCGATTGGATCTCACAATGGCGCACAGTGAAGCACGATGACCTTATGGTACGTGGCATTCTAGGTCGCCTATTGTTTACTGCTGACGATGCGAACAAAAAAGCGCGTAACTGTTCTGGTGGTGAGAAGAACCGTCTGTTATTCGGCAAGCTAATGATGCAAGACATCAACGTGCTGGTAATGGACGAACCAACCAACCACATGGACATGGAAGCAATCCAAGCCCTGAACGACGCGTTGAAGGTTTACACTGGCACGCTTATCTTCGTAAGCCATGACCGAGAGTTCGTTTCTTCATTAGCAACACACATCATCGATGTAAAAGATCAACAGCTAGTGAGCTTCCAAGGTACTTATGAAGAGTACTTAGATCACCAGAAAAAGATGCTGATGGTTAGCTTATAAAGCAAGTCGCTGGCTCAGGTCGTGAACGACTAAAAGCCAGCGAAACTAACAAACAAAAAAAGCCCCGAACATTAATATGTTCGGGGCTTTTCTATGTAATACGTTTAGCTATTTATTACTCAGTAATTGAAATCTAGATTAGAATCCGAATCGAGCCGACATTAAGATTTGGTGGCCATATGTGCCGTTATTGCGCATATCAAGACCAACAGACAGTTGATCAGTTGAATGGAAACGAGCACCGATACCCAAAATTGAACGAGTGTCATCGTTGTCGATCAGTTGACCAAGGCGTGCGTTAACTTCAACGTTTGCCATTAACCAAGCTCTCAAGCCAAGGTTAATTTCTGTTTTGATGTGGTTATCGTCATTCCGTTCAATGTTGTGCAGTAACATTTGGCCAGTAACGTCAGCAAATTGACTGATTGGGCCGTTGAATCCCATACCTACCGCTGCATCCCAATCACTTTCAAATTCTGAATCGATACGAGCAACAAAATGAGAGTTCTGAGTGAACATTGTTGTGACTTCACCACCGAAAGTACTTGGGCTAGTACCCATGCGCAGCTCGAATGTGTTGTAGTTAAAGTTGTTTGCAGACGCAGAGAATGAACACAGTGCAGCGAGTCCTAAAAGGACAGTCTTATTCGTGCAACTTAGCATGGTGACTCCATATAAATTGTATTTTGCGGCAGTATAATACAAAAAAGCCTGCAATATGCAGGCCAATTATTTGAAGTCGGTATTTTTATATTAATCGCTTATAGAACCTGGATGTGGTCCACTTCGATTTCAGGTGTCTTACCACCTTCATATTCACCGAAGATACGAACTTTTGTATCAGCGGTCAGTGGTTGTGCTAGGCGGATATCATCATCAAGTTCGATTTGAATTTCACTCTGGCCATCAGAGAAGACAAACGTGTCATTCTTAAGTTGACGAACGATCTTGCCATCCACAATTGCTTCTTGCTCTGCGAACATGCTTGTGTCGGCAAGTAGTGTCGCAACAGAAACGGTTTCAATTGGGCCAGTATAAGCAATAGCGCTTTCGTGCTTGTTGCTGTTGTGGTCACTAGCCATTGCGAAAGTAGGAGCAAGGATAATAGTAGATGCGATAGCTAATACAGTTTTTTTCATGGTGAATCCCTTAATGTTGTTTTTAGTAGAAACGTTTTTCTGAATTTGAAACGTTTCTTTTCGTTAGTACGTTTTTTGTTGAAGCGCCTGTTATCGTTCACAAGCTTCGTTTCGATGGAGCTATTAAACAACACTGGGGTTGAATCCAGAGTGAGTAACACATTCATTTTCCATTCATTTTATTGAGCATCTACTCGGCAATGACGTTAAGATGGTCGCAGAGAAATATTGCCCACAGCTATAAATTGAAAATTAAGAAATTAAGAAATTAAGGATTTAAGTACAAATGCGAGCACCATTAAGTGCCCTTATGGTTCAAGGGACAACGTCAGATGCCGGAAAAAGTGTTTTGGTCGCAGGTTTATGCCGTGTTTTGGCAAGGAAAGGAATCAAAGTGGCACCTTTTAAGCCACAAAACATGGCGTTGAACAGTGCTGTGACAAAAGATGGTGGCGAAATTGGCCGTGCTCAAGCGGTTCAGGCGCAAGCTTGCAATATAGAGCCAACCGTTCACATGAACCCTGTATTGTTAAAGCCTAATTCAGATACCGGCGCGCAAGTGATTCTGCAAGGCCGAGCGCTGAGCAACATGGAAGCGACGGGTTATCATGATTACAAGAAAGTGGCGATGGATACAGTTATCGATTCGTTTGACCGACTTTCTGAAGAATATGAAAGCGTGATGATTGAAGGTGCGGGGAGCCCAGCCGAAATCAATCTTCGTGAAAATGATATCGCTAACATGGGATTTGCTGAGAAAGCGGACATCCCTGTGATCATCGTTGCTGATATTGACCGTGGTGGCGTTTTTGCGCATCTCTACGGGACATTAGCTCTATTGTCTGAATCTGAACAAGCTCGTGTAAAAGGCTTTGTGATAAATCGTTTTAGAGGCGATATCGCACTGCTTCAATCTGGCCTAGATTGGCTAGAGGAAAAAACCGGCAAGCCTGTGATTGGTGTGTTGCCATATCTGCATGGTTTTAACTTAGAAGCGGAAGATGCCATTACCTCTGCTCAAGAGTCTGACGGAGAAGCTAAGCTTAAGGTGGCGGTGCCAGTGCTAACCCGAATCAGCAACCATACAGACTTTGACGCGTTAAGATTGAATCCTTCGATTGATTTACGTTATGTCGGTAAAGGCGAACGTGTAAACAATGCTGATTTAATTATCTTGCCGGGTACAAAGTCGGTAAGAGCAGATTTGGATTACCTAAAAGAACAAGGCTGGGATAAAGATATTCAACGCCACCTGCGCTTAGGCGGCAAAGTGATGGGTATCTGCGGTGGCTACCAAATGTTAGGTAACATCATCCACGATCCTGATGGCGTTGAAGGGGAACCCGGCAGCAGCGAAGGGTTAGGGTATCTGGATACTGAAACGACCCTTACACAGCAGAAAACCTTAACCAACGTACGCGGCACCATGACGCTGGATGGCAAAACAGCACAAGTAAAAGGGTATGAAATCCACGTAGGTAGGACTGATGTCAAAGAAACAGCCTTACCGGTTCAGTTAGAATCTGGCAGCCTAGATGGCGCTGTGAATCAAGATAACTCGATTTTTGGTACTTACTTGCATGGCGTATTCGACAACAGTGATGCGTTGTCGCTTATTTGCGAATGGGCAGGAGCCAACGATGTGACCGCGATTGACCACGAACAGCTTAAAGAGCTGGGTATTAATCGAATCGCTGATGCCATCGAAGAGTACTTAAATCTTGATCTGCTTTGGCCAGAGTTAACAGCTTAAGCCGCCATTTAGAAGTTAGCTAAAGAACTTAAACGAACAATAGATAAGTGATAACAATGAAAAAGCGAGTCTTCCTTTTAACCATGGCTTTAACTTCGGCATTGAGTTCTAGTCATCTTTTTGCTGCGGAAAAGCTACGAGTTTACGCTGCATCGTCGATGACCAATGCGGTTAATCTGTTGGTTGAAGAGTTTGAGAAAGACCATTCTGTCGATGTGATTCCTGTGTACGCGAGTACGTCGTCTTTGGTGCGACAAATCGAAAGAGGAGCACCAGCAGACATTTTTATCTCGGCAAATGAGAAATGGATGACGCATTTAGTCGATCGTAAATTGGTTTATAGTGACAATGTCACAAACCTATGTGAAAACGAACTGGTGCTGATTGCTCCTAAAGAGACATCGGTAACGTTAGACCTATCAAAAGGTGAACAATGGGCTAAACTGCTTACTAATGAAAGGCTTGCAGTGGGTAACACCATGTCGGTTCCTGCTGGTATCTATGCAAAAGAAGCGTTAGAAACGTTAGGTGTATGGGACGATGTGAAAACTCGATTGGCGCCAAGTAACAATGTTCGTATGGCCTTAGCCTTAGTCGAGCGCAGTGAAGCTAAGCTTGGCATTGTCTACAAAACGGATGCGTTGCTTTCTAAAGAAGTAAACCTAGTGTCGACCTTCCCATCAGATCTGCACACACCAATACGTTACCCTGTAGCGAAGTTGAGTGATAAAGTTGTGGCAGAAGAGTTCTATACTTTCCTAAAGAGCGAAAAAGCGAAAGACACCTTGAACAGTTTTGGATTTGAAGTGCGTTAAATGATGTATTTATCGGAATACGAATACCAAGCCTTAATGCTGAGCTTAAAAGTCGCTGGGTTTGCAATCTTATGGCTTATCCCTATCGGTATTGGCTTAGCATGGCTACTTGCTAAGAAACAATTTGTAGGTAAGAGCATTGTTGAGAGTATTGTCCATTTACCTTTGGTACTTCCACCTGTGGTTATTGGCTATTTACTGCTAGTGATGATGGGCAGGCAAGGTATCATAGGTTCGTGGCTCAATGACGTGTTTGGTATTGTATTCAGCTTTAGCTGGAAGGGCGCGGCACTCGCTTGTGTGGTTGTGGCGTTGCCGCTGATGGTTCGCTCTATTAGATTGAGCCTAGAAACCGTAGACAGTAAGCTTGAAGAGGCGGCTGCTACATTAGGCGCTTCACCTCTTCGTGTGTTTTTCACGATCACTTTACCCTTGATGATCCCAGGGGTCATTACCGGCACCATGCTTTCATTCGCAAGAAGCCTAGGGGAGTTTGGCGCGACCATCAGCTTCGTTTCAAATATTCCCGGTGAAACTCAAACCATTCCTTTGGCTATGTATACCTTTATTGAAACCCCTGGCGCTGAAATGGAAGCCGCGCGTTTGTGTGTCATTTCTATTGTGATAGCGCTGGGTTCATTGATGCTATCTGAGTGGCTCAACAAAAAGTCAGCACAACGCTTGGGAGGCAATGCATGAGTGCTTTGATCCTCCAATATCAACAACAACTTGGTGAAACGTTCTTTGATATCGACTTGGAATTACCAAGTAGCGGCATTACGGCAATTTTTGGTCGTTCTGGCGCGGGTAAAACCTCACTTATCAATGCAATCAGTGGCCTTAAACAGCCCGATAAAGGTCTGATCAGCGTATCTGGAACCACACTGTTCGATAGTGAAAATGGCATTAATTTGCCGACTCACAAACGCAACGTCGGTTATGTGTTCCAAGAGTCGCGATTGTTTCCACATATGAAGGTGGCAGCGAACCTTAAATACGGTATGAAAAGCGTCGATCAAGCGCACTTTGAGCAAATAGTCTCGCTGTTGTCTTTGGGTTCATTGCTTTACCGATACCCAGCTCGTTTGTCTGGCGGTGAGAAGCAACGTGTGGCGATTGGCCGCGCTTTGTTATCAAAGCCGAGCATTTTGTTGATGGATGAGCCTTTAGCGTCTCTCGACTTGCCTCGTAAGCGCGAAGTGATGCCATTTCTGGAAAACTTATCCGAAACCGTCCAAATCCCGATCATCTATGTCACTCATAGCCTCAATGAAATTTTACGCTTGGCAAATCACCTTGTGATTATTGACCAAGGCAAAGTGATTTCGTCGGGTGTGACGGAAGAGGTTTGGGCATCGAGAGCCATGCAACCTTGGCAATCTTTCTCAGAGCAAAGCTCGTTGTTTGAAGCGACATTAGCGGAACACAATGACGATTATGCGCTGTCTCGCCTGATGTTAGGAAAGTCGACGTCGTTATGGGTTCAGAAAGTGTCGAGTGAGCTTGGTACGACAGTGAGGCTACAAGTTAGGGCAAATGATGTCTCTATCACGCTAGAACAGCCGAAAGGAACCTCGATACGTAACATCCTTCCAGTGACCATTAAAAGCGTAGAGACGCACCAACAAGGCACAAATAAGCAGAGTGTCGAGGTCGAGCTAGAGTTAGAGTCTGGGTGCTACCTATGGGCAACCATTACATTGTGGGCGCTGGATGAGTTAAATCTAGAAATCGGGCAGCGTGTTTACGCTCAAATTAAAGGTGTGAGTGTCGCTCAAAGAGATATCGCGGTAACGCATTAAACCTGACAAGGTCAGTTTTTCGATATTGCCGCGATACTGCCTGTTATAGGTTCTGAAAATTCGGTCTTGATTCCATGAATGGATACATGCGTCATTTTTATACGGTATAACTGCCAGTTTTGCGCCACACTATATGAGTGTTAAAGCATATGATTTGTCGAATCATATGAACATTAGCAACAAGAACATACAGACGTAACGATCGACGAACAGAAAATAGCGGATATAAAAAAGCCGCGTGTTTAAAGAAACATGCGGCTTAATTCTAAGTAGTACTGTTAGCGCTTAGCCTAGTTTAGGCGACTAGCGACTTACTTAGTAAAAACTTCTTTGAAATCACGCTTCAAGATTGCATCACGACGAGCTTTCTTGATTTGTTTAACCATGTCTTTTACACAGTTGTGTAGAACTTGGTCTAGCAGTTGAGCACGGTACTCTTCTTTTTCTTCGTCAGACATGTCTTCTGGAAGTTTAAGAGTAGGGAACTCTTCCATCACGTTAACACCAGCGAAAGCTTGGCTAACTGAGATTAGAGCGTGGAACTGCTCGAAGTTGTCTAACACATTTTGTGCGCTTGCTGGAAGACTATCCCAAGCTTCGCGTACTGCTTCTTCAGACACTTCGTGAATAGAAGTAACCATAAAGTGCATCTCTTTTGGTACGCCATCAAATTCGATAACTTGACGAAGTTCTGGTGAGATGGTGGTTAAATCGATTTCTTGTTGTTCGTTGTTTGTAGCGTCTGACATAGTATTTCTCTTTAAAAAGAAACAATGCTAAAAAGATCTGTAAAAAAGTCAATATAATATAGAGATTAGGGCATGATTTAAGCCCAAATTTGAGCTACTTTGAATATTCAACACTAGATAAAGGTGATGTGATGATAGAAAAGGGATCTTCAATGCGCATATTGCTGGTTGATGACGTTCAACTAGACAGGATGCAACTTGCTATCCGACTCAAGCAACTGGGTCATATTGTAGAAGCTGTCGGTAGCGGAAAAGAAGCCCTGAGTGTTTATTCTGATTTTGATCCTGAACTCGTGTTACTTGATATCAGCATGCCTGATATGGATGGTTTTGAAGTGGCGAATGAGGTTCGAAGCCGATTCCCAGAATGGGTTCCCATCATCTTTCTTAGTGGTCACGAAGAACCTGAGATGATCGCAAAAGCGATTGACGCTGGTGGCGATGATTACCTGATCAAGCCAGTAAACAAGGTTGTTTTGAATTCTAAGCTGATTGCGATGCAACGTATCGCGCACATGAGACGAGAGCTAAAACAAAGCACAGCCAAACTCGAAGAACTGAACATCCTTCTGCTGCAACAAGCCAACGAAGATGGCCTGACCAAATTGTATAACCGTCGATATATGGATACTAAGCTTGAAGAGAGCATAGCGTGGCACGGAAGACGTAATATATCCATGACAGTCATACTTCTAGATGTAGACTTCTTTAAGCCTTACAACGATAATTATGGTCATATTCAAGGGGATAAGTGCTTACAAGGGCTTGCTAATACCTTGAAACAGCTGTTTGTTCGTGCGGGAGAATTTGTAGGTCGTTATGGCGGTGAAGAGTTTGTTCTGATTCTTAGCGATACAGACAGTGAAGGCGCTAAGGTACACGCGACTCGAGTTAAAGAGGCATTGCATGAGATGAACTACGCTCATGAACACTCAACGGTATCGGATAGAGTGACAGCGTCACAAGGTGTGTTGTCATTTGTGCCAGAAGGTGGCGAATCTATTGCGTCTATTTACGAAAAGGTCGATCAAGCGCTTTATCAAGCGAAGCAAAGTGGTAGAAATACCTTTGTACAACGTAACATTTTGGAGCTTGCGCGTTAGTTGGCGAGCTCTTTTAGATATTTGAATTTATACTTCTAATAGCGTTTGAGCTAGGAAGTACTTTAAGTGATAAAAGAAATGCCACATTCGAAGTCATTTTCTATGACTAACACATCTTGGACGCTTGCGGTTCCTCTATTTTTTACCGCTTTGGCGACCACTGTTAATGCCAATACGCTATCTGATCTTTTTCGAAAGGATCTAGAGCAGAGCTTTGCCACTAGTGTATTGCTCAACGACACCGATGTTTTCACTTTTGGTATCAATAACTTTGACCCCAATAAAGTGTTTAGTTTGAACAATGAAGACATCGGTTCGAATGATTCGGTAAGTCGTCGCCAAAACATCACCTCCCTGAGTTTGCCTTACACATTTGAATTACCAAGTTACATCGAAGACAACCATCAAGAGGTGACGCTACGCTTGTCTGCATTGCGAATCGAGAACGATGTCGAGTACGCGGCAGCAAACAGAAACGATTTTCAAAAAGAGTCGGTAGTGTCTGGCTACGTCGAATTCGCGAATGTGTCCCAGCTAGACGAATATTGGAGCTTCAGCTCTGCAATCGGTAACCACATCTCTTACTACCGCAATGATTATGAATATCGCGCTTCGTTGCTAAAGCCTATTCAAGACCAACTGGATGGCGTATATCTCAATACTGATGCTTGGGCTTACATCATCGAGCCTAAAATCAAGCTGATGTACGAAGATAAGAATGACTGGGGAAAGTATAAATTGAGCACCAGTTGGCATTACTTTAATGGCATCGGCTGGGGCGAGGCGAATAATGGCAATGTCGGTCATCCTGAAGGGTGGTATATCGCCAATGAAGCCAAGGTTTTCTATGATCTCGTGCGTTGGGATAAGAACATCACTTCGATGTACTCGAGTATAAGACGAATTGATATTGGTGGTGACACCGTGGCATCTATGGGCACCACATCTTACTACGAGGGCAGTGTTGGTTGGTTGCTTAACCCAAACCTGTTTAATGAGTGGGTCGATAACGTGGGAATAGGTTTTACGATTAACTACGGAAGTAGCTTAAAAGGTGGCAGCTTGGTTATATTCTTCAACCAAGATTAAGCTCTTTTTTCCAGTTAAGCCCATACGGCCTCAAATCAATGAGGCTCGTTGAACTTGGAAGTGATAGTTATTGAAGCAGATCGCTATTAATGGCTTAAGCTATTTAGATCTCTAGCACTCAATATCTTTCGCTATCAACTATTGTTAACGGTCAATACACAGTTTGTTTCGACCGGTTTCTTTCGCTTTATACAGCGCTTGGTCAGCAAGCTTCAACACCTCTTCAGGATGTCTGGTGGTTGTACTATCAGACAATCCAATACTCACCGTCACATTCACCACTTCCGATGGTTTGCCTTTCTTGCCACGCTTTTTCATACCCACTTCATGATCGTCGGGGCGTTCATGACTATTACGAATCGTCATGTCGTAGTTTTGAACCTCGGAAATCAGAGCTTGAAGGTGCTCTTTAACTTGTTCCGAATGTTTTCCTTTGAAGATAATCGTGAACTCTTCTCCACCATAGCGATAAGCTTTAGCGCCGCCTGTGGTTTCTCTCAGAATGCGTGCCACCAGTTTTAACACATCGTCCCCAATGTCATGTCCGTAGGTGTCGTTGAATTGCTTAAAGTGATCGATATCGACCATCGCCATCGAATACTTACGCCCCAAGTGCTTCATATCGACTTCTAAGGCGTGTCGACCTGGAATGTTAGTCAGTTGGTCATTAAAGGCCATATCATGACTAGCAGACATCACATAGACGATGATCAGTGTGCCTGACAGCGAGAACATGGTGCTCGAGATGTACTGAATATCGAAGAAGATGAACGTACAAGAAGAAAGCAGGATAGCGCTATAAACCACAACATCGATAGAGCGGTTATACACCAACACGAGAATGGCAGTAAGGCCAAGCAAGCAAAGGCTATACAGCACTAAAACAAAAGGCAGTTTGGAGAAGTCTCTGACAATAAATAGAAGACCATCACTCCATGATTCAAAACCGCCGGCATGGAAGTGAGAGACGATCAATTGTGCCCACACCATAAATAGAACAAGAACGATGGCGTAGAGCAGCATCGACTTTGAGTTTACGCCGTTATCAGGGAAGGCATAAACAAGTAAGCAAGTGACAGGTACTAATGCCGCAAGTAACGAGAGCTCTAATAGCGTTGTGCCAGTATTGAGAGGCGTTTGTAAGCGAACTTGGATGATCAGATAAGCGACAAGCATGGTCACCGATACCATCGCCATTCGACCTTGTCTGAACGTATGGCATAGCAGAACCGCAACGCTCAATAAAATGTAAGGGAGGTTGCTAGCAAACCCTAAATTTGAGTCCGTCACGAGAATGACGTTGTCCATACCAACGAGCAAAATTGTTAACAGGACTAAAGGGAAGCAAAATCGAAACATGCTCGACGTTACAAAAGATGATGCCATTTATGTGGTGAGCCTAACTATATTGATGATCTTATTATTTAATACTATGCGTAGGATACGGTTAAACAAGCGATTGCCAAGCTTTTTGCCTAAATTAGAGCAAAAACATAGTCATAGGTCGCTATTGGTGCAATCATTTTTATATGTATTTGAGTTGCTATTAACCTTAGAACGAACTACACAGTATATATGAGAAATTAATTAGTCGTTATAGATACTTAACAAAATCTGCTCTGCTGCTCTTACGTTGGCGCTGTCACTTAAAGGGCTTGATGATCAGTTATCATTGAGTGACCTTTTCATTAAGCGACGAAGATCTGCAATGAAGTCAGAGTAAGATTAAATAATGCCTAAGTTTCAACTATGGACAGTAAAACCTATAACTGAGTTATAGAAAGCTATTAGGAATTGCATGGTTTCAAGTGACTTTAGAAACGACTGCGACTAGAAAAACCGCTACAAATGGAGGTGTGGTATGCAAATTAGTGTTGATGTACATAACTATATGGAAACTCTGGTCGGTCATGTATTGGCTACCGAGGAATATGTGTCTAGTTATACCAACGAACAGTTGGCCGATCTCGCGTGCTTGGCTTTGGGTCAGCTAAAACCTATCTATATTCGTTTTGATATCGATTTTCTGTCAGCATTGCCAGAAGACAAATTGGTGCTCTATAAACGCAATAGTGAGATCGCGGTCAAAAATGCAGAAAGTATGATTATTGACGATCGAAGACGTGAACGTGATGACAATGTGCCTGTTATATTTAGTCAACACAATTTTGACGATGACGTAGAATTGCAATGGTATGAAAAGCCGTTGTTGAACCGTAAACAGTCATGATAGTTTAGGGTGAATACGGTCATTTAAGGAGTAAAAACGTGGGATTCTTTTCTAGATTATTTGGTGGCAAAGAAAAAACCGAACAAAAAGTAGAGATTGAGCCAGTCGAATATAAGGGTTTCAATATCTATCAAGATGCCATTGCAGAATCTGGTCAATACCGTGTTGCTGGGCGAATCGAGAAAGAATTCGATGGTGAAATCAAAACTCACCGTTTTATTCGTTCAGATGTTGTTTCAAACAAACAAGATGCCGACGAATTGATGCTCAAAAAATCGCAGATGTTCATCGACCAAATGGGCGACAATATATTTAGCTAGCCAATTAGGGTTAGAATTGATGTTGGTCATAATTTAGAGAGCTTTCAGTGTATATGCTGAAAGCTCTTTTTAGTTTTAGGGACAAAGAACAGCTAGTAGGTTGTTATTAAAAGGATTATTGGCAAGTGGTTTGACCTCTTCGTTCGAGACGGTCGTCATTTATCCAAATGAAGCGCTCAAATTCCGTCCAAATCGTTATAAGTAATAACTTTTCCTGTTCTTTGAACAAAACGCTTGAAGTATTAGTTGTCGTTAGATACAAACGAATAAGTCATTCGTGCCAATAGTCAAGGAATAGCTATGCAAATTGGTGTACCAAGAGAAACGCTCGCAGGTGAAACGCGAGTCGCTGCTTCGCCGAAATCGGTAGAACAGCTTCTAAAATTAGGATTTGAAGTTTGTGTTGAATCACAAGCAGGTGCGTTAGCAAGTTTTGAAGATGCAGCTTATGAACAAGCTGGAGCAAAAGTTGTCACCGCAGATGAAGCTTGGAAATCCGATATTATCTTTAAAGTTAACGCTCCGATCGTTGACGAGTCTAAAAATGAAATCGATCTTCTTAAAGATGGCGCAACATTGGTCAGCTTTATTTGGCCTGCCCAAAATCCAGAATTAATGGAACAATTGTCCAGTCGTAACATCAACGTGATGGCGATGGATTCTGTACCACGAATTTCAAGAGCTCAGGCGTTAGATGCATTGAGTTCTATGGCAAACATCGCGGGTTATCGTGCTGTTGTTGAAGCGGCGCATGAGTTTGGTCGATTCTTCACGGGTCAGATTACGGCTGCGGGTAAAGTTCCGCCAGCAAAAGTACTGGTTGCAGGTGCTGGTGTTGCTGGCCTAGCGGCAATCGGCGCTGCGGGTAGCTTAGGTGCAATCGTTCGTTCATTCGATGTTCGTCCTGAAGTTAAAGAACAAGTTGAGTCGATGGGTGCTGAATTCTTGGAAGTGGATTTCAAGGAAGATACCAGTGCTGGTGACGGCTACGCAAAAGAGATGTCTGAAGCATTCAATAAGAAAGCGGAAGAGCTTTATGCAGCTCAAGCAAAAGACGTTGATATCATCATTACAACGGCGCTGATTCCAGGTCGCCCGGCTCCGAAGCTGATTACCAAAGAGATGGTAGACAGCATGAGTGCAGGTAGTGTGATTGTAGACCTTGCGGCGGCCAATGGCGGTAACTGTGAATACACGGTTGCGGATCAAGTCATTACAACGGCTAATGGTGTGAAGGTGGTTGGTTACACTGATATGGTTGGTCGACTGCCGACTCAATCATCTCAACTGTATGCAACGAACCTAGTTAACCTTCTGAAACTGCTTTGCAAAGAGAAAGATGGCAACATCAAAATCGACTTTGAAGATGTTGTTCTGCGTGGTGTTACTGTGGTTAAAGAGGGCGAGGTCACTTGGCCAGCTCCACCAATTCAAGTTTCAGCTCAACCACAACAAGTTAAGCCAAAAGCGGCCAAACCAGAGCCTAAAGTTGAAGAACCTGTTTCTCCAATTAAGAAAGTGGCGGGTATGGCGGTAGCTGTTGGTGCATTCGCTTGGGTAGCTTCGGTTGCTCCAGCTGCGTTCTTATCTCACTTTACCGTTTTTGTTCTCGCTTGTGTGGTGGGTTATTACGTAGTTTGGAATGTAAGCCATTCTCTGCATACGCCTTTGATGTCCGTGACTAACGCGATTTCAGGCATCATTGTAGTAGGTGCACTGTTACAGATCGGGCAAGGAAGTGGCGTCGTCACGTTCTTATCATTTATTGCCGTATTAATTGCAAGTATCAATATCTTTGGTGGCTTTACCGTGACCAAACGTATGCTTGAAATGTTCCGTAAAGACTAAGGAGTAACAGATGTCTGAAGGATTAGTACAAGCAGCTTATATTGTTGCTGCTGTATTCTTTATTATGAGCTTGGCTGGGTTATCGAAACAGGAATCTGCGCGTGCAGGTAACTATTACGGTATCACGGGTATGGCAATCGCGTTGATCGCAACGATCTTTGGCCCTCACTCTGCTGGTATTGTGTGGATCATCATTGCTATGGTGATCGGTGGTGGTATTGGTATCCACTACGCAAGAAAAGTAGAAATGACTGAAATGCCAGAGCTGGTTGCAATTCTGCACAGCTTCGTAGGTATGGCTGCAGTACTTGTAGGTTACAACAGCTACATCGATCCACCTGCTGCTGTTTCTATCAACCCTGCAGATATTCATGCAGAGCACGTTATCCATCTAGTGGAAGTGTTCCTTGGCGTGTTTATCGGTGCGGTGACGTTCACGGGTTCTATTGTTGCGTTTGGTAAGCTTCGTGGCGTTATCTCTTCGTCTGCATTGAACATCCCTCATAAGCACAAGTGGAATCTAGCGGCTATCGTAGTTTCTACACTGCTGATGATCATGTTCGTTAAAGCAGACGGCAGCATGTTCGCACTAATGGTGATGACACTTATCGCATTCGCATTCGGTTACCACCTAGTGGCATCGATTGGCGGTGCAGATATGCCAGTAGTTGTCTCTATGCTTAACTCGTACTCTGGTTGGGCAGCAGCAGCGGCAGGTTTCATGCTTGCAAACGATCTGCTTATCGTAACTGGTGCATTGGTTGGTTCGTCGGGTGCGATTCTGTCTTACATTATGTGTAAGGCGATGAACCGCTCTTTCATCAGCGTTATTGCTGGTGGATTCGGCCAAGAAGTGGTTGTGTCTGATGGCGATGAAGAGCAAGGTGAACACCGCGAAACATCAGCTGAAGATGTGGCTGATATGCTGAAAAACTCTAAGTCAGTAATCATCACTCCTGGATACGGCATGGCAGTAGCTCAAGCACAATACCCAGTGCATGAAATCACTGAGAAGCTACGAGCGCAGGGCATTAATGTTCGATTTGGTATCCACCCAGTTGCTGGTAGGTTACCGGGTCACATGAACGTACTGCTTGCTGAAGCGAAAGTGCCTTACGATATCGTTCTAGAAATGGACGAAATCAACGATGACTTCGATGAGACAGATACTGTATTGGTAATTGGTGCGAATGACACCGTAAACCCTGCAGCACTTGAAGATCCAAACAGCCCAATTGCTGGTATGCCAGTACTTGAAGTTTGGAACGCTCAGAATGTTATCGTATTCAAGCGTTCGATGAACACAGGTTACGCCGGTGTGCAAAACCCACTGTTCTTCAAAGAGAACACGCAGATGCTGTTTGGCGACGCTAAAAAGAGTTGTCTAAGTATCTTAGAACATCTATAGAGATCACCTCTAAACAATATGTAACAACTCGATAAGGAGCTCATTTGAGCTCCTTTTTTTATCTTACGAAAGCGACTCTATGTGTGATCTCAGTTGATACGAAGTTGACGAAGCCTGATGCAAAACTTGTCGCAATTGAGGTTTGGCTTGCCAATCAGCCTACTAGTACGTATGTACAATGTGGCCGTAATATATTGGCCTTTATCTCTGTAGCTCGCCATTCTCAAAGTTTTTCATGCGGTTAAAAATTTATCTTTGATAGCGAATGGTATATATTTGGTTGATCTATATGAATTTGCGTTGGTTTGTGATCATCAAAAGAACATTTACTCTTCTTATCGCTACGTTGTCTGTGTCTGCAAACGCATTTGCTGACTCTTTACCTGAGCGTATCGATAATTTCACCAAACTCTTTGATCATGAAACGGCAATCGAATCTTACGATATTCGAGTGCTACAGGCTGATTATCCAACACGTTTGATCATGCCGTCTTCTATGCTGCCACAAACAGCAGAGTACCCGTTAAAAGACATTCAGCGCTTGTACCAGTTATCAAAAACCTGTAGTGGTAAACTGCCGTTAAGCCCTTTGATTACTGAGCCTTTAGTTTTTACTCGTGCAATGTGTAAAGGCACCAAGCTTTCTGACCGTTGGTTTAGCCGTAGTGGTTTGATTCACCCTGGCGGCGGTTCTTATGCGGCACGATACGTTGAGAAGTACCCAGAAAAATTCGACTCTCTGAAGCGCTTTATGCATATTCAAGAGCGACCAAACACCGAACACGATGAACTACTGTCTCGCTTGCAACAAATGGATAGCGAAGCAACCACCGCGCTGTTAGCGGGTGCCAGTATGTTTGTTGAGCTTGATGAGATGTGGGTAAAACGCGGCGACAGATATTACCTGTATAAAAAATCAGTCTGGAACGAAAATGCCACGCTTGCTGGGTTATCGTTTAGCTTGTCTTCAGAAGGTAAAAGCTGTTTTGTCCAGCGTGGTAATGTGTGTTGGGAAATAGAAGATCATTCAGAGCTTCTGCAAGTCGCCATGTTTATCTTGGTTATTGCCAACATCATGCTTGTCTTAGGTTGGGCGATTTACCGCTGGAACAGCAAGAAACAAGAGATGAAGAGTCGCATGCTGGTTCTTCAAATCCTAACGCACGAATTAAGAACGCCGATTGCGAGTTTGTCATTGACGGTGGAAGGGTTCAGGCGTGAGTTCGAACACTTACCAGAATCGGTATATGATGAGTTCCGTAGGCTGTGTGAAGATACACGCCGTTTAAGACAGTTGGCGGAAGCAAGTAAAGATTACCTGCAATCAGATAATCAACCGCTCGCAACAGAGTGGGTGCCAAGTGTTGAAGAGTGGCTCCAATACAAAGTTGAAGAAGACTTTGCGCCGGGGATTGAACTCCGTGTAAACAAAGATATAGCTGCAAAAGTGAACGTATATTGGTTGGGAACGTGCATCGATAACCTAATCAGAAATGCCGTGAAATACGGTGTGGCTCCAGTAATTCTAGAACTGAATACTTCTGACAAGAAGCTGACATTCAAAGTTATAGATAATGGAGACTTGTCTCGCAAAGATTGGGGGCAACTAAGAAAGCCATTCGTAAGTAAGAGTGGACTCGGTTTAGGTCTGACGATAGTGGAATCTATGGTTGGAAAAATGGGCGGTCACATGACGCTTATCGGCCCCCCAACAACATTTATTTTGGAGATACCTTGTGAAACAGACATTGCTTCTCGTTGAAGATGATAAAAATTTAGCTGACGGTTTATTAGTTAGCCTTGAGCAAGCTGGATATGAATGTTTGCATGCAGAACTGATCTCTGAAGTTGAAGGCTACTGGGAACAAGCGGATCTAGTGATTCTAGACCGTCAACTTCCTGATGGCGACTCAGTAGATTCACTTCCAGGTTGGAAGAAAAAGAAAGATATCCCAGTTATTTTGCTGACGGCTCTCGTGACAGTAAAAGACAAAGTAGCGGGCCTAGATTCAGGTGCAAACGACTACTTAACAAAGCCATTCGCAGAGGCTGAGCTATTTGCTCGAATTCGTGCTCAACTTCGCCTGCCAGATTCTGAAGAACAAGATGCATCAAAAGTTATCGCTCAGAATCTTGTTATCGATAAAGCGACACGTGAAGTGTTTTTCAATGAACAGGAAGTAACGTTAACGCGCACTGAATTTGACCTTCTACTGTTCTTGGCAAGTAACCTTGGACGTGTGTTTACACGTGATGAGCTGCTTGACCATGTATGGGGTTACAACCATTTCCCAACAACACGTACGGTAGACACGCACGTTCTGCAACTAAGACAGAAACTGCCGGGTCTAGAAATTGAAACGCTGCGTGGCGTTGGTTACAAGATGAAAGCGTAATGAGAATAGCCTTACTTCCACTATTAATGTTTTCTTGCGTAGCGAATACCGCGCAAGCAACGGATTGGTTTAAGAGCAGCGATGCTCTGACTCAAGTTCATAAACATCTGCTAGATAATGATTTACCTCAGATGTTTGACTCATTAGTGGAAGTTTGGCAAATCAACTCGTCTCAATCACGAGAAGATCACCTCAATGAACTGTTCGATCAAGCATTGAACAAAGATTGTGGTAAAACTCTCACCAGAAAAACACTCCCAGATTGGATTAGTTCAGTCGTCGTTAAAAGACACATCATTCAAAGCCCTGGCCGAGATACCTTTCGTGTATCGATTAATGTTGAATCCGAAAACAACATTCAAGACATTACCTTCGAGAAGTGGGTCGATAAGATCGTTTCTTCGGACAGTGAGTTAACCAAAGACAGTGAAGTGGTTAACAACGCATCGGTGAGTCTATACCGCAAGCGTTACAATTTAGCCTCTCAACTTGAATCCGGTTTATACCGTTTAAGCGTTAAAGGTGATGGCGGAAAGTCTTGGAGCACTTGGGTTGTTTTGGGTGAAGTTGCCATGCGTCAACAAGTTCGCTGGGCATCAAAAGACACGTGGCGAATCGATAAAAAAGAACTACTCAATCCTTATTGTCCGCTCCCTAAGCTCGAAATCGGTTTGTACGATTACGTTGATGAACACTATGAACAGGTCTGGGGCAAGAGCTACGAATCTGATTATCCAATGAACCTTACTGGTGAAGAACTTCCTAATGATCGCTATGTTTTAGCGGTTTCAATGGTGCATTCACGCTGGCAAGGCGACATAGCGATAGAACAAGCACAAACTATCAGTAAAACTTATGATATTTCTAGCGAAGAAGAGTTAAAGTAATTTAAAATTGTGCCGTTAACTATGTAAGGGATCTAACAAAGATAAACGGCATGAAAAAAACTACAAAACTACTCGCAGCGTCAATTGCATTCGCCAGTCTTCCTCTTTCAGCAGCAAACTACGCCATTGAAGCGCGTGGTGATGCGATGGGTGGTGTTGGTGTTGTTTCAGCAAACTTCCTAACTGCTCCATTCTATAACCCAGCACTTGTTGCCATTTATCGTCGTAATGATGACATGGGAATGATCACGCCAAGTTTTGGCGGTAATTATAATGACCCTAATAACTTAGTTGATGATATCGATAATTTAGTTGACAGCATTGAGTCAGGTACTGTGACTGGTTCTGATCTAGATGCTCTTAATGGTGATAGCCTGAATGTTGATTTAGGTGGTGTTGTAGCATTCGCTCTACCAAATCAGTATATTGCAGCAAACGTATTTGCAAAAGCATACACTGAATCATTTGTAACCCCTGATACATCTAGTGACGCTGCTAATAGTGACTTGGTTAATGCTGAGTTAACTGCTGTTAAAGCTGTTTCTATTGGCATTATGGAAGCTGGTATATCATTAGCAAAATATCAAACGTTCATGGGACAACATTTGTCGTTTGGTATTTCTCCAAAACTCCAAAGAATCTATACGTATAACTACATTGCCTCGGCACAAAACTACGATCTAAGTGATGTTCGAGAAAACGACACCGCGGAAACTACATTTAATATTGATGCAGGTGCGCTTTGGTTTTACGGCCCATTTAGAGTGGGTTTTTCTGCAACGAATATTATAGACCGTGAGATTGAAACTAAATCCGTTAGCCAACAGCTAACAAGCAGCACAGGGGCTACAAGAACAGTAACATCGAGTCATTCTTATAACCTGGGGCCTGTCTACACTGTTGGTGCGGGGATCGTTTCTGATTACTTTACGTTGAGTGTTGATTATGATTTGAATGAAGCAGAGAAGTTTACTTCGTTCGAAGACAACGAACAGATGATTCGTGTTGGTACTGAAGTCGACCTGTTACGTCAACTTAAGCTAAGGGGAGGGTACTACAAGAACCTAGCTTACTCTGATTCGGAAGGAACAGTCACAGCCGGTATTGGTATCTCGCCACTCAACTTGTTCCAGTTAGATCTAAGTGCGAACTACACAAACGAAAATGCAATGGGTGCTTCAATCAATTTCCTTGCTAGTTACTAACAGTCCTTATATAGTTCTGCTCCTAAATAAAGGAGCAGAGCATGCTAAACGACTTACCAACCCTTTCTCACGAAGAACAACAGAAAGCTGTTGAACGAATTCAAGAAATGATGACTCAAGGCATCAGCACAGGACAAGCGATCAAAATTGTTGCTGAGCAAATTCGTGAAGAAATGAGTAATAAAGAAGAGTAGGGCATCAGCCCTTCTTTTTTAACACCGTAATGCACTATAACTAAATATATTACCCTCTAGTATATTATCTCGTACACCCCAACTCTTTAGTTACCCTAAATCCCAATCTACCAAAAACCATTAAATACCTTATATTCAGCAAGTTACGTCGGAGTAATCCACTTTTCAGGCTTTTCTTGGCTTTGAGTTGTAATTAAATTACAGCAAGATCTGAAAGTAAAACAATCGCCATTTTAGGTGTCAGCATTTATGTCACCACGTCTAAGTGGTTAAAAATGTGGCGTTTTTTAAGGCTAGTGACGTTGTGACTTCTATTTTTTGCGGATACGAGTGTATGAATGTTCAGAAGCAGACAAATGAGGATTTCATCTAAAAACAGCGCGAGATAAGTAGCGACGGTAATGTTCAAACCGATACCGCGAGTGACTTACCACTGGTTAGAGCGCGCGTTACTAGCCAAATATGTGGACTTTTAAAACAAATGGTTAGGAAGCTTAGAGGCGTACGGAAGAGCGGTTTATAGAGCGATTCAGGAACGATAAGTATCAACCTGAGAATGCTATCGATGGTGTTATAGCAAACGGTGTTATTACAGATGGTGTTATAGCAGATGGCGAGAGCGCGCTTATAGTCATACGAATCGATTTAAGTTCTGATGAGACAGCAAAGCTTATGGGCTTGTTTGGTCAGCACTTAAGAATCTAACGGGTGCTTAATTGGAGAGTAGATATCGACAGGGCATTAATGGCGTGTGATTGAGTATTAGCAGAGAGTTGAATGTGTAACTGCAGTCCAGTCTAGCGAGGCTTAATAAAACGTAACGACTTGGTTTCGTCCGTTGTCTTTCGCTTGGTAGAGCGCTTTGTCTGCACGTTTGATGGCAGTACGTATCGATTCATGCTCGTTAAGCTGCGTTACTTCGGTCGAAGTCGTCACTTTAAGCGCATTAGGCCAAGGGCTTTGGTCCATTGCTAGGTAAAAATCATTGATAGATTCGTTACACTGTAGCGCAGTTTGTTCCAGGCAAACGAGTAGAAACTCCTCCACCACCCCAGCGATAAAGCAAGTACTGCTCACCAAGGCTCTCGTTCGCCGTTGCGACAAACTGAATAAGTACTTTGTCACCCACTTCATGGCCATGTTGATCATTGATCTGCTTAAAATGGTCTAAATCAAACAACGCGATGTGAATCGTTTTTCCTTGTTGCGCCAGCCATTCGAAATCATAGAAGGTATCTAACGCTTCGGTTCGGTTTCTACATCCGGTCAACGGATCGGTTGTTGCCTTTACCTTGAGCTCTTCAATTTCTTCGGTCAAATAGCGTTGTTGCTCTGCTGCACGCGTTTTGCTTCTTTGCGCGATATGTAACGCACAACCCACATAATAGATGGCATACGTCACCCATAATCCAATTAGGAGTTCGCCTAACAAAGCTTTGCTGATGATTTTACCGTGGAAAACAATGCTCGAGATCTTAAGTGAATGATGTCCATCAAGCGTGCTCGCTCCAAGCCCGAGCTCAACAGACACCGCGTTTGTAATGTCTACCGCGCTACTAGTAATCGGTTGGTTGTAATGATCAATCCACCAAAAAGGAACGTTGAAGTAGTTTAAGTCGATGTGGTTTTTATCTGGTAACGAGAAGTCTAAGCGATTGAACTTATTCGACATAGCATCGCCTTTCACGCTGTAATTCTTGTCGTAATTACGAATGTAGAAGCGAAACCTTGGGTCTTCTTGGCCTTGGTAATCCATATTAATGGTGACCGAATCGTACGTAGAGAGATCGAGCCCTTTACCTTGTATCGATATAACGAATTCAATTTCACAGAAGGGTAAGCTATAGGTTCGTTCGAAGTCACACTGTAACTCAATTCCATCTTCGACTTATGTAATGAGCCTACGGTGCCACCATCGTGGTCTCTGTCTGTGTTAACGCGTGTAGGGTATTTGTCGGGTGTAATAACGTAGCTCTTATTCATGAGCGTATTAAAAAAGATCAACGACACTAGCGTGATTGCTAGGCAAAAAATCGAAAGGAATATGTTGAGTTTTCGGAATGCTTTGTCGCTCATGATACTAACCCGTACACGTGATTCGAATGTAATGCGCAATGCCTTAGAGTTGGCGCAATCGAAGATTCTATTTGAGTATTGCCCTAGGTGGAATCGGTATACCTAAAACTAACGCAGAGCTCAGGTTATACAGTAAAGAGGTTCATTTAACCAAATGGAAGTTTAAAATCTGAACGCAGAGCCTTGATTCTGAATGTTATTTGCTCAATAAGTACGGTTTTTACGGGGGTAACAATTTAACTGTATATTTATACAGTTAAATTTAAAGCGGCTCGGTTTGTTGTAATCAGAGTGGTGTGTGCAAGTTTTATGGCTTGCTGTAATAACGAGTCACGAGGCAATTGTTACTGTTCATCAATTAAAGTGGAGGGTAGTTATGTTGCAGTGTCACTTTTAAACTCAATTTTATCGAAACACTTTGTTAGCTATTTAATCTTTCGTAGCACTCATCTTGTCTTTCATTCCCAATTACGCGCCATATGTCGAACAAGGCTTCAATGCACTGCAGAGCATCCCTAACCCTTATTGGTTTGTAGTGGGTGCTGTTGTGGTTGATATGCTAGGCATGCGGATACCTACTTGAATACTACGCATCTCGATGGAAAACAAAGTGATGGCGTTCCTTGATGCGTTAATCATCGATCTTATTACAGGTTGAATCTCAAGCCTTGGCACGATTGCAGCTTTGAAAACGGACATCAACTGGATAAAGCGAATGCAAAAAGGCCAAGAGCAACGGATACGAAAACTGGAGATTCCGAATGAAAGGACACAAGTGCAAAGGCCGAAAGCAAAACGGCCAGCTAATGAAGGGCTACACGCTTAGAAATGGACGAGTGGTCAAGGCGAACACGACAAGAAAACGCTACAAAAACCCCGATAAGACCGACCAATCCAAAGAGCCACTTTGTTATAAAAGTTGTTCTTTTTTATGTTATCTATAAGAGACTGAGCTATCAGCATCTAGCTTTATAGCTAATGATTTAAATCACTGTTATAAATGAGCTTTACTTATATAATTACGCTACTAAAAATGAGAGTAGTAAATATTTTTGATCTAATTGCTACTAAGTTTCAATATGAAAAAACTATGGCAATTAGCTTAAAACACAGAAATGCTATTGGGATAGATTGGCTAGCCGTTACACGTTTTCGATGTGTTAAAAAATGCGCTATTGAATGAGCGGTACGTTAAACGCAGGAGAGGAGCTAGAGCCAAGGATAGGGTGTATCTGGTTTTACAGCAGAGAAACGGCACAAGTATCAATGTCCATCATAAAATGTCGATACTCAACATGAGAAAATAAATTATGACTATCAGGTTGTTAGTTTTTACATAAGCGAAGTAAAGTCGTTGGTGAATTCGCATTTTATAACCTAGGTTTGTTTTTTTAATTTTAATCACTAGCAATAACAGGAGAATTATATATGGATTTAGTTAGTGTAAGTGCTGATTCAGCTATAAAAAAAGTATCAGGAAATGAAGCTTCGGAGATTGTTAAATTTATTAAGAAAAAACTTTTTGAAAAATGGAGTAATTATGCTGGGAAAAAGGAAATGGAATGTTACTCAGAGAAAGTAGTTAGCTATTTCTATTTCTATACAATCACAAACCCAGATAAGAAAGTGTTTATTGATGAAGTTTATGTCCCGATAAATATGAAAACATCAGATAATATTGAAGTTTCAGCCGAAAAGTTATTTATCAAATCAAGGCATATTAATGTAATTTCTGGTGTTGCAGGTCATGGTAAGTCAACTATGCTAAGATATCTGATGAAAAAAATAGTTCTTGAAAAAGAATCACATGAGATTCCAATTTTCTTTGAATTGAAGTATTTCAGAGATGGAGGTTTAGAACAGCAACTTTGTGATTGGCTTAACAATAATGGGCTGAGTGTGAATGTTTCATTCCTTGAAAAGTTACTTACAGATGGTAACTTGATACTGTTTTTTGATGCTTTCGACGAGTTACCTAGTTATTTAATGGATACTTGTGTCAGTGAAATAACAAAATTACACCAAAAATATCCTAATACGAGTATCACGGTGACGACTAGACCTGATCTTCAAATAACTAAAAATCAGTTTTCCACCAACTACAAATTAATGGATATAAACAGAGAACAAGCTTTTGAAATAATTTTAAAAGCTAGCGGTGATAAGTTAAGAGCGCAAGAGGCTATAAGGGAAATATATAAGAGTAAATTTGTGTCGGGTGTAATTAAAACGCCATTGCTGGCCGTTTTAATTAATGTTACGTATGAGCATTGGAAACACCTTCCTGAAACGATGTCGCAATTCTATGAAAATGTATTTAGTACGTTACTAAGAGTTCATGATGGGACTAAGTCAGGTAAGAGAGTTGATCGAGAGATAGGTATTGGTCTTCATGATTATCAAATATTAGAAGTTGTGTATAATATCTCATATAAGCTTGGGTGTGATGACATTTATGAGTTTAATAACAATGAATTTGACAAGTTATCTGAAAGTATTTTAAAAAAGAAGAAACTTGATAGTTCGAATGTTACACCTTTATTTCGATGTCTAACTAAGGTATGTAATATAGTTATATCGGATGGCAGAAATAATTATAAGTTTATGCATAAAAGTTTTCAGGAATTTTATGCTGCAAAACATGTTGAAGGTCTTCATCATAATAAAAAAGAACAGTTTTACAGCAACTGTTTAAAAAACGTAGAATTTAGAAATAAGGTTAATAAAACTCTAGACTTTCTTTATGAAATAGATCAGGTTTACTTTTTCGAGTACCTACTTGTTCCATATTTACTAAATGAAAAGTTCATTAGACCATATAGTGATGATTTTGATGTTTCAGTTTTAAGAACTTATGATTTTAGTCATTTGGTGAGGTTTATGATTAACTCAAAATATATATCAAAAGACGCGAGCATTATAGAAACCAAACCAATGGATTTGTATTTTTATAGGAAGTTGATTGATGAAGAATATCTAGATGAGGTTTTAGGTCTGATAAATAAAGAAATATATGAACTTGACCTAACAGACTTGTGTCAAGATTTAAATCCTGCACATAAATTACATCGTCTTGAAAATATGTACTCAATGAATGACATAGTTTCTAAATATGGTTTAGAAGATAAAATTGTAAATAGTGTTTTAAGATCTTTTGCCGAACAGGAAATTTCTTTAGATTCTGTTGAATCTGAATTAGAAGAGAAGTTAGATTACTTTTATGACCAAAAAGAATCTTCCGATGAAAATGATGTATCTGATTTATAGATTTGTTTTATGCGTTGAAAAATATCACCACGATTTATATAAGTAGGCTCCTCAATGTAGTCCAAACCTCAATGGACTCTTAGTGAGCAATATAGTGGAGCGACAACTTAATAATATCTGTGTGTGTGTTTGAACCCAAGGTATCTTTGGTATACGACGTTCCCCCCCGAAACGGCAGCGGATGCGCTTTCGGGGGATAATATTTTGGGGGAATCAATTCGACCGTGGCGTTCGACGAGCTGACGATGTTCGTCGCGCTAATACGCAAAACTGAGCAATTCTTTCGGATTAAACTCGCGTCGTTCGTGACCAAGGTAGCACGGTCAAAGTGAACCTTAAATACATTCCAACGATAGTCTAAAGGCAAATAACCGCGAGCATGGATGTTTGTGAGTTTCGGTAAAGTGACTTAACCCATGTGAACATGTCTGTTCATGACATTACGGAGATCTGATGAACACACAGAGTAATCCAATAATCGAACCAACAAACACAAACTTTAGAGCGAGCTGTAAGTTGGGTTTAAAAAACTCAGCATGGAAGCTTACAGACGAGCTCGTGTGAGAAAACTTAACTGGCTTAGTGGATAACCCAAAACAGAATTCAACGCGTGTAGCCAACAAGAAACACGGTGGCGTGTGTGAAATCTGAAAAAGAAACGACAGCAATGCCCACAAGGTTTACACACAGCGCGCTGAATCATGAGTACAAGAAGATGTAAGTCAGACAGACAGAACAAATGTTCTCGTTGATCTGCCTTGTGTAAACGAATCATGTAGATGTTGGCCACACATATAATGGTTGGGTTAAAAGAGCATTTAGAGAATGCTGGTGAACTCAATATGCTTGAGGCACCAGTTGTATTAAGGGTTTAAGGGGAAACGATGATAAGGATAGCTTTGGAAAATAGTGACATTACTATCTGGGTCTTACAGTATCAGTGCGTATTATGTACGTTATGTTAAATGGATTTTGATGTTTATAAGGCAGGTATCTTTGTGTGATGCCCTGCCTTTGTATTGTGCCGATATTCTCTAATTTATACTGTGTATTTAACCAAACTGGCTATTTACCATAAAATACCTAATAACCAGTGATAATAATCTTCGATTTTAACCCTGGTATTAGTTAGAGATTAACCGCCAGCAAATTTAACTTTGTAGCCTTTCTTTTCAAGGTGCGCTTTGATCTTGTCGCGCGCGTCACCTTGAATTTCGATGTTGCCATCTTTTACTGAGCCACCGCAGCCGCAAACTTTCTTGAGTTCTGCTGCCATTAGTTTTAATGGTGCGTCATCTAGGTCTAAGCCAGTTACGACAGAAACGCCTTTGCCTTTACGGCCTTTGGTTTCTTTTTGGATTCGAACGATACCATCGCCTTTAGGACGTTGGACTTTCTCTTCTTCAGGCTTAATGCGACCTGTTTCTGTTGAATATACTAGGCTCATAATTTACTTCTTTTGTTGCTCTGCTTTTTGTTTTGCGAGTAAGTAAGCTTCTATATGGCGTTGGATTGCAACCTTGCCGCCTTTGATTAAGCGACCGTTAAACATGCAATACCACGCATTAGGCTCACCGGTGTCATTCTTGATTTGGTAGCCGTTGAAGTTTTCAGTCGAGCCACCAGTTCCTCTCGACTTATTTAATGACATGAATTCTTTTGGATCAATAATAGATGCGGTATCAATCCACCAATCAATACTCTTTTTCACGGCAGCTAGGTTGCCCTGAATAACGTTGTTTTTTAACTTAGCACGCCAAACTGTGTTGTTAGCATCTATCGATTGAAGATGGACGCTTCGGTAAATTGAATTAGCCATATCTATTAATCATCTTTCTGTTTTCACTGCATTAATCATAAGTATACTAATAATGATATCAAGCATAATATGGTAAAAACACCTGTCGAGGTATGGTAATTTGAGAAAAAAAGTCCCTATTTTAACTGACTCTGTGATAATTAATTCATTTATTGAAAAATTAAACAGCAACGCGACAATAGAAATTATAGATGAGTTGACAGGATTTCAATACTCTTGCAATTCACTGTTGGGCATTTACAGTGATTGGAATCGCTATCATGCGTTCTGTACCAAACATCGTATTAACACACTTCCCGCATCTATAACCGCTGTTCGTCGTTTTCTTGAAACGGAGTCTAACGATAGAAAATACGCATCGCTAAAACGTTACACTGCAACGCTTAGCATGTTACATACTGTGTTGAGCTTTGCTAACCCGATCAAGCACAGGCAAGTTCGCTTTACCCTACTCCACTTACAATCTCAAATGGCCGGTGACGCTAAACAAACCAATGCTATGACATCTGTGCATCTCACTGATTTGAATACGTTACTCTCCCATGAGAAAGCAAACCTGAAAGAGATCAGAGACATTGCTATTTATAACGTGATGTTCGAGTGTGCTTTAAAGCGCTCAGAGCTTAAGTTGTTATCGATGAGTGATGTTGAGTACGTTGAAGATCATTACCAAGTAACAGTCAAAGATTCGGCTTATCAGTTGTCACAAATAGCCAGTGTTGCACTTCAACGTTGGCTTTCGTTTACTGGTATACAAGATGAGTTGCCAGTATTTCGTGCGATAGACAAGCATGAGAATATTGGTTTGCAGCCTTTAGATGATTCGTCCATCTATAGGATATTGAGAAGAGCTAGCGACTTACTTCAACTGCCAGAAAATCACCATTTCTCTGGAAATTCGATTCGTGTTGGTGCTGCACAAGAGTTGTCGAAACAAGGTCTTAAGGTTAGAGAGATTCAGGACTTTGGTCGCTGGCTTAGCCCTGCCATGCCAGCCCAATATGTGGGTTTCACGGGAACGGCTGAGAGTGAGAAGATGAAGTTTAAGGCGCTAATACCTTGGCAATAAACGGTTCGTAATTACTTGGATATTGTTACTTGGATATAAGTTGTGGCTAAATGATAGATTCGTAAAAAACGGCTAGCTTTAAAAACAAAAAGTGCCTTGGCGAAAGCTTAAGGCACTTTTGGGTTCAGCTCTAAGTGAACGAAAACGAGTTAGAAACCTAAGAAAGGCTTGTTCTCACGCAGTTTTCTAAGAACTGGCTGAATTTGTGGCCGTCATGCTCAACCATTTTAGGGAACATGGAGATTGGCGTCATACCTGGGAAGGTGTTGACTTCGTTCAGGTAGATCTCGTTGTCTTGCGTTAAAAAGAAGTCGATACGAGACAAGTGACGAAGCTTCATCTGGGTGAAGACTTTTCGTGCGCTGTCTGCAATCAATTCACGCTGTTCGTCAGTTAAATTACTTGCTTCAACTTCAGTGATCGAGTGGCTGTCTGCACTGTACTTCTCTTCGTAAGAGTAAAATGCGCCATTCGGTGCAATCACCTCACCCGGCTTGCTGATGTGTAGCTCGCCATCGATTTCATAAGCAGCAATTTCTAGCTCTCTAGGCACCACTGATTTCTCAACCAATACTTGGTCCGAGAAAGTGAACGCCTTGTTGATAGCCTCGCTTAAATCTTCTACTTGGTTAACTTGGTAACAACCTACAGAAGAACCTTGACGAGCCGCTTTCACAAACACTTTACCCCACTTTTCAAATGCTTGAGTTGCTTGTGAGTGAGCTTGATCATTGTTGTCTGATAAGAACAGGTACGGCGTGTTTGGAATACCAAGTGCGTCGTACCAAAGCTTTGACGTGATTTTGTTAAAGCTGTTGTTGCTTGCTTCTGGACCACAACCTAGGTATGGAATTTTAGCCATTTCAAACAGTGATTGAATGTCACCTGTTTCACCTGGGAAACCGTGTATGCAAGGCACAATGAAATCGACTTTAGATGCTAAATTGTCACCGCGTAAGGTTTGGTCGTTAATATCAAGATAAACCAATTCACCTGAATCAAGACACCAGCCTTCGTTCTTAATTTCAACTCTTACAACGTTAAAATCTGCAACGCTATTAAGTTGTTCAAAAAGGTAATTGGCTGAAACTAAAGATACTTCATGCTCTGAAGATCCACCGCCGCAAAGTAGAAGGATGTTTGTGGTGTTCATGGGTAAATTCGGTCCTTGAAACTAGGAGTACTGACTTCAATGATAAACAAAAGTCGAGATAGGTACAGTGTTTTGATTGTTAAAATTGCGTTCGAAAGATCGAGCGATTAACTATTAAACAAAACAGCGAGTCTTAAAACAAAAGAAGGAGCATTTGCCCCTTCTTTATGAATCAAAACTTAGTTCAACTTGTTAAGCGTTGGGTATTCAGAGTTCTTGATGTCATCAATGCTCTTAACGAACGGCTTCAAGTTTTGGAAAGTGTTCGGCAGTGTTGAGATTGCCTTTTTAGCTTCTAAGCGTGTTGCGTAGTCACCATAAAGTACCGTGAACCACTTAGTGCCGTTAACCATTTTGTAGTTTTCCCAAACTGGCTGAGAAGTCGTAGGTAGCATTTTCACGAAAGAATCGACTTTACTTTGGCTGCCAACAGCAACAACTTGAACTGTGTAACCAAAACGCTGGTTCATGTCTTGTTGTTTCTTCGTTGGTCCTGTCACTACTGCAACTGGCTTAGCTTTAGTCGTTTGAGTGACTTTCTGTTCAACAGGTTCAGTTCTGATCACGTTGACAACGTTTTCTTCAACAACGCCTGTTTGCTCAGATTGAGATACAACTGGAGCTTCAACTTTGGCCGTCTTGTACTCTTCTTGATAACTATCTGAAGTGACATTGGTAACGTAGTCGTCAGATACACACGCAGCCAAGAGCAGTGGCAAAGTCACAATTGCAAATTTTTTCATGGAAAGCTCTATATCCTTAATAATAATTACTATAAATCATGCCGATACGTCGGTTTAGAATCAAGTTAACTTTGGGATTATACACCATTAGTGGGTGACCTATTTCACAAACTTTATGCAGTGTTTGCTTATTCATCTGAATTCGGTGAATTTGCCATCAACCTGTGAGTGCAAAGTAAGTTACGATGAACTTACGTGCATTGCTAGGATATGTCTATGAATCATCTTGATCCCCTACTTAAACCCCGTTCAATCGCTGTTGTTGGTGCTTCTCAACGAGAAACACGCGCAGGATATATTGTTATGAACAATTTGTTGCATGGGGATTTTAAAGGTGCGGTGATGCCGGTTACGCCGAAATATGATTCAGTGGCCGGTGTGCTTTCTTACAAGAACATTTTGTCGTTACCGATTGTTCCTGACCTCGCAATCTTGTGTACCAATGCGACCCGTAATGTCGCTATTTTTGAAGAACTGGCTGAGAAAGGTATAGCCTCTGTCATTGTGCTTTCTTCAGACATGCAGCAAGAAAGCGATAATGGTGAGACGTATGATGAACGATGCCTAGCGATTGCCAAAAAGCACAACATTCGAGTGTTGGGTTCCAATAGTTTGGGGGTGATTGTTCCTTGGTTAAATTTGAACGCCTCATTCTCTCCAGTGACAGCATTACCCGGTAAGATCGCCTTTGTTTCTCAGTCGGCAGCTGTGTGTACCACTATTCTCGATTGGGCTAATGACAAAGAGATCGGTTTTTCGGCGTTTATCTCTATAGGCAATGGTAGCGATATCGAATTCTCGGAGTTATTGGATTATCTCAGTACCGACTCTCACACCGAAGCGATATTGCTTTATGTAGACAGCATTACTGATGCGAGGCGCTTTATTTCTGCAGCGCGTGCGGCTTCGCGTAACCGACGAATTTTGGTGTTGAAAGGCGGTCGAACGGCGAAAGGCAGAGCCGCAGCAATGGCTCACACTGGCGGTGCCGACACATTAGATATTATTTATGATTCCGCAATCCGACGCAGCGGCATGCTACGAGTTAAGAACTTACATGAACTGTTTGCTGCGGTAGAAACACTGACTCATTCAGTACCATTGCGAGGCGAGCGCTTGGCTATTGTTACTAATGGTGGCGGCCCTGCGATTATGGCTGTGGACACCCTATTTGACCGCGGTGGTAAGCTCGCAGAGTTTTCAGAAGAGACACTTGATAAGTTGAACAAGGTTTTGCCATCGAGTTGGTCTCATAGCAATCCTATCGATATTGTCGGCGACGCTGGTGATCAACGTTATATCGACACTATAAACATCTTACTCGATGGCGATGAAGCAGACGCGATTCTTATCATGCACAGCCCTTCAGCGGTCGCACATTCCGCTAAAACGGCAGAACGAATTATTGAAGCGATTAAGAAGCACCCTCGCCACAAGCGCTTTAACATCCTGACGAATTGGTCTGGTGAGCTAACAGCAAGGCCCGCACGAAAGCTGTTTACCGAAGCGGGTTTCCCAACTTATCGGACCCCTGAAAGCTCTGTGGTCGCATTCATGCACTTAGTCGAGTACAGACGTAACCAACGTCAGTTAATGGAAACGCCGACCACTGCAGAAAAAGTACACATTGAAGATCTAGCAGATGCGAAAGGTTGGATAGAAAGAAAACTACTGGATAAAGATACAGTTAGCCTTGATACTCACCAAAACAGTCAGTTTTTCAAGAGCTTCAACCTCGATGTGTTACCAACTTGGATCGCTTCTGACCCAAGTGAAGCGGTACACATCGCTGAAACGATCGGTTATCCCGTCGCAGTAAAATTACGTTCGCCGGATATTGCACATAAGTCAGACGTACAAGGCGTGATGCTCAATTTGCGAAACAGCAGTGAAGTTGCCAATGCGGCTCAGGCAATTCTCGATCGTTCTCAATTATCCTTCCCTACAGCAAACATCCACGGCTTGTTAATTCAAGGTATGGCTAAGCTCGCGGGCGGCCAAGAGTTGCGTATTAAGGTTACAACAGACGAAACCTTCGGCCCAATCATATTACTTGGACAAGGTGGTTCGGAGTGGGATGAGTCGATTGATGCCGCAGCTGCTTTTCCACCGCTCAACATGACACTGGCGCGTTACTTGATTATTCGAGCGATAAAAAGCGGCAAGATTCGTCTACAAAAACTCCCTAACCCCATCGATATAGAAGGTTTGTCTGAGTTATTGGTACGTATATCGCAAATGGTAGTGGATTGCCCTGAAATACATGATTTGGATATCCATCCAGTACTGGCCAATGGTGACAAGTTCACGATATTAGATGCCGATATCATCTTGAAAGCGTACGAAGGCGATCCACAGGAACGTCTTGCGATTCGCCCTTATCCGGTCGAGCTTGAAGAACGTATCCAGCTAAAAGATGGAACCGAAGTGTTGTTACGCCCTATTCTTCCCGAAGATGAACCGCTTCATGCTGACTTCATTAACCGTGTGTCTAAGGAAGATCTCTATAAGCGTTTCTTTAGTGATGTCGGTGAATTCAATCATGAGGCGTTGGCGAATTTCACTCAGATTGATTTCGATAGAGAAATCGCCTTTGTGGTCGTTCGCGAGGAACAAGGCGTTCCAGCGATCATCGGCGTGTCCCGTGCGCTGATTAACCCTGAGAACACAGACGCCGAATTCGCAATATTGATTCGTTCTGACCTTAAAGGTGTTGGTCTAGGTCGCATTCTTATGACCAAGGTTATCGATTACTGCCGTGCGAAGCAGACCAAGCAGATGTCGGGTATGACGATGCCAACCAATAGAGGGATGCTGACACTAGCTCAAAAGCTCGGTTTTAAGCTAGATATCAGTTTTGAAGATGGTACTGCAGATATGGTGTTACCGTTACTTTAACGCCCATGTCTTTTTAAGATGTTGGATACACCAAGACTTGGCGTCGCCCATTTTGTTGCGTCGCCAAGCCATAACAATATCGATCGGTTGTGGTTCTGTACCGGAGATCTGCTGTAGTACGCCAGATTCAATCAAAGGTTTAGCGACACTATTCGGTAAGGTGCCAATCCCTAGTCCTGATGTCAAAGCCTCTACTTTCGCAGGAAAGCTTGTCACGGTTAAACGTGGCTGTTTCTCTAGAATATTGATGCTTAGTGCTGGCTGATCGCGTGCGGTGTCTGCAATGGCAATAACCCTGTAACTTTCTCTCGCCTTCTGATCGAATTCACCAGAACGCTTGTGAACATAGTGGCTTGATGCCGCGACCCACACCATCTCCATTTTACCAATTACGTCACTTTTCATATCGTTTGGAATTGTATCGAGCTTAGGGCATACCAATAAGTCAGCACGACCATCTGTGAGAGATTCCCAACAACCCGCTAAGATTTCCTCTTGCAAACGAACGCGTGTTTTACTGATTTTTCCTAGTTCATCTACCAGTGGGAAAAAGTTAGCAATCGGGATAATGCCATCAAAGGCGATGGTCAAATCGAGCTCCCAACCATTGGCTAGAATGCTTGCCTCGTTAACAAGACGTTCTGTAGCTCCAAGAATGATTCTACCTTGCTCAAGTATCAACTGACCCGCTTCCGTGAAATTTGCACGGTGGCCTGAGCGGTCAAAAATCATGATGTCTAGATCTTGTTCAAGCTTCTGTATTTGATAGCTGAGTGATGAAGGCGCTCTGTCCATTTCATTGGCCGCGGCGGCGAAACTTCCACGTCGGTCGATGGCGTCTAGGATGTGTAACGCTTCAAGTGTTATTGGACTATGCATAGCTTTCCTACTTTATAAATGAGACTTGAATCACAAAAACAGAAGCATTCAGACTGTAAATGGAACTGTAAAAGTCTTTTTAATACAGATATTTAAGAGTATTAATTATGAGTTAGTTGATAAAATTGAAAATTATTTAAATGCAAATAATAGTAATTATCATTTAGATCCAATATTATATTTCGCAAATCAAGATAATACTATGGAACTAAGGTAACTATCAGATGTATAAGCAATCCCTGCTCTCTGCTTCAATCGTTTTAGCGCTTTCATCAACATCAGCCTTTGCTGAAGATTATGCCCTATTTGACGAGGTTGTTGTATCTTCGACTCGTACTAATCAACAACTTGAAGATGTTGCTGCGTCGGTAACTGTGATTAACGATAAAGATATCGAAAAAAACATGGTTACGGATGTAGAAGACTTATTTAAGTACACACCAGGTGTCACGGTGACTACGAATTCTCGCCAAGGGATTCAAGGTATTAACATTCGTGGTATGGAAGGTAACCGAGTAAAGGTTATCGTTGATGGAGTATCACAAACTAGCCAATTTACTCCAAGTGGTACTCAGTCATATAACTTCATTAACTCTTCACGCATTGATGTCGATACGGATATGTTGAAGTCTGTCGAGATTGTTAAAGGTGCGGCTTCTTCTCTGTATGGTTCTGACGCGATTGGTGGTATTGCTGCGTTCGAAACAAAAGACCCGAGTGACTTTTTAAAAGACAAAGACTTCGGTGGCCACGCGAAGTTCAACTACTCTTCATCTGATAATACCTTTAGCGAATCGGTTGCTTTAGCAAATCGTATTGGCGACCTAGAAACGTTAGTTGCTTATACTCGCAGAGACGGTGAGCAAACTGATAACTTTGGTACACCTGATGAGCAAGATACTCAGAACAACAACTTGTTGGTTAAGCTTCAGTACCAATTAAACGAACAACACCGTTTAGAGTTTTCTGGTAACTTCATTGAGAATTCTGGTGATACCGATTTAAATAGTGCAAGTTACACCGACTACACTGGCGAAGACACAACTAGCCAACAGCAAATCGGTATCAAACATATTTGGGATGCAGACCTAGCGTTTGCAGATACTATTACTTGGCAAGCTGACTGGCTGAGCAAAGAAGAGAATGGCGTAACTAATCGTACTTCTAATGGCGGTATGTTCCTACCTCCGGCAGGTAATGTTCAGAAAAAGGACTATATATACGAGGATGAAGGTTATCAATTTGATGTGCAATTCGATAAGTTCTTCATGACGGGTAATGTAGAAAACTACTTTATCTATGGCGCTTCATATTCGGACAAAGACATTAAAAACGTTAATAACGAATATAACTCCATCAGCGCAGACCAAGTTATTTTCTACATCCCTGCCGCATCTGAAAGAAAATATGGATTCTTTGCTCAAAATGAAATGACGATCGGAAATTGGATGATTACTCCGGGTGTTCGTTTTGATGGTTTTGAAACTGATCCAGGTGATACAAGTCAAAACCCAAGTGGTAACCCAGAAGAGTCTTATGCAAAATATTCAGACTCAGCTGTTACCGGACGTTTGGGTACAACTTACACGCTTAATGATGAAAATAAGATCTTCGGTCAAATCAGCCAAGGCTTTAGAGCTCCTGATTTCCAAGAGCTTTACTACTCATTTGGTAATCCTGCTCACGGTTATTTGAATGCCCCTAACCCTGACTTAGAAGCTGAAGAAAGTATTTCATACGAGTTAGGTTGGCGTCATAACACAAATTATTCATCAAGCGAAATCGCTATCTTCTACAGCGATTATGATAACTTTATTGATAACGTAGCAGTTAGTGGCTCAGCCACTCCGGCCGATCCAACAATATATCAGAATGTAAACATTGATGAAGCCATAATTAAAGGTATCGAAGCGTCAAATACACAGTCTTGGAATAGCTTCATGCCAGTGAAAGGTGTTAGTACTCGTGTTTCTGCAACGTATACTGAAGGTGAAGATGGCGAAGGTAATCCTCTTAACAGTGTAAACCCTTGGAACGCTGTCGTTGGTTTTAACTATGATGCTCCTTCAGCACTATGGGGTACATCACTTAACATAAGCTACACAGCAGGTAAGAAGTCTAGTGATATCAACAGCGATGGTTTGAATGATGAAATTCTACCAATTGATTCAGCAACTGTAGTTGACCTAACAGCATACTACTTGCCGATGAAGGATCTTACGCTTAGAGCAGGTCTCTTCAACGTTACGGATGAAGAGTACTACTCGTGGAATGACGTTCGTGGATTCTCACAAGAAGATAAAGATTACACGCAAGCAGGTCGTAACTGGTCAATTACAGCTAAATACGAATTCTAACTCGTTAGAAAACTTAACGACAGAATCTGATACAGCAGAAACTAAAAAGCCAGCTTAATTGCTGGCTTTTAATTTATTTCACTAAAAAATTGTATAAAAAAGGTAATAAGTGAAATTACTTCTCTGCCATCTCTTTTTTAACCATTACTGCAGCAGCAACGATGAAAGTGATGATTAGGCCTAGTTCCATGATTAACTCCAAAGAAAATTAACATTAAACATATAATTCGCGAGCATAATAACACAGCGGATACAGAATGATACTTTTTAACCACTAATTTACTTTTTATTCGATTAAGATCAAAAAAGATGCCCGAAAGCATCTTTTAATTTTTGAATCATTCACGAAACCACTAGGTTAACCAGGGAATCCATTCGGGTTTGTTGACTGCCAGCGCCATGTATCTTCGGTCATTTCAGCCAATGTGCGGCTTGCATTCCAGCCCAGTTCTTTCTGAGCTTTAGCTGGATCTGCCCAACACTCTGCGATGTCACCAGGACGGCGTTCAACTAGCTTGTAAGGGATCTCTTTACCGCTTGCTTGTTCGAATGCTTTAACCATGTCTAACACACTTGAACCGTTACCCGTACCAAGGTTGTAGATATGAAGACCGTCTTTGCACCCTACTTTCTCAAGCGCTGCGATGTGGCCATCAGACAGATCCATTACGTGGATGTAATCGCGAACGCCAGTCCCGTCTTTTGTTGGATAATCGCTACCAAATACAGATAGGAATTCACGGCGGCCCACTGCTACTTGAGAGACAAATGGCATTAGGTTATTTGGGATACCTTGCGGGTCTTCACCTAGCTCACCACTTGGATGTGAACCTACAGGGTTAAAGTAACGCAGCAGTGTAATGCTCCAATCAGGATTGGCTTTTTGGAAATCGGTTAAACACTCTTCAACCATTAGTTTACTACGACCATATGGGTTGGTAGCGCTTGTTGGGAAGTCTTCAGTAATTGGCACACTTGCAGGATCACCGTATACCGTTGCTGAAGAGCTAAATACCAAGGTTTTTACACCCGCATCACGCATTGCATCAACAAGAACTAAAGTGCCGTTTACGTTGTTGTCGTAGTATTCAAGAGGCTTTTCCACAGACTCTCCGACGGCTTTCAGACCAGCAAAATGGATAACCGCTTCGATGTTGTGTTGCTTCATAGTTTCAGTCAAAAGCGCTTTATCACGAACGTCACCTTCAATGAAGTTGGGACGAACGCCCGAGACTTTTTCGATGCGCTCTAGAACGCTTGGTTTGCTGTTGTACAAGCTATCAAAAAGTACAGGTGTCATACCTGCGTTGATCATCTGGATACTTGTATGGCTACCAATGTAACCCATGCCACCTGTAACTAAAACATTCATGCTTAGCAGACCTTTTAATTAAAAATATTCAACCTATCACTTATGATACAACAACTTAGGGTGAGCTCACAAACACCGGTGCCTATTTACCCTCACGAGCGAACACAAACTGACCTTTTCCTTTGCGTTTCGCTTGGTACATAGCCTCATCAGCAACCTTTAGAATCACGTCAATATCACGCTCTGAGCCATCAACTAAATTGATACCTAAGCTCGCCCCAACATGAAGTGAACGCTGTTTATAATTCACTTCTTGCCCGATCAGATCCAACAATCGCTCGGCTAACTTCGCTAATAAGACTTTGTTTGTCTGTTTAATAATAAGAACAAATTCATCACCCGACAAACGTGCAACCAAATCCCCCGCTCTTACCTGAGATAATAACCGGTTTGACACTTCTTTAAGGATTTCGTCACCCGCATCGTGACCATAGTTGTCATTCACTTCTTTGAAGCCATCCAAATCCAAGTAAATAACCGCAAAATGCTGATTTGAATAGTGGCTCGACGTGACAACATCATCCATAACCTTATACAGCTGCGCTCTATTCGCTAACCCGGTTAATGCATCGTGATGAGCCAAGTGTTCGAGTCTTTCCATCTCTTTAACGTTGGATAAATCAGACAGCGTTAATACCATATCAAACTCGTCTTTCTCGTTGTCTGAGGCAATTCGATTCACTTTGACAAACATTGGAACTAACGTGCCGGACGCGCTTTTCTCCCACACTTCGCCTTGCCATTGACCATAGTTGTCTAACGAACTGCGAATTGTCGGCATCAATGATGGAAATTGCTGCCACGAAAATACTTCAAATGGTGTTTTGCCCACCAGCAGATCAGAGTGATAACCGAGAAGTTGTGTTATCGCCGGGTTAACCATGGTTATCACATTGGACGAGTTGAGCACGATCAAGCCGTCTTTACTGTTTTCGAAAACACCCGCAGCAATACGTTGGCGACTCATGGCCGTTTCTATGTCGGTGACATCTTGGATTGCATAAAGAATACGACCATGTTTTGTCAAAGAACGACTGCTCACACGAAGCCAGCGTTTTGATTGAAAGAGATCGGTGGTTTCCAGCAATTCGTCATTAAGTTCAATATTGGCATCAATAACATCTTGTAAGTAACCCGTTTGCTTGGTCGCGATCAACTCTTGGATCAACAAATTCTCAAGAAAGGCTTCCGAGCATTTAAAAATATCCCGAGTAGCTGCGTTCGCATGAAGAATGAGCCCTTTTTCATCCACCACCAACAAAGAGTGCTGAACGGTTTCAATGACCTCATTTGCGAATGATTTTTCTTCTTGTAACTTGTCTAACGTAAAATTGATTTGGTTATCGCGATGTTGAAGCCTTTCTAACATGGTATTGAAAGCTCGAACCAGATCGCCGATTTCATCGCGGTTCGTTACGACTAATTTAGGCTGCTTCGAACGACGCTCAACAAAGGCTTGCATCGCCTCATTGAGGTCAAACATCGGTTCGATAATCAAGCGTTGCACCAATTTGACCACTACTCCGCCTAACATCACCAGAAACAACAGGTAGACGACCGCAACCTTGAAAATATTCGTTAAGATCGAATTAAACGTCTCTTTCGATATTGTTACTCTCAAGTTCGCGATCACTGCGCCATCCAGTGTCACTGGAACGAGCAAGAAGATGAAATGCTCAGAGATGGCAAATTGATGATCGGCGATATCGTCTAATTCTTCTGCGTTTGGCCTTGGAACCAGAGCGTTGCTCACCTGATAGCTGGCAAAAAGCTGTTCGTTGATGTCATAGAGCTTCACTCTAACAATATCTTTATCTGCGACGAAAGCTGACAATATTTCCTGAGCCGATGACTTGTCTTCAAATAAAATCGCGGCTTGCAAGTTATAAGCAACACCTTGTGCTAGCACTTTAACACGCTGAATAAGACTCTCTTTCTCTCCCTCAAACGTGACAGTGTAATTTACCGATTGGATCGTTACAAAAGTGACTGCGATGAAGATGATAATGGGTAATATCAGCTTGTTTTTAATCGATATGTTATTAATGAAAGACAACATTATTGGCCCTCCACTATAGCGATTCGTAACAGGTTCGAGCCAATGACGTAGTCACCGCGCCTTGCGTTCTCTAGATTGATCTTAGGTTTGAGCTTATTATCGATGTGCGTGAGTTCAATGATTCCACCTAAGTCCGTAAAGTTAGGGATATCACTGATTGTCACAGTATGTGGCGAGTGCTCTTGACTAAGAAATTGGTCATTTTTACGGTCAGACAAATACGTAATATCACACTTAGAAGTAATCGACTGTTGAACTCGGATAGCGAGCGAACGAATAGATTTCCCCTCGGTAATTGACGTTAGCACTTGGCTTACCTTTTCATCGCCAATCACACAAAAGTTCACAGCGTTCATTGAGCTTTCATCATTCCAACGTATAAAATTCGCAATTCTAAAAATGTACACCGCTTTCACTTCATAAGGTTTGAAGCTAGCAGCTGAGGTGTTCAACGGCACAATAAGCATCGTTAAAGCCGCTAAGCCTAGTTTAGATAAGCCGAGCTTAATGCGGTGCTTAAGCCATTTAGAATTCATGAGAGATCCTCACATACACCGATTCTTGATTGACGCTTTTCTGAGATGTGAATTCAGCTTGATAGCCGTCACTCTTACCTATATTTTCAACAACCACTTCAATTAAAGGTGCTGCGGACGATTTTTTCCATGCGAGACGCGCATCAAAGGTTATTTCATGTGGGTAAGACTGCCATTTATATTGAGTGCCATCGCCTGCTACCCAATAGTCTGGGTAATTCACATTAATGTACTGGCCTATCACATCGAATTGCCAACTTTCGGTGATATTCCACATCAACTGTGCCGTGGCTAAATGTTCATTATCAATATCGTAATAAACACTCGTTTGAGGACTAGATTTCAGGTCATCACCTTTATTCTCACCTTCCAATGTCGTATAGGCGTAACTCAGGTAACTGGCTAAACCTGCGGTGAGTTGGTAACTCGCGCCTAACTCTAAGCCATAAGTTTTTGCTTTATAATCATCAGACAACGCACCGACATAGACATGATTCGCAGGGATATCATTCGGGTCATAGCTGTGAAAGCGAAGGTTGTCATGTTCACTCAGATAAATCGTTGCATCGAGTTCGAAATTTGAATTGTTTGAGTAGCGATAACCCATTTCAGCCGTTATGACGTCCTCTATTTCAAGGTTCGAGTTTGATTTATAGACATCCAAATAACTGTCGTTTGAATCGGTATTATAACTGTTGAAGTAGTATGTAGAGTTTGAATCCATATAAGATGGCGCAACAACCGCACGGCTAAGCCCCGCCCACACGGAGTGACGTTGAGTTAACTTATACAAGCCACGCAGTTGAGGTGAAAGTTCTGTTGAGTCATTCTGTGTAAAGTGTTCAACCTTGGCACCAATAGTAATCGATAGCGCTTCCGTCATTTGAATTTGAGACTGTATAAAAGCGTTCGCAATATAATCGTTGGCAGATTGGATATTGTAGGCTCGACCTTCGTAATCGGGATTGTACCAATCAACGTCCGAAACTTGGCTAGACGAGAAATCAAGATACATATATCGCAGGCCACCACCGAGTGTCATCTGATGCTTTGCAGATAGTTGGTTGATATAGGTCGAGTCAAAATCGATTGTGGAATAACTTCCCGGGGCGTCTGGCGCGTTATCCTCATTATATTCACCCCATAGCGAATACGAGAGTGTCGAACTTTCAGTAAAGTGACGAGAGTCGTTAAATTGAACGTAAGCAGATTGGCTCTTGTTATCAAAATCATTGGCTTGTGAACCGACAAACGAGCCTGAGTTATCATATTGGAACGTATAGAGTTCCGACTCATAAAAGCTTTTCTCACCACCAATACGTAATGACCAGTTTTCTTCAGTATTACTTGGTTGAAACACCATCCCAGCCGTTTGCGCTTTCCATTTTTCAGATTCGTTTGTGCGATACGTGGGTTCTTCTCGGTACTTATAGAATGCACGCGCATTCACATCGTCATTCAGGCTTAAACCCTGACGAACACTAAACTCGTAATTATCAGTATTAGAGGCGACACCAGAGAGATACGTCCCCTGAGTCTCATTGGCAGACTTAGTAATGATATTCACCACACCATTAACCGCATTGCCTCCCCAAATCGTTCCGCCGGGGCCTTTTAATACTTCGATGCGTTCGATATCGGCAAGTATATAGTCAACATCGCTCCAATACGTGCCGCCATAGACTGGGCTAAATAAGCTTCGTCCATCCATCATCACGAGCATTTTGTTATACAGCCCATCATGAAAGCCGCGCGTCGAAACAAACCACGAGGTCTCGTTAAACTTGGTCACTTTGAGGCCCGGTACTAGCGTCAGCACTTCCGCAATGGTTTTAGCCCCACTGCGTTGAATTCGCTCATTAGAAAGTACATAAACCGATGAAGGAATATCGGTAAGTTTTTGTGTCACTTTCGAAGCCGTTTCCATTTCGACATCTAACATAGACAACTCTTCAAGGCTCATCGACATGAGCTGGTCTAGAGAGTTTTCTTGAGCAGAGACAAAAACAGGTATCGTTAATGCTAGTCCTAAGCAAACCTGGCGGGATATCATGTGCTCACCTAATATACAGATAGATATTAATCCTTTAATCAATAGTTCAACTATATATGAAATGCCATACTGGTAAATCTACGGTGTCGAAAGTTTGAGTTAGGTCACTGTTTATTTATGGTATTTATAAGACCGTCATTACTTACCTCAACGTAAAGGATTAGCACCACGTGACAACGAAGATTTTGCTTAATTGCGACATGGGAGAAAGTTTCGGCAATTGGAAGATGGGCGATGACGAGTCGGTCATGGAATGGGTCGATATGGCAAACATCGCTTGTGGCTTCCACGCGTCTGATCCGCACGTTATGTCCAAGACGATAAAACTGGCGCAGCACTATCACACCCAAATTGGTGCTCATCCCGGTTATCAAGATCTCGTTGGTTTTGGTCGCCGTTCTATTCCACACACCATGGACGAAATCAGTGAGCTGGTTTGTTATCAAGTCGGTGCATTACAAGCCCTTTGCCGCTATCACCATACCACTGTTGGCTATGTGAAACCTCATGGCGCTCTTTATAACGATATGATGGCAAACATTGATGTGTTCAATGCGGTAGCCCAAGCCGTCGCTGAGTTTAACATCCCGTTGATGATTCTCTCTTCATCAGACAATCAACAGTATTTGGATATTGCTGACGACCATGACTTGCCTCTCTTGTTTGAAGCGTTTGCCGACCGTGCTTATTTAAATAACGGACAATTAGCGCCACGTACTCAAAAAGGCTCGGTTTACGTCAATCAAGACGATATCTATAACCAAGTTATGCAAATCATTAACTATGGCTCGGTTACGACTTTAGAGGGCGAAAGACTGCCTATTGAAGCCGATACTATCTGTGTTCATGGTGATAACCCTCAATCCATCGCATTAATTAGAAAAATCAGACAAGACCTCAACGCTTTTAATTAGTATGAAGCGTGTGATTGGTATAACGCATGGTCTAATCGCTCGTGAGATCTAATTGACTTGTATTGGCTTGGACACGGAAGTGAGACACGCCAAGTAAGCTAAAAAAAGGCAAGATAACAAACGTATGGAAACGAAATGACGACGAATCAGATTGAATTCAATATAGCGCCAGTCGCGGAATGCAGCGTTTTGGTGACCTTGACGCTATCGCCTTCAAATAATCAATCTAGCGCCGAATATGCGCAATACATAGCTCACTTTTCCGATGCCATTCGCCAAAACTTAGCATCGGTGTTGATGAATGTGACACCGGCTTACCAAACAATATTGGTCGACTACCTCCCTTATCGAATATCAGAACAGCAGCTCATTGAACAGCTCAATAATTTGTTGAGTCATGCTCTGTCGTCCTTTTCTAGTGTTAGTAAAACTCGCGATACGATTGAGCTTCCTGCCTATTACTCACCAGAAACAGCGCTCGATTTAGACCGATATCAAAACAAAGGCCTGTCGCTCGACCAGATAATTCAACATCACACCTCACAGACATACAGCGTCAGTGCGATTGGGTTTACGCCTGGCTTTGCCTTTATGTCGGATGTGGTTAATGAGCTTGCCTTGCCCCGTCACTCCACACCCCGCTTAATTGTGCCCAAAGGCAGTATCGCCATCGCGGATACGAAAACAGCTGTGTACCCTTCGGATTCACCGGGCGGTTGGAATATTATTGGCAATTGCCCACTTCCGTTGTTCGATCATAGCCAGTTGAAGAACGCCGATATCACGCAAAGACCACTGTCTCTGCTTAATGTTGGTGATACCGTCCGTTTCATAGCGATTTCAAAAAAAGAATTTGTAGAGTTGGGTGGAGGCATCGTAAATGGCTAAGACAAAAACTAAACCAACACTGACAGTGATTAAGCCCGGCCCGTTGAGTTTGATTCAAGACTTTGGGCGATTTGGTGTTGCTCATCTTGGATTAACGCAAGGTGGACCGGTTGATGACTACTCTTATAGCTGGGCTAACCATCTATTGGGCAACCCAGTCAACCAAGCGGCGTTGGAAGTCACGCTTGGGCAATGTGCGTTGAGAATCGATTTTGATTGCGAGATGGCACTATGCGGGGGTGATTTACAAGCGAAACTCGATGGTAAACCACAGGCTAACTGGAGCACTTTTCAAGCTTTTAAGGGGCAAGTTCTCTCATTTGGTTTGCCTAAAAATGGTCTAAGGGCGTATTTAGCCATTAAGGGCGGTTTCGATGTTCCATCAACTCTTGATAGCTGCTCTACAGTCACTCGTGAAAAGATTGGTGGATTAACGCAAGATGGAGAGCCATGCCAACAAGGGCAACAAATCGCTTTTACCCAGCACCAACTATCACATTCATTTAAAGCGTTGAGTGTTACCTTCCGATACACGCCTGATTACAATCTACCCGTGAACCTACGAGTGATTGAAGGCTATCAAAGCGAGCTATTCTCCGAGTCAGCAAGAGAGATTTTGTATAACGCGCAGTATCACGTTGACCAAAACTCTAATCGGATGGGTTATCGACTCAGTGGCGAGCCCGTAGACTCGCCTGACATTTCGCTATTGTCAGAAGGCATTGCCCTAGGTGCGATTCAAATTCCACAAGATGGACAGCCTATCGTGCTGCTTAATGATAGACAGACCATAGGTGGTTATCCGAAGATAGGATGTGTCGCCAGAATCGATTTACCACGCTTGGCGCAAGCAAAACCTGGACATGCGATATCGTTCAGCAAGGGCGATCGCTTGGGCTTACAAGATGTTTGGTGCCAATGGGCTCAGTTTTTCGGCTATTAGTTTTTGCGATGTGTTATGTGATAAATGCTATGTAGCTGAGAATAATCAACTAGGAAGATGTCATTTAGATGAGGTTCGGTATCTAAGCAGATGTTGAAATGAAGATTCGGCTTACCTATTACAGTAAGCCGAATTGAAGAAATTAAACGCAGTCGATGATGATAGACTAATTATAGGCTATTAAGCGTGATCTTGACCTGACACCTTGGCAAGCGCTTCTGGGTATCCACGTTCTTGTGTCAAATCTATCGCTCTGTTTTCAATATCATTTAGATTAAGTGACATTGTCACTGAGTGTGTGTCTTCAATAGATGCCGCCTCTGATACATCAAACCATTGCTCAGCGACCTTTTGTGCCGCTTCTAATGTTGAAGAAGCTTTTACTACTTCAAGTCGAGCATAGCGATCCCCACAGAATGAAACGTCTGAAGCTCTTAAGCTTGGATCGGTTCCCGGAATCTGTTGTGCACCAAACAAAGGTTTACCACCGACCAATGCAGAACTGAAACTTGGGATGAACTGAGACATATGCGTTATTGCCGCGCGAGTTCTTAATTCAAGCTGATCTTCACTCCAACCCGATACGATTTTCTTAAGCAGCTTCGAAGGCAACTGTGGCTGTGACGAGTCTGTTGACGATGAAACAAGCCCACCCTCAAACAGAGTAATCCCTTCTGTCATGCCGTGAAGTTGGAACACACCATCAGCATACGGCGTTAATTGCGCCATGCCTTGCGGTGTGCCTCTCGGGCCATGGAAGATAACTTCTGGCCACTCTTCCTTACATTCTTGCGAATATGGCCACTCTGTAACGTATGCAGCTTTAAACTCAACAAGTCTTTGCTGCTTAGAGCCAACAAAGTCATCTACGATACCCGTTTCAAACCCACTCGCATTAATCAAGTAATCGGTCGTTAGTTGGCAGCTTTGGTTTTCGGCATCGGTATAAGTCAAAGACCAACCTTGACCTGTCGACTCAACAGATTGTAATCGGCTGTTGGTTAACACAGTACAGTTAGCTTGTTGCCCCAAAGAGAGTTGAGCGGTCGCAGAAAGTCGGAATACGCTCCAGCCATACTCTTGGACCATCGCAACAGGATACTTTAGGGTCTCTAAATCCGTATGCTTGGCGAAAGGAATACACCAATCATCAAGCGATGTTGGTTTCAGAGGCTGTGTTTTCGCAGAAAGTGCTAATAAATCTTCTTTGCTGTACAGCTTATAATACTCTTCCGGATCACCGAGCACTTGGTTGCTTTTATCTTGTTTAACAAGATCGGCATAAGCGCTTTTGATTATCTTGAGACGAGGAAGCAGATCCAACGGCTCTCCACCATCACTGTGCGGAACGGCGATGATTGTCGGACGAATATTGATCGTATGAGGGAATAAGCGGACGGTATCAATTGACTGTGTGAGCAATTGAAGACACTGCTCTACAGAAATATCTCGATACAAATTGCCGCCAGCGTGCAGGTGGCAAATTGGTGGACCATTAACCAAACTCGGCCCTTTTTCTAAGATAGTGACCTTAAAACCCAACTCACTAAAGTGAATCGCGCTCGTTGTTCCGGCAATACCACCACCAACAATGGCAATAGAAGGTTGATTTGTATCCGTTTTGTTGTGGTTCATCGTGTTCTGTAGAATAAGATTAACTGCCTCTATTCTACTTTTGTTCTGCGATGAATTAAAACACATTTTTATCAAGGTCTTAGATAGGCGGGATTTAATATCTATGTAAAAAACATAAATAATCTCTTGACTCAATAACTCCAGATAGGGTTTTAAAGGTTATTCTAACAGTCAAATTTGTCCTAAGTGACGCCACATAAAGGCTGCCTCAGTACTCTTAAAACATAGCGGTTAACTTATCCCTAAAGTTATCCACCGTTTTTGTGGATAACTGTTGATAACGTTCTTGCTAAGTTGCGCAAACCCTTTGTTTACAGGGACTAACCGCTGTTCATTAAATCGGCATTATTGGGTAATTAGTTTTAAAAAATGCTAAAAACAGTGGAATCTAAGGTGCGATATTTTTTACTTATGCTACCGGTTGGTTAAATAAAAAACGGTCTAAAGCGACGTATTATAAATAGTGCATGACTAAGTATAAATAATCTCACTTTTAGACCGTTTTAAGCGCTTGGCTAGATCTCGCTAACGACTAGCCAAAATCCTTGTTTACTGGTGCCAACAAACGTTTGATTAAGCTATTCACTACCGCGGCTAATGTGATGAACGTTAGCACCGGTAGCGCTATCCACAACATCGGGTGAAGTGAAGGTTGTAACTCAAAACCAAAGTTCATCACTCCTGCCACGCTGAGCTCAGAACCAAGGGCTGCAATTGAGCCTGCGACTAACGCCATTAAACCGTACTCACACCAAATAGTATTGAGAATTCGCTTCTTACTCGCGCCTAATGTTCGATACAAGCGTATCTCTTGTTGTCTTTGAGATAAGCTCAATCGCAATAGAGTGAAGATAAGCAACAGCCCCGCCACCACACCTAACGCCGCAAGTACGGTAATCGACCAAACAATCTGCTTAAGCAACTCTTGGATCTTGCTACCCATCTTACGAATATCCATCAAACTCACGGTTGGATGATTTCGAGAGAGTTCGTTGAGCATCTGATTGTGTTGTTCTTCTAATCTGAAGCTCACTAGCCAAGTAGAAGGGATTGAACTCAAGACATCTGGAGTAAAAATGAAGTAGAAGTTCGGCTTCATTTCTCGCCACTCGACTTTGCGGATGCTATTCACCTTGGCATAAACATTCTGGCTGTTGATTGTGAATGACAGCTCATCGCCAATCTTTAGATCCAGTTGCTCCGCGACATCCGATTCTACAGATACGCCATGCTCTTGTGTCCAGCTGCCTTCTAATACTTCATTGTACTTAGGTAAGCTATCTCCCCAAGTGAAGTTGATCTCACGGCTTAGTGCGTCTGTTTCTCCAGAGGTATCACTGTATTCCGATGCTTCGACACCGTTTATCGTCGTCAGTCGTCCTCGGATAATTGGAAACGCTTGAGTACGCTCTACTTCGTTTGCATCAATCGTCTCGAGATAACTGTCTTTCTCATAGCTTGCAATGTTAAGTGCAAACGCATTCGGTGCGTTCTCGGGTAAGGTTTGTTGCCAATCTGACAGTAAATCACTTCTTACCAACCAGATGATAGACAGCAACATCAGTGAAAGCGCTAAAGAGCCAAATTGAATCCCAGTTGCTAAAGGTGTGCGATTAATTCGACTCAATGCCAAACGCATCGATGTCGATGTCGGCAACTTACTAACTAAACGCAGAACAAGCGTACTGACGACCGCAAGCACTAAGAACAGGCAAGCGATACCCGCTAAAACTATCCATACCAATAGATTGTCGCCATACATCAGCATCATTGGAATAATCGGTACCAGTAACAACAAATATTTCTTGTAGCTTTCATTGGACTGGTGACTTGATTGGATAACGCTGATTGCCGAGGTGTTGACCAAGCCAATTAACGGGATACCAAGAGCAGGAACACCAATTAGGATGCTTGATAAAATCGCCAAGATTGCAGGTTCAATACCATAGCTAGGAAGTGGCGTTGGTAATAAGTCGCCCAGAGGTATACGAAGCAAAAACTCCAAGCCGATACCGATGGTTATTCCCAGTACTGCACCGATAACCACTAACAAAGATACCTGTACAGACAACCATTTAACGATCCACTGCTTGCTTGCACCTAAACTCTTAAGCATCGCGATGGTTTTACGACGACTCGCAACATAATGTTGGCAAGTGAGTACCAAAGTGGTCGCAGCCATGATCACTACGATAGCTACCGTTAGTGATAAGTATTGAGTGGTGCTTTCGAACATGTCGTTGGTACGACTGGCTGAGTCTTGTGTACGCCAGCGGTCACTTGGTGTCAGTTCGATACTGTCTTGTGCGGCTTTGAGTTTCGATTCATCACCATTTAAAAACAATCTAAAGCTAACGCGACTGCCCGGTTGAATCGCTCCCGTGGCATCGATATCACTTGTATGAATCAGCACAGCTGGCATTTGTTGGAATGGGTTAAAGCTTAAGCCTGGTTCTTGAGTGATTCTCCAGTTATCGCTAAATCGGCATCACCAATAGTGACATTGTCACCAATTTCAACCTCTAACTGTGCAAATATACGCTCGTCTAGCCAAAGTTCACCCGGCTCAACATGGTTACTTGATGCTTTATCAGCGCCCTCTAAGATCATTTCACCGCGTAATGGGTAATTACTTTCAACTGCTTTTACCGTCACTAACTGCATTGAGTTATCACTGAATGCCATGGTTGAAAAACGAGTCAACTGAGATCTTTCTAATTGTTCAACTTGAGTGAGGTCTAACAAGGATTGCGGAATTGGGTTTGCTGAGATAAACACGCTATCAGCAGTAAGCGCATCTTTGCCCTGTTTAACAATTACCTGCTCCATACGTTCGGCCAACGCCGACAATGCAAATACACAAGCAATAATAAGCGTTAAAGCGATTGAAACTGGCCACAACTGGCCGTGTCGAATCTCTTCGATACTCCATGAAAACAGGCGTTTATTCAGTCCGTTTGATGAATTCAATTTAGACTTCCTCTATCTGACCGACATGCATCTTGAGTGTTCTTTGGCAACGTTGTGCAAGCTTAGGATCGTGTGTCACCAAAACTAAAGTTGTGCCGTGGGATGAGTTCAATTCAAACAACAACTCAACAATTTTGGCTGCCGTTTGTTGGTCTAGGTTGCCTGTGGGTTCATCGGCAAAAAGAATTTTTGGCTTAATCATAAATGCGCGCGCCAACGCGACCCTTTGTTGTTCACCACCAGATAGCTGCGACGGTAAGTGATCAAGCCTGTCTTCCAAGCCTACTGATTCAAGCAGAGCAGTCGCGCGTTCGATGTCTTCGTCTTCTCCCTTTAACAAACAAGGTAACGTGACATTTTGTAGCGCTGAAAGACTTGGAATTAACAAGAAGCTTTGAAATACAAACCCTACCGATTCACTGCGGATCTTCGCTCTTGCCTCGTCATCAAGCTGTGAAAGTGGCTGTCCTAATAAACTGATTTCGCCTTTCGTTGGTACATCAAGACCAGCAAGCAGCGTCATTAAGGTCGATTTACCCGCGCCAGACGTGCCGACAATCGCGACAGTTTCGCCTTCACGAATATCGATATCGACGTGCTCTAGGATTGTTAAATGTTCTTGATTAGTAGACACTGTCTTCGAAACAGCTTCTGCTTTAATGATGGATGTATGCATGACTCGACTAATTTCCTTTTTATTCTTTATTTTATTTTCAACCGCTTCTTTGGCTCAAGATACCCGCTTAGATTCTAAGTTACTGGTCCTTGGTGATAGCCTGAGTGCTGGTTACAACATGGACATCAAACAGAGTTGGCCAAGCCTGTTACCAGACGCGTTAGCAAAGCATGACAAAACGGTAACCGTGGTTAACGGGAGTATTTCTGGTGATACAACGGGCAATGGTTTAGCCCGCCTACCACAATTGCTTGAAGAACATGCTCCAGACACCGTTCTTATCGAACTTGGTGCGAATGATGGACTTCGTGGTTTCCCACCTAAGCTGATGTCTGCAAATCTTGAGCAGATCATTGAGCAGATAAAAGCTGCGGGCGCCAAACCTATAATGATGCAGATTAAAATCCCACCAAATTACGGAAAGCGTTACAACCAGCAGTTTGAATACGTTTTTGCAGCGCTTGCTGATCAACAAAACGTGCCACTTTTGCCGTTTTTCCTAGAGCATATCATCCTCAAACCTGAGTGGATGATGAACGATGGACTGCATCCAAAACCAGAAGCTCAACCTTGGATTGCTGAATTCGTCGCCGAAGAATTATATCAGTATCTTTAGGTTTTAATGGTCTAGCTCAATAAATTTTACACAGCTTTACGTTAGCCTGAGTGCATATCACAGTGAACTGTAAGGTTATTTATGCTGATCGAACCTGTTATCAAGGGTGTGGTAGCTAAAAGCGCTCACCCTATTGGCTGTCAAGAAGCCGTAAAGCAACAAATCAAATTTGTTAAGAGTGCGCCGCAAATCAAAGATGGCCCTAAACGAGTACTGATCATCGGCGCTTCCTCTGGATTCGGCCTTGCCGCTCGTATCGCCCTTACCTTTGGCGGTGCAAAAGCTGACACCATCGGCGTCTCATTCGAGCGCGGTCCAAACGAAAAATCCCTAGGTAGTGCTGGTTGGTACAACAACATCTACTTCAAAAAAGAAGCCGAACGAGAGCAACGCACTGCTATCAACATCGTTGGCGACGCATTTTCGCAAGAAACACGCTCACAAGTTGTCGAAGCCATTGAAACCTACTTCGAAGGTGAAGTCGATCTCATCATTTACAGCTTAGCCGCAGGTGTGAGACCAAAACCAGACTCCGATGAATTTTGGCGCTCAGCTATTAAACCGATTGGCGAAAGCGTTACTGGCGCGACGATTTCCCTTGAGCACGACGACTGGGTGACCAACACGCTCGACGCTGCAACAGAAGAAGAAGCTGAAAGTACACTCAAAGTGATGGGTGGTGAAGATTGGGAAAACTGGATAGACGAACTGATCAACGCTGAGTCTATTGCTCCGGGTTGTAAGACGATCGCCTTCTCCTATGTTGGCCCTGAAGTGACGCACCCTATCTACTTAGACGGTACTTTAGGTCGCGCTAAGATCGACCTTCATCAAACCAGCCACGCTCTTAATCTAGAATTAGCTAACTTTGATGGCAACGCTTACGCGACTGTCTGTAAAGCACTAGTCACTAAAGCGAGCGTTTTCATCCCGGGACTCAGCCCTTACTTACTTGCTTTGTATAAGGTGATGAAAGAGAAAGAGACCCACGAAGGTTGTATCCAACAAATGCAGCGTCTATTTAGCAGTAAACTCTATGGTCAATCAAAAGTACCACTTGATGGTGAGCGATTGATCCGTATGGATGATTGGGAATTAGATCCAGAAACCCAAGCGCACGTAACTGAACTGCTAGAAAAGATGGACGAAAATAACTTCCAAACCTTAGGGGATTACCAAGGGTTTAAAGAAGAATTTCTACAATTAAATGGGTTTGCTCAACCATCGGTAGATTATAGCCAGAAACTTAATACAGAAGATTTTATAAAGTTAAAGCCTTAATCTAAAATTATCTCATTACTGAGACCCGTATTCACATTTGAAAACCTCTGCAAAATTGCCGAGGTTTTTTTGTGCAACATTTCTTATACTTAGTTAACGTAAGATTCACAGTTTTCTTTGGTTCATCATAATTAACACAGGATGTGTTGATGCATTTAGCATAATTGACTCGGAGTCATATGAAGAAAATAAAAACTCTCGATTTAGATATCCCAGACGATATGGAGCACGGTTGGCAGAATATTGTCGACCTCTTAGCTCAAATTACTCAAGTTCCCGCAGCACTAATCATGCGTGTTCACGCCAATTACATTGAAGTTTTTTCAACCAGTCGTAGCGAGAACAACCCATACAACAAAGGTGATTCTGAAACGCTGGGGAATGGGCTGTACTGCGAAACAGTGATGGAAACTCAACGACAGCTTCTTGTGCCTAACGCGCTTGCCGATCCTAAGTGGGACAACAACCCAGACATCAAACTCGGCTTAGTCTCCTATTGTGGTATTCCATTACTTTGGCCTAACGGTGAACTGTTTGGCACCATTTGTATATTGGACTCGAAAGAGAATCACTACACCCCTACTTATATCAAACTGTTAGAGAGCTTTCGGACTTCGATTGAATCTCAGCTTAAAACCCTATTCCAACACGCCAAGCTTACCCAAATGAATCGCGACCTAAAAAACCGCGTTTACAATCGCACTAAAGATCTCGCGAGCCTTAATTACTCGTTGAATCAAGAAATTGATAAACGAAAAGCGGCTGAACAGAAGATTAACTTCCAAAAGAATCACGACCTCGGCACCGGCTTTTTAAACCGAAACGCATTTGAATCTCGCTTAAACCACAAGCTACTGTCACAGAGAAGGCTGACAGACAGCTCATTTGCAGTCGTTCATATTGGTTTTACCAACGGTAGACGCATACAAGCACGCTACGGCTATAACGCGTTAGACCAAGTGCTTGTTGAATACCGAAAACGCATCGACTGTATTTCTGATATCGATGTATTAACTGCACGCCCTACTTCGGTTGACCTCGTATTGGCGTTTAGCGTTAAAGATTTACACCATCGCCTTGAAGAACTTTGCCAGACGCTCGTTAAAGTTGGTCATTCAGAATTCGACATCGAAAGTGACAAAGTGCATTTGCACGCGTTTATTGGGATTGCAATTACGAACGACGAAGATGACGCGGAAAGCATTCTGCAGAAATCTTCTGAAGCGATGTTAGCCTGCAAAGATTCAGGACAAAAGTTCGCTTACTACTCTCAATCCCATACCGAAGAACAAACTCACATTAATAAGATCGAAGGCTATTTGCTTCAAGCCGTTCGTAATGATGACCTTATGCTCTACTTTCAACCCAAAGTTAGCCCGTTGACGCATCGCTGGATCGGTGCTGAAGCTTTGCTTCGTTGGCGACATCCTGTTTTGGGTGATATCTCTAACGAAACCCTGATCCACATGGCTGAACAAAACGGTTTGATTTTCGAAGTGGGCAGCTTTGTTTTACGCAATGCGATTGAAAAAGCCAAAGAGTGGTCCGAATACGTTGAAGATTTCAAGATGGCTGTGAATGTGTCTGCAATTCAACTCAAGAACGTACACTTTGCGGAACAAGTGGTTCACCTACTCGAAACCTATCATTTAGAGCCTCGTTTCTTAGAACTTGAAGTTACGGAGAGTGGACTGATAGCAGATGAAGTGGTTGCCAAGAATACCTTGGGATCTTTGCACGACATTGGCGTTACATTGTCACTAGATGACTTCGGTACGGGCTACGCCTCCTTCAGTTATCTGAAGAAGTTCCCATTCGACACCATTAAGATTGATAAGAGCTTTATCGACCAAATGCTCAACTCACACGAAGACTCGGAAATTGTTCGTTCTATTGTCCAAATTGCCAAAAAGCTCGACTTAAAAGTGACGATTGAAGGCATAGAAACGGAGGTTCAGGAGCAATTTATTATTAATGAAGGCTGCGATGTGGGCCAAGGTTACCTTTACGGAAGACCAATGCCGAGCCAAGAATTCGAACACAGCTTAATCAATCAAAACTATTTGGGGACAACTCGTTACGCTTAAAGCGAAAAAGAGCAGTTAGTTTTGGATTTAGGCCTACTTTCTCTTTACTCTAAAGGTGGTGATTTTTATAATCGCCGCCTTTCTGTTTTTATCTTTCCCCTTATATAGGCATTCCTCGTTATGGATCAGTTGACTGCAAAGCTTAAAAAGCTCGAAAAACAAAACTACCGTGCATATCAACAAATTAAAGGTCAATACGACTTTGCTGATTTTGAATTACACATCGACCACATCCAAGGTGACCCATACGCGTCAGCTTCTCGTTTTCGTGCAACGCGCGCGTGGTCTTTGACCGGGTTAGATTGGCTGAAAGAAAAGTCTTACGAATACCAAGTAGCCGCTCGTGACTTTATCGCACGTAGCTTCTCTGAGTTCGCGAAACAAGAGTCGACCGTTTCTATCGCGCTGACGGGTCAAACCGTATTAGACAACACAGCTGTTGTATTCACAGACCACGGCATCGAAATTCGTTTCCGTATTAATTTACCAGCTGATGGTCGTAGCATTCTTGCTAAGAAAGCGAACAACATCATCACTTTCTACTTACCGAAGTTTATTCGTCGCGCGACGCTTGAGCGTGAGTTAAACATCGATGCAATGATCAAACATTGTGAAACGATTGAAGACCAAGAAGCGCTGCGTGCTCAATTGGATGAAAACAACCTAGCCGCTTTCGTTGCAAACGGCAGTGTGTTACCTCGTATCGCGGGTAACTGCGACCTTCCAATGAAAGACGCGGTACCTTTCGCGGCTCCAGAATCATTGAGTGTTACGTTAAATACTCCAAACCAAGGTGACGTGACCGGCCTAGGCATTCCAAAAGGCATTACGCTGATCGTTGGTGGTGGTTTCCATGGTAAATCGACACTGTTGAACGCCGTTGAACGTTCTATCTACAACCATATTCCTGGTGACGGTCGCGAAGGCATTGTAACTGCGATTGATACGATGAAGATCCGCGCTGAAGATGGTCGATGTGTGCACAGCTTGAACCTGTCAAACTACATCAACCATTTACCAATGCAGAAAGACACATCTGACTTCAGCACACAAGATGCGTCAGGTTCTACGTCTCAAGCGGCTTGGTTACAAGAATCGATTGAAGCCGGCGTTCAAACTCTACTTATCGATGAAGATACGTCAGCGACTAACTTCATGATTCGTGACGAGCGTATGCAAGCGCTAGTGTCAAAAGGCGATGAGCCAATCACACCACTTGTCGACCGCATTGGTCAGCTTCGTGAAGAGATGGATATCTCTACCATTGTTGTAATGGGTGGCTCTGGTGATTACCTAGATGTCGCGAACACTGTGATTCAAATGCACGACTACCAAGCGGTAGATGTGACTGAAAAAGCAAAAGACGTGATTGCTCAGCACCCTACTCAGCGTACTAACGAATGTGAAACTGCTTTAGAAACGTTTGTACCGCGTTCATTGAACCGTGCTTCACTGATGAACATTCTGACTGACGGTAAATTCCGTGTTAATGCTAAAGGCAAAGAGTCACTGCGTTTTGGTAAAGAGTTTGCAGACCTTTCTGCGCTTGAGCAATTAGAATCACCGTCTGAAGTGAATGCGATCGGTTGGGCTTGGTTCCAATTCGCACAAACTCCAGGTTGGTCAAACAACCCTGCTAAAGAGTTTAACGCTATTTTAGAAAACGAATGGCACGCTAACATGCCTAACTACGGTGACCTAGCGAAACCAAGAACGTTAGATGTGATGGCTGCTCTGAACCGTATGCGTAAATCTCAGTTCAAGCCTTCGAACTGATTTCGTTAAATATCGGATTTATTGTGCTTCTAGGTTTTTGAAGTTTTAATCTTCTAATTTACTAAAGCTTCTAAGCCACTAAATAAGCAAATTAACCTTCTACGGCTCTCATTCTGAGGGCCGTAAATTTATCTAACCTCTTTTGACCTAACCTCTAGTGTCGTCAAAACTCTTGAACTTTATAAATTCATAAAACCAATCTTTACATCAATTACTTATCATCTTTTGTAATGAGAAAATTAAAGGCACTGTTTACCGCCATCTAATGCTGTCGATCCCTCAAAACATGACACAGCTTTTACAAAACCCTAGTGATATTCAGATAAAGTCCCGATTCGACAAGTGTAACCAAATGTAACAGACCCTTGAGGCTTCAATGAATCATAAACGCGTTAAGATGCGTGACCATAAAATCGAAGTGAACCTATTCAAAAACCGCGTAATCGTCGCGTTTTGTGGGATCTTGATATTCACTCTTGTCTTAGTCGGGAATCTATACCGACTTCAAGTTGAAAATTTTAAAAGCTATCAAACTCGTGCCGATGGCAACAGAATCAAAGTATTACCTATCGCCCCTACTCGTGGACTTATTTACGACCGTAACGGCGTGTTGCTTGCAGAGAACAAGCTTGTCTTTGATCTAACCATGATTCCTGAGCAAACCGATGATGTCGATGCAATGCTCACCAAGCTAGACAAATATGTCCCCCGTGATGCAGAGCAGATCGCTCGTTTCAAAAAACGCTATCACAACACCCGCCGTTTTAAATCTGTGACTATTCTAGAGAACTTAACGGAGGAAGAGATCGCCAAGTTCTCCGTGCACCAGTACCAGTTCCCCGGCTTATCTATCGATACCAGCTTAAAGCGTTTTTACCCGAATGGTGAGGTGCTTACCCATGTTCTTGGTTACGTGGCGCACATCAATGATAGCGATCTCAGAAAGCTTGAAGAACAAGGGATAGAAGCGAATTATCAAGCTACAACAATCATAGGAAAACTGGGTGTTGAACGTTATTACGAAGATATTCTGCACGGCACCAAAGGTTATCAAGAAGTCGAAGTAAACAGCCGTGGGCGAATAGTCCGAACCATTGAGTACGTGCCGCCAGTAGCTGGTAAAGATATCGTGTTAAATATTGACCTTGAGCTGCAAAAATACGTCTTTGAGCAACTTGATCACCGAACTGGAAGCGCGGTTATTCTCGATCCGAAAGACAACAGCGTGTTGGCGATGGCATCAAGCCCGAGTTACGACCCTAACCTATTTGTCGACGGCATTTCGAGTAAGAACTACCAACGTTTATTGAATGATCCGGCTCACCCGTTGGTTAACCGCACCACTCTAGGCGTTTATCCTCCTGCCTCAACCGTTAAACCATTTATGGCTGTGGCAGGACTGCAAGAACATGTCATCTCTGAAGATACCATCCGTAACGACCATGGCGTTTGGAGAATTCCTGGCTCTAAACGAAACTCTAAATCGTGGCGTGACTGGAAACGTTGGGGTCACGGACCTGTCGATGTCACTCAAGCCATTGAAGAGTCGGTAGATTCATTCTTCTATCAAACCGCTTTCGATTTGGGTATTGACCGAATTTCAAGTTGGATGAACCGATTTGGATTTGGTGAACCGACAGGCATTGATATCTATGAAGAAAGTACCGCCAACATGCCGACTCGAGAATGGAAGATGATGCGTTATCGCACCCCTTGGTATCAGGGTGACACAGTTCCGATTGGTATTGGCCAAGGTTATTGGACATCGACACCTATGCAACTTGCTAAAGCAACGTCAGTATTGGTTAATCATGGTAAGGTGATGCCACCGCATATCTTACGAGCTACCTTAGACCACGGTGAAGATTTCAGTACCCAAAAACTTGTCGAACCGGAGCCAATGCCCTCAATCACTGAAGTACCGGATAGAATTTGGGATGTGCCCATCAACGCGATGCGACTCGTGAACCACGGAAGTCGAGGCAGCGGCAGGCGTGCATTTAAGGGAACTAAATACACGAGCGGCGGTAAATCAGGAACTGCACAAGTGTTTGATCTTGCGAAAGATCAGGTCTACAACTCGAAGAAACTCGCTAGGCATCTACTTGACCACGCGCTTTACACAGCTTTCGCACCTTATGAACACCCTGAATATGTCGCGACTGTGGTCATTGAACACGGTAACGGCGGCTCGAAAGTCGGCGCACCTTATATCCGTAAAGTACTCGACTATGCCTTTGAGCATAAAAGTGGTGAGAGCAAAGATCACTCCTAGCACCAACAACTTAAGTCGCTACAACACATAACGTATTTACCCAAAACATAACGTAATTTCGACAAAGCCCCACTTGTGTCACTCACAATATGGGGCTTTATATTTTAGGGTTCCACCCAGCTAGGCAGTTAAAAGTGACTGTCGATTATGAGCTTCGTAATACATGCCATGCTTCACAGAGCGTCTGAAATTTTGCGGTGTTACCCTCGTCTCGGTCTGGATGCCATCTCAACGCAAGTTGTCGCCAACGTTTTCTAATCTCATGGTGAGTGGCGTCTATGGGGAGCTCAAATAAGTTCAACGCTCGGCTTCGATCCATATCGAGCTCATCACCACCAACAAACTTCCGGTACCGAGTCCAAAATTCGTTCAACAGCCTTTTAACTTCACCTTCATCCGCTTCATAGTTAACCCAATTAATATAGTAGTCTCGAAGTGGATCTTGACGATCGATGTTGTGGTTGCTTCCGTGATAACGACCGTTCATCAATTCAATGTCCATCGCTTGGACTTGGAGCCAACCATCAGGATGTAAAGTTTCTTGAAGCTGATAAAGCGCATTCATGATCAGGAAGTTCTTTTTAAACAACTCTTTCTCAGGTATCGAGTCTAACACTGGCACAAACCCAAGGTCGTTCAAATGAGCCGCCAATGTATGTACTTTCCAGCCGCTTGGCTTTTGCTTAAGCACTTCCATTATCGGCCAAAGCAATGGGTTTTCCATATGGCAGTGAAAGTTTGCTCGCACATCTTGATGATTCGACATAGTTGACTCAGTTAGCTTTTCTGAATTAATGGATTTTCAAAACAGTGGTTCTATAAGTAATCTGTTTCTCATCCGTTGCGGATCTTCTTTAATTGAAAGCGATTTTCTACGATTTGTCGAGCTTAAGGACAAACAACTTTCTATCGCTTGGCTTAAAGACACTTTTTACCGTCAAGACTGAATACCGTTTAGTCGAACGCAACCGTAAGCAATACAGGAGCTATTTTTTGCTACAGATGCAAAAAAGGTCAGCGATTTAGCTGACCTTTCACATCTACCCCAATTTAGGGACGAAGCATTGAACTCATTAGATAACGCCAAGCTCTCTTAGACGTTCCATTAGGTATTCGTTTGCTGTGTACTTTTCAGATAGCACTACTTCTGGTTTCGGGTGAAGGAATAGAGGCAAAGAGATACGTGACTTCTCTTGGCGTTCACCTGATGGGTTGATTACACGGTGAGTTGTCGATGGGAAGTAACCACCTGATGCTTCTTGAAGCATGTCACCGATGTTGATGATCATGTTACCGAAGTCACATGGAACATCTAACCACTCGTCATTTTGTGCTTTAACTTGAAGGCCCGGTTCGTTTGCTGCAGGAAGAACAGTCAGTAAGTTGATGTCTTCGTGTGCCGCAGCGCGAATTGCACCTGGCTCTTCATCACCCTGCATTGGTGGGTAGTGAAGTACACGAAGCAGAGTCTGTTCACTGCCGTTAATCATTTCTGATAACGCAATAGAGAATTTCTCTTGTACTTCTTGAGGAGCATGAGCTTCAACCCAACCTAGCAGCTCTTGAGCAAAAGCATTCGCACGTTGGTAGTAATCTAGAATCTGTTCTTTCAGCTGTTCAGGGATTTGGCCCCAAGGGTATACGTGAAAGTACTCTTTGATGTCTTTTACAGTGTGGCCTTTAGCAACTTCAGACACTGAAGGTGGAAAATATCCATCTTGTGTTTCAACATTAAAGTGGAAGTTCTCTTTCTCTTCAGAGATGAAGAATTGGTACCAGTTTTCGTAAATTGACTCAACAAGCTCTTTCGGGATTGGGTGGTTCTTAAGAACACCAAAACCAGTTTCACGTAGAGAGCGAACAAATTGTTCTGCTGCGTCGTCAGCAAGGTAATCGACAGTTTCCAGTTTCATGACTTTCTTTCTTGTTATGTAGTAATAGAACGATTTTAAGGATCGCTTTGTTGTAAATCAAACTTTTGTGAAACTCTAGCAACCGTTTGTCTAGATACTGGGCGATAACGCCACTTTTCAACAAATCTGGTGATTAAGACACAATTGAACACTGTTCATTATTGTGTAACACTAATAAAAACTTCGACGAGAGATCTTGATATGACAATCACGCCACTTGCTCAAAATCGACCATTACTGTCATTGACGACGCTGTATCTGACTGTGTTTCTATTTTCAGCGTTCGATCCCTCTTCAAGAGCTGTGTGGATTGCTGAAATTGTCCCAGCGCTCGCGATATTGGTGGGTATTTGGTGGTTATCAACAAAGCTCACCTTCACTAAGACAGCCTACGTTTTGATGTTTATCTGGCTGATTTTGCATACTATAGGCGCGAAATACACCTTCGCTGAGGTGCCATTTGATTGGTTCAATAACATGATAGGTTCTGAACGCAATAACTTTGACCGTGTCGCCCATTTCTCTATTGGCCTTTATGCTTACCCACTCGCTGAGTACTTGATTCGTAAAAAACTGGCTCAACCGGTACTGGCGTGTTTCTTTGCGCTATTTGTGATCATGAGTGTTGCTGCAGGCTATGAAATTATCGAGTGGTGGTACGCGGAGATTGCAGGTGGTGATGAAGGTATCGCATTCCTTGGTTCACAAGGTGATATTTGGGATGCGCAGAAAGACATGCTGTGTGATACAACTGGCGCAATTGTCTCACTAATACTTCTTAAGCTTCAAGGGCGTGTCAAAGTTCATTGATACTAGCTTTTGATTCTGAACTTCAATAACAGTTCTGAAATGCCACACAATGAGTGCGGTGGCATTTTATTTCATTGTTACCTTGCCACCAACAAACTTGTAGGCTGGCGTACCTCGAACCAAGGTATCTCGCGCAAATTCAATCCCGCATTCAGGGCACACACATGGCTCTGTCGTGAAATCTTCAACGATACGCTCCTTAAAACATTTCACGAGTGCACCTTTGCCACCTTTCAGATACTTAAAAAGTTGCGTTTTACATTTGGCGCAGAAAATCTGAACCGTCTTGGTCGGTTGTTTCTTGTTTGGTTTAGCCATAGAAGTTAATGATTGAACTCTTTATTTCTTATGTTTAGGAGCGACAAGAACCAAGCTTATCCCTAGAAGTATAACGGTTGATGAGACTATAAATTGCATGGTGACAGGTTCAGATAAAAGTAATACACCACCAAGTGTCGCGATAACTGGAACAGAAAGCTGTGCAATAGACGCCACCACGGTATTCAGCTTTTTCACCACGTAATACCACAAACTATAACCCACACCAGAAGCCACAGAGCCCGATATAACCGCGTAAATCAAACCTTGTTCAGTGATAGACACTTGCGTTAACGCATTAGGAATCAAAACTAACAAGCTTAATGCCAAAAGGATAACTAGCGAACTGAATCCAAAGTTAGCGGTGGTCGATTGCAGTGCGTTTGACGATGTCTTTCCTGCCAATGTGTAAATGCCCCACCCAACTCCGGCCAGAGACATCAAGATAATAGAAACTAAATCAGGTGCCTGTGTCGATTCCGTTGGCATTAATAAATAAACAAGCCCTGCTACCGATAACAAACATCCGCCCCATTCAATCAATGACATTCTGTTGCCAGAAAACAAGTGCGCGGCAATCATCGTAAATTGTACTGCGACAAACAAAACCAGAGCACCAAGACCTGCGCCAAGCTCTAAATAAGCAAACGAGAAGCCAAACATATACACGAGCAGTGACAATATTGATGTGAATTGGAACTGTGATTTGAGCTTTGTGTATCCCGATATATCGCTGTTAGATGAATCCTGTTTAGGTTTGGAGTTAGATTTAGACTGCGAAGATAACGTTAATAAAATCAGAAGTGTAAGCGCTCCAGACAAGATACGTACAATCGAAAAGCTCAAGGGATCAATCGTTTGATCCATTAACGCCCAGCGGCAAAGCACGGAGTTAGCAGCAAATGCCACCAGCGTAATCAGGGTTACTAAAACGATTTGCATCGGTCTTTCCTTGTCCTTGCAGAGGATTAATCAACGTCAGGTTTAACCCATACTTGGCTAAAATCAAACCAACCAAGCGCATTGCACTTCGCGTTTTGTAAGGTACCACATTGGTCTTTGTTTACGCCTAACCAACAATGGAACATCGGAATCAATTGGTTGCTTTGTACCAGTTGCTTACCGAGTTGCCTTGCTGGAAACTGTTCAAATTCACCAGAGCGCCAACGATCAATCATATGGCACCATTGATCAAAATCGTCTGCGGGACTCGATTCATCGAGGAAACTATAATCCATAAGCCAACATGCCAGTGCGTCGTCTCTGTTATTCGCAATTCCCATAGGGTTAATCCAGATGTCCACATCATCAGCATGCGGTGGATCGGTTTCGTAACCCAAAAGCTCAACATCAACATTATATTGCTTAAGCACAGTAACAATGGCCTTCGCGAGCGTAGGAAACATTGGATGCTGGCATTGGTAAGCTAACTTTATTGCAGGCTTACTATCGGCTGGTGGACATTCCGGAACCTTTAGCTTTAGCTTGATATCGTACCAACCAGGCTTGATGCCATAAGCATGCAAAACGCCCAAATCAATGACGGTTTCTTTTGGTATATGGACAAAAAGATCGGCAGCATTTAACGCGTTTGATAAAAACTCCGCCCAAGCGGGATCTTGCGCTATACCTTTCTTTCTGTTGAGTAATAGATACGTACAGCCCGGATCGAGCTCTACTTCATCGCTATCGCCGCGGTCGGCCATTACAGGCTTAGAAAGACTTGGATAAACCATTGATGAATAAGCCTCATCCACCACCCAAACTTCAACGCGATCAATTAACGGTCTGAAACCAAAATATCCGTTAAAAGCCGTTAACACGAGTTGTTTCTCGTCGTTCTTCTCGATGCGGTAAGGCCCTGTTCCAATCGGTCGAATATCATAGTCTTCACCACGTAAAGTGACCGGTAAAGTGACTTTAGCGACCGACTCCGTTAATGCGAGTGGAAAATACTTGTCTGGACGTGTGAGGAAAACATCTACAACACAATTTGCAGGTGAAGAAACATCTTTGATATGCGAAAACATGTTGAGAGGTTCGAGGGCAAGAAGTGTATCCACAACATGATTAGTTAACAGAGGTTCCCCGTTATGAAAACGAACACCTGGCCGCAAGAAGAACCGCCATTGATAGTCACTGATCTGCTGCCACGAGTGAGCAAGATCAGGCTGGAGCTGATCGTTTTCATCCAAACGCGTTAAACCACTGAAGACTTGGCAGGCGATGTGTTGCTCTGAACGACGCATAGACTTTGTCGGATTAAGCATGGATAGCGGACGATAATAAGGCAAACGAATGACCTGTTCGCCCTCTTGATATTGCACACCCAAGTAGTTTTGAATGACTTGGGTGAGTTTGGCAGCATTGTGATCAAGCACTGACAGCGCCTGCCCAATTTTGCCTTCCTGTAAGTAGCGTCTCGCTAAGTTCTCGCTGACATCACAGCGATTTTGCTTAAAGATAAGTTGAGATAACTTCCCTCGACCCGCTGCCGGTAACCATTCGACCCACCCTTCTTCTTCAAGCTTGTTGAGTACCATTCGGGCATTACGACGGGTACAACAAAGCACATCCGTGATGTCGTCGAGTTGAACATCAGAATCTTTACCATCGAAGTATTCAAACAGGGTTTCAAATTGAACGCGAAGTCTTGGGCTGCTCATAAAGAGGAAAACTTATTCAAAGGACATTGAATTCAGTTTCCCTATTTTATGGCGTAAAATCAATATTACTGACACAATTTTATTGTGAATTATGAGTACGACATCCTAAGATGTGATTCAATCTTAAGGGTTAAGTGCCTTTACCGTAAAGGATTACATTACATCGCAGCCAATTTCATTAGCGATTTCACGGAGCTGCTGTTCATCGTCTAATTTTATCGACCATTTACACTCAGAACCGTTAGCTGAAATAACATTTGCCCCTTTTCCGATCAATTGAATTGCATCAACTTGGGCTTGCAGCGTGACTCTATGCTCCCCATCTAAACGAACAACCAATTCATGTGCGGTTGCGATGACTTTTCCACTTTTAAACGTTATGACCATGGGCTTCTCGGGTTACTTCTTTAAATACTGATTGCTTGTTCTAAGTACTGATTACTTCTTCTAAAGACAAAACCAGCGTACGACTGCCTAGTCTGTTATCGCTTATGTTTCTTAACGGCAATGGTTAAACGGCTGGTACAAACTAAGCGTTGACGATCATCAGTGATATTGATCTGCCATACTTGAGTAGAGACGCCCAAGTGAATAGGCTCAGCAGTACCAATGACATGCCCTTCACGCATTGACCTTACGTGGTTCGCATTGATATCGAGCCCAACGCAATAATAGCCTTCTGGTACGCAGAAGTTTGCAGCCAATGAGCCAAGCGTTTCTGCTAGCACAACCGATGCGCCGCCATGAAGCATACCCAGTGGTTGGTGCGTAAAGTGACAAACCGGCATGGTTGCTACCAAAGAATTGTCATTTACTTCGGTGTAAACAATGTTGAGGTGTTCAATTAAGGTATTTTTTGAGGTCACGTTGAAGGTATCTAGGTCAACGGGCTTTTTCCAAATACTCATATAGGTTCCTTAATTATTGATCTTGTTATCGCGTGCATAGCTTTTTTCTATATTACCGCTGTTAGTTATCTTACAGCCCTTAGCTATTACGCAAGTTGATGTTAACATGCATAAAAACCGAATACACAGAGGATATTGTATGACGTCATGGATGAAGTTTGCCTCGCTTCTCACACTTGCAGGCCTAACCGCGTGTAGCGCTTCTCCGACAGGCAGAAACCAATTGCTGCTTTTTTCAGATAAAGACATGTCTCAGCTTGGAGCACAGTCTTTTGAACAAATGAAAAAAGAACAACCCATCAGCAAAGATGCCAAAACTAACGCTTATGTACAGTGCGTAGCGAACAGCATCACTCAATATATTCCTAAACAAGGTTTTAGTGAATGGGAAGTTGTTGTGTTTGATAGTGATCAAGTGAACGCATTCGCCCTACCTGGCGGAAAAATCGGTGTATACACAGGGTTACTCAAGGTTGCAGTCAATCAAGACCAACTCGCGACGGTTATCGGTCACGAAGTGGCACACGTTTTAGCGGACCACAGTAATGAGCGCCTTTCTCAGTCTCAAATCGCTAATACGGGCTTATCTATTACTAACGTTGCGTTAGGTGCATCAGAATACAAACAGTATCAAGGTATGACGATGGCCGCGTTAGGGTTAGGCGTTCAATATGGCGTTATTCTACCGTATGGGCGAACTCAAGAGTCTGAAGCCGATGTTGTCGGTTTAGAGTATATGGCTCAAGCAGGTTTCGATCCAAACCAAAGTGTCAACTTGTGGCAAAACATGGCGAAAGCATCAGGGGGTAATCAACCGCCAGAGTTGCTTTCTACGCACCCTTCCCACAGTACGCGTATTAAAGATCTACAAGCAACGATAAAAACGCTTCCTCAATCAGGTTCACCAAGACCAAATTGCAAAGCGTAATCTAAGTAAGAATCGCCTAGCTGGTGTAAATACAAAAATGCCCTATCCATATTGGTTAGGGCATTTTCAGTTTCTTGCTTGCTAACAGTTCAAGTGCACTAAGCAGCTGGATAATTCCAACAACAGAAACTCACTCGTTAAGTACCAAGAATTTGTAATGGTAGGCTTAATAGCTGATCACCAGTAGATGCAAAATACCAGATAACACCAATCAAACTGCTCACTAAACCTACATACCAAACGAACGACACGACTTGCCCGTATTTGTCTAACGGTAACAAGTGACTGTGATGACGTCCTTTCCATTCAAACAGTATTTCAACACTGCCCATGATCAATAAGAAACCAAACAGGGTTAAATTCAACTGATAACTCAATACCACACCAGCAACGGCAGCCGCGACACAAAGTACAATGCCAAGCACACTGTTCATCGAGAAACTGATACTTTTAAGAACATGTCCGCCATCGAGAGGCAAAATCGGCAATAGATTGAACAGGTTTAATAGAGCATTAAATACTGCAAGGCCGGCAAAGAACATTTCGCCAGTCGCCCAATACAGCACCATAAATACTAACGACAATATCAGGCCGAACAATGGCCCCATGATTGAGATAACCACATCTTGCCAACGCGTATTAATCTTTTCATCGGATAACGCCAAGCCACCAAGAAATGGTATCAAATAGATCCCTTTGGTTTTCATGCCGAAGTATTTCATCGCTCTAATATGACCGTACTCATGGAACATTAAACAGGCGATTAAGGCCAAAGCGAACTGAATTGAAAGCAACCATGAATAGGCCGCTAAACTCGCAGAAGCAAGTACGACCTTGATTAGCTTGGCGCTTTTAAGCGCTTTCATACCAAGCGACACCAACCCAATTAAGCTAAAACGCTTCTCTGGTTTAGGAGCGACAACAGGAGTTTGTTGTTCAATATCTTTGGTGTTTCGATTGCCTTCGGTAATGGTTTGCCCATTCACCGACGCTTTATACGTCATCTCAAACGGTTGCCACTGAACGGTCGATTCAACGTGACACTGCAACGTTTCTTCGCCAGCGCGTAGTGTAAATTCGTGTTTTCGGGCGTCTTCTTGGTCTGTGGTCGCATCTAATTGAGATACCAAAGTGTTATCCCAATACAACTGTTGCCACCCTGCCATTGATCCTTCTAAACGAAGCGGTTTTCCAAGAAACTCTATCGCGAGTAATTCCAAACTTAAAATTCCAATTTAATGACTTCTAACGAGTGTCGATATTATGCCGATTTAGCGAATGGTGGTAAACAGAAACAAAGTTGTTACATATTGAGCTATTGAACACTATTTATACCGCAACGATGCATAAACACTCTGGTCACACCTCCAACCACGAATAAATTATTGATTATGCTTATATTATCGATGTTAAAGTGCCGCCCCTTTAAAACATAACCTCACAAAATAACAACTCTTTCTTTGACTTTATATAAAACATGAATTTAACATGCTATTTACATTAGAGCTTCAACACCAAAAATGCTCAGTGTGTTTTCAAACCATAATAACGAAATTCGATGCCCTAGGAGGGTCAAGGATGAAAACAATACAACGCTCTCTCGTTTCACTTTCAGTACTATTTGCATGTAACTCACTTGCGGCTGGTTTCCAAGTTGCTGAGCATTCTGCCTCAGGTCTTGGTCGTGCCTTTTCAGGTGAAGGTGCAGTAGCTGATAACGCGAGTGTACTAGCGAGAAACCCCGCCGCAATGACCCTATTTGATACAGCCCAATTTTCAGGCGCGGTTTCTATCGTTGATCCAGAGGTTAACGTTTACGACGTTGACGCTAACGAGCATTCAAAAGATGTTGCTCCATTACAAGTCGTGCCAGCCGCATATTACATCAGCCCAATCAACGAAAAATGGGCTTGGGGTATCGGTATGTTCACCAATTATGGTGTTGCTACGGATTACCCTGATGACATCTCGGCAGGTGATATGGCTGGTGATACGTCGCTCTTATCTGTAAATCTAAATCCAAATATTGCGTATCGCGTGAATGAATCATTTAGCGTTGGTGCAGGTTTAAACCTTGTGTATGCGGAAGCTGAACTTACTCGCCATAAAGGCGAGCTCGCTAACTTTGTTGGTGGAAATCCATCTGACAAACTTATAGGCATGACCGGTGAAACATTTGCCTATGGTTGGAATGTTGGCGCGATGTATGAGCTGAACGAAAACAATCGCTTTAGTATCGCTTACCGCTCTTCTGTTGATCTTGATTTCGATGACGGTGAATTTACCAGCTACGATTCAGGTAGAGCAACATCTCCCAAGGTTGATGGTCGTCTTCAAATCGAGCTTCCTTCTATTCTGGAGCTTTCAGCATTTCACCAACTTAACGAACAATGGGCAATTCACTACGGTTGGCAACAAACTGATTGGAGTACTTTTAAGGAGTTAAAAGCAACAAGTCCAGATTGTACTGACAACGGTGTAGCAGGTCAGTGCTTCTACAAACCTGAAAAATATGAAGACAACAATCGATATTCACTAGGCGCAACGTACCAACTAAACAGTAAGTGGACATTAAGAGCTGGTTACGCTTATGACGAACAAGCTGGTGAAGCAACTTTAAGCATTCCTGATAGTGATCGTATGTGGTATAGCGCTGGCTTCACTTATGTTTGGAGCGAAAATATGACTGTCGATGCAGGATTCGCACTTGTTGTAAGTGATGACGGTGAGTTCACTGAGACAAATGGCGCTCAGCAAGAAAGGACTTTCGAAGCAGAAGGTACCGCTTACCTTTCTTCAGTTCAGCTTAACTACACTTTTAACTAAATCAGGATCGTATCATGAAACGTAACTTTAAGATCTCTCTACTATGTTCAGCGATCCTGCTAGCAGGTTGTGGCGACAACACCGAAAGTTCGGTAACAAGTAACCAACAACTTGAAGCCTATCTAGAAACGTCTTTGGCAAGAGCGACAACTCAAAAAATGCTCTTGCAAGGTAGTAATGCATCAGTTCCTTTAAGCAATAACCTATTATTTGACTCTACAGATGGCACGTTAGCGATCCCAACAGGTGGCGACGATAGCATTTCTAACCCAAAAGCAGCATTAAATTATGCCGATGGTTTTTCGACCAGCATGCCAATTTACATCGAGTTTGAAGGCGACGGTTTTGGTGATACTCCTGGAGTTGTTACTTCCGGAGTGACATTGTTGAAGCTTTCTAAAAAGCTAACAGACACATCCACAGCGGCTCAAGTACCAACACCTGTTGCTAGCTCTGAATACAAAGTTTACAAAGTAGGCTCAAACCTAGCAATTACACCTAATACTCCTTTTGATGAGAAGTCTGAATATTTGCTTGTTGTTACTGATGACGTTACAGATGTAAATGGTAACCCAGTAGGTACATCGCAAAGCTATGCGGCTCTCAAAACAGCCACTAAAACTTATTCAACCGGTGACTTAGCTAGTGCGCAAACTTTAATTAAAGGTCAAGAAGCTATAGCTGCCGCTGTTGGTATTGATGCGGAAAAGATTGTGTATTCAGCTTGGTTTACTACAACTTCTGTTGGTGATGTTCTTGCCTCTACAGCATCGTTGATTGGCGGAATGATTGATGCTGGGGCCCCACTTTCGACTTATTGGAATGGCAGCGCAAACCCAAATAATATCGATCTGACAAACGCTTACAATCTTAGTTTAGATTCCTCATCAACAACACCATTTGCTACAGCAATCGCTGCAGATGCTGACTTTAAAAAATATCTTGCCGATGACGATGCAACAGAAAATGCCACTTTGATTGGAGGGATAAATCTCCTTTACTCTAACGCTGGTATCAGCACTACGTCGGTAAACGTGACTAAAGGTACTGTTCAACTCCCATATTTCTTGGAAACCGATCCAACTAAGTTCTCTACAACGCCATTTGCATCAGCATTGGACAGTTTAGCGGTTATAAAAAGCGCACTAACGGATAACTCTACAAGTTCTTTCGTTGGTGGAGAGTTGGTTAAATTAGGATTAGACCCAACAAACCTTAGCGCAGCTGATGTCACGACTTTAATGGGAAAAACACTCACAAAGGACGCAAGTGGAACAGCTCTAGATAGTGATCGCATTGTCACTCAGTATTCACCAATACCACAAATTAAATCACTTGAAGCTGTTGACGTGCTTTTGTTTACTCCTGTGACTGACCCAATAACCGGGGTTGTAATCTACCAACACGGTATTACCTCTGTAAAAGAGAATGCGTATGCGTTTGCGGCAAACTTAACGGCTGAAGGTCTTGCTGTCATTGCAATTGACCACCCTATTCATGGGTCTCGTTCACTTGCCGGAGGTGCTATTTCAACTAACGATAATGCTCTGTACTACTTGAATCTAAGCGCTTTGCCCGTTGCGCGTGACAACATCCGTCAAAGTGCACTTGATGTAATAGGTCTTCGTATGGCACTTGAAAAAGTGGGGAATGACTTTACTGGTACACCATTAGCCGGAGTTGATGTAAAAGACACAACCGTTAAATTTATGGGCCACTCATTGGGCGGTATTACTGGATTTACGTCAGTAGCTACATCTGAAATTGCTGGTACACATAAATTTAGCTCGGCGGTATATGCTAATTCAGGTGGGCACATTGCTGAATTACTCTTCGCATCGGAAACCTTTGGCCCCGAAATTAAACACAATCTAGCTAAACAGTTAAATGCAACGTATCGGGATTCAGTGGCTTCAGCTTGTACTGCGGCTGACATTGAAGATGGCGATTGCTATACCGCTTTTGCTAAGGAAAATCCAACTAGTGCCGCAGCAATTGAAACTGAATTAGTTGCATTTAAAGTCGCCGCTCAAACCCTTATTGACACGGTCGATCCACATTCAATAGCAAACACTGAGGACCAGTCATCAATTAGCTCTAGCTATCCAACGTTGTTGATCCAGTCGCAAAATGATGAAACGGTACCAAACAATGGCAATGATGATAACGATAAACCATTGTCTTACACGGCTTCGTTTGTTGGTTCTGAAGGATTAGATTCAACTTTAGGGTTAGATGACTCTACAAAAGCTAGCCCTTCAACTGGGAATCGTGTGTTTGTTCAATATAACGAAATAGCTAAACACTCAACGATCATCGGACCGCAAGCAGACCTTTCTGATGCCACTCATACCCTATCAATGAGAGCTCAAGTAGCTGATTTCTTAGAATCGGATAGCCTTGATGCAGCAGCACCGGATGCTTTATTGGAATAACTAAGACTTAAGCTTTTCACTAAACCAAATGCCAGCCTAACCGCTGGCATTTTTGTCTCTGTCGTTCGAACAAGCCCCCTAGTTGACCGTTTGCATAAAACTTTAAAACACAAATGGTTGATCTCAGCTAAAATTAATCAAGACAGAATACCGTACGACCTCTTTCTTTATTGTAAATAAAGTGGATAATAGCCCCGTAATTTAATACCTAATAAATGTGAGTCCATTATGTCTTCTGAAGCTACTATGCTAGAACGCTGCCAATCTAAATGTGAACTATGTGGTTCTGATTCTTCTCTTACTGCATACGCAGTGCCGCCACACAGCCACGTAACAGTGGATCACGGCATCATGGTATGTGACAAATGTCTTGGTGAGATTGACGATCCTAAAGATATCAACCACTGGCGTTGTCTGACTGACAGCATGTGGAGCCAGGAAGCGCCAGTTCAAGTAACGGCATGGCGTCAACTTACTCGTCTGAACACAGAAAGCTGGGCTCAGGACGCGCTAGACATGATGTACCTTGAAGAAGAAACATCAGTTTGGGCACAAATCGGCATGTCTGCTGATGACAAGCCTCTTGATGTGAATGGCGTTGAACTTAAGAAAGGTGACGACGTAACAGTAATCAAAGACCTGCCAATCAAAGGTACTAACCAAGTGATTAAGCAAGGTACTGTTATTCGTGGTATCAGCGTTGGTGACGATCCTAAGCTTGTTTCTGGTAAAACAAACGGCGGTCAATCAATGTACGTAATCGCTGAGTTCTGCCGTAAGAAGTAATCTTACTGTAAGAAAGTGATAGAAAACGAAAAGGCGCTAATTAGCGCCTTTTTTCTTGGAAAAATTTAACCTATTCCGTTGTTCTAGAAACCACTGCCTACGTTAAAGTAGATAGCGCGTTCTTCATGGCTTTGCGCATAATCCATCCCAAGGTGCAAACCGTAACGTCTCGCGATTTGGTATCGAAAGCCGACACCTCCGGCATTGACGGTACTGTCGTGGCTTATGCCGTTATCTTGCTTTGCAACCCCTGAACCGTAAAACCCAGACACCTTCCAACGATGAGTGATGCTATACGTCAATTGGCCTTGGATTGTTTCAATCTCATCTCCTTGGTACCGATAAGATGACACCCCGCGTAACGACACGTACGGTTTCGCTGTGGGTGATACAAACAGGTCTTGCTGTTCGAAGCTTTGATAATTTGCAGCCAAGCCTAACGTCCATTTATTGGTAATTGGGATATAGGCTTCGCCATCTATGTTCAAATTTCGGTAATTGTAATCACTGCCAATCGCATCGTCGTACACCATGTAATCTGCAGACAATTTGTAACCTTTGGTTGGATAAAATAAATTATCTCTTGTGTCATATTCAGCCTCCAACCCTAAACCAGAAGTAACCGATTCGTTACCCAAAATTCGGTCTAAAACCATGTTATCAAATTCAATCTCAGACTTAGCTAATAACTGCTTTATTCCCAACATCCAAGGCGTATGCCCAATCCGGAACTGCACCTTTTGTGAAAGTACGGCTACCGAAGTTGACGTGCCTATTCTAAGGTCATGATCTATGGGGCCCCAGTTGATTGATGTGTACAAATCCAAATTCGCAACACCAAAGCCACCGCCTCCTGTGTAACGAATGGAATCATTCATCCAAGATCGTCTATGGCCACCAAATACAAACCAAGTTTCGTTCTCTGTCCCTACTGCGCCCACTACTGACATTGCTGAGGGTACTAACTGCGCACCACCATCTATGGCAGAAAGAGCAGCTTGCTTTCTTTGTCGCTTTTCCTCATCCGTCTCATGTAAAAACAAACCAGCCACACCGCCGCCGTACCCCACCGCAGGCTCGGTAATCAAAATTGGGATAGGCAAAAAGCCATGTGCGTTTTCCGCAAGGTGATGCCCCATATCAAATTGACCATCAACAGGATCATAAAACGATGCGAAAGAAGATGTTGTAAATAAAAAGCAGGAAAGAAGAACAATGCCGCCGCAGCGAGTCATAAAATTTGCCTCATAAAAAAGACCGGGTAACGAAACCCGGTCGAAAGTTTGCTTCCTTGCAATAAACATAGAAATAAAACACTTATTGCCAATAAAGGGGGTCCTTAATCGACGGGCATAGAATAGGCCAAATAGTGGTGTTACCCTACTCTCATATAGAGGGTCAAACCCATCAAACATATCGTTTCTCTAACGAGGTAAGGCTCAGAAAGCAGGTACAAAAAAAGGCTCTCAGTGAGCCTTCATTTCATAGTAATTGTATGGGGGACATCTAAGAAACCACTGCATAAAACCAAAAGCTACGCTCGATAGTTGCTGATTAAACGCTCTCGATACTCAGCAATCACCGAAGTCACTGAGCGTTTGATATCACTGACCTGTTTAGAGTGCGGGCACCATAATGCAAAACCAAACTTGAAGCCTTCAACCATTTCTAACGCTTGAATTGGTTCAATGTCATGTTTAGAAGACTCTGGGTCAAAGAGAAATGATTTAGGTAGAAATGCCCAGCCCAAGCCGTTTTCAACCATTTTGATCATCAAGGCAAGTTGGTCAATCTCTTCGTGGTCTGAGCTTACGACTATTTTTTCCGACATTCCTTCTTCTATTAGGGATTTCAACACAAATTGTTTAGAGTTTCTCAAAGCTACCAGCACATCCCCTTTGTCTAGATTGCTAAATTCACCACCTTTTTGTACGAACGGATAGAACTCAATATGGCCTAAAAGAGTTGCGTCTAAACTGTGCATCGCGCTGCTATCATGAATATTCACCAAACCAAAGTGATACTCACCATCCTGTATCCCTTGCTTGATCGCTTTCTTGTTACGAACCAGAAAGTTGACTCGCATCATTGGGAAGTCACGTTTGAGTTGCTTTCGAATATCGACAAGGACACGCTGAGAAATCACGCTAGAATACGCGATTGTGATGTTTTCTAATCCACCATAAGAGAGGCTCAATGCTACCTTATCGAAGGTACGAGCTTGTTCAATGGTTTGCTTGGCATAATGGTAAAGAAGATGCCCGTCTTCTGTCGGCTTTACAGAGCGCCCAACCCTTTCAAATAGGCTTACCGCGAGTTGGTCTTCAAGGTTAGTAATAACCTGCCCGATTGTCGTTCTGTGTTTATTGAGTTTAACGGCGGCTTTGCTGAAAGAGAGTTGGTCATAAACGGTAACGAACGCGAGAAGTTGTTCAATGCTGAAATTCATGTTGTTGTGCTTACTTTTAATCGTTATGTATTTAAATTATCACAGGTTGGCGAAATATCTACTTTGTCAGAATAATATTAGTGAAAATAATTCGTCAATTTGAAACAAAAAAAACCTACTTAAGCTAGTAGGTTTTATCGTTGATGTCAAACGAATAACTTAAATGTATTCGATAACTCGAGCTAGATAGTTAAAGTCCCCAGAATCACCGTGGTAATTACGGTAAACATCGACACTGAAATATCTAGGTTGGTCCACTTGAATATGCTCAGCAATTCGCTGCTCGATGGATTCTAGAGTTTCACCTGTTTGCGAGTAAATGTATTTCTTGGTGGTCTTTTGAAGCTGGCGTTCTTTAGCTTCTTTGTGTGTGACGTAATTGTTCACGTCAACCCACTGACCAATGTAGTCAATCTCCACGTAGTCTGAATTTTCTTCAACCATGAACAACGCCGCTTCTTGTTGAACGTCGGCCAGTTGTAGCATGTCGTTATCGACTTTTTGCTGTTCCATTGAGGTCACATTTTGTGCCATGGCAGCGCTAGACGTTGCCATGATAAGTAGCGCTAAAGCTGTTTTATTCATTTTACGATATCCCTAAATTAAGGTAATTCTGTTACCCAAGGTTTGCCCTGAGTTGCTTTGTGATAACCATATTCGTATATGGTTAATAAATAGTGTTCATCAAACATGTCTTTGGTTCGTTTGGCGTAACCAAAGTCGTGCTCGATGTAAGTAAATTGCATATCAATGTTGTTGATTTCACAGATGTATTTCATTCGATATAAATCACCACGTGTTTGAGCAAGAGTCAGGCTTGATACGCTCTTTGCTACTAAATCTAAACCCTTATCTCTCAGCGAGTGGTACGGCGCTTTCAGTGCTCCATTTCGAATAACATCGAGCTGTGGTGGTTTTTCTAACCCAAGAGCATCTGAGATCTGCTGATAGTCGAAGTTAGATGGATTGAAAAATACTTGAGCGGCTAAACCACCATCGACGTGAAGTTCTTCATAACTTTTACCTTCGTACTTCACATTGATAAACTGCGGTGGGAAGACTCCAGGAATAGAAGCACTTGCTGCTAAAACCTTATATATAAGTTCAGACTTATCTGGCATGTCACTATTTGCAATTGCGCCCACATTCCAAATGACAAGCTCTCCAGAATCAAAGTGTGTGCTACCAATAAACAAACGCTTACCGTTGCGGTGTCGCGCAGCAATTTGCTCGATCATCGGTTCAGGGAACGCCTGAGCGATAAATTGATTCAAGTTTTTACCGTCAGTAAAAGCATCTTTAAACACGGTGTTTAAAAAGTTCTTTTTGCCGAGCACTGATTTGTCATTGATGTTTAACATCACCTCCTTCATCTTCGGAAATGCATCTCCGCCGATGAATACAAATGGTGCTATTAGCGCTCCTGCACTGATGCCAGTAACTATTGAGTAGTCTTTCAATTGGCCAGATTCTTCCAACCCTATCAAAATACCGGCTCCAAAGGCTCCGTTCGCGCCGCCTCCTGACAAAGCTAAGATATTTAGTTGCTCACCTGACACTTTAATTGGCGTTGTTTGATCGATTGGAGAGTATAAGAAGTCTGGGTTCTCACTCGCCCACATACGCAATGGCTCTTTTACTGATATCGCTTCTTCTACAACCACTTCTTTGTAATTGTCTTTGTGTACGCGTACATCCAACGTGTGGGGTGAGCTACATGCCACTACAAGTAATGACAAAGCAACGGTAAAACCCGAGGAAATTAGACGGTTCATAATTAGGCTCATTTAATGTTCTCTAAAATGATTCAGAAACTCTGTTTAATCAAAAGAACAGCTATAAACAGAGAAGTTAATAAATAGGGATAAAGTGAAGTCCGTCTCTTTCTGGGAGTAATATAGCTAGGTTTAGTCTTAGCTCGTAATCTCGTTTGTAGGATGCGACCCATCGAATAGGTACACCCTCCACCACTATCGGAGTTAAACGCTCTACCCGATTTTGACCACGTTGAAATCGTGAGTAGGCTCTACAAATTCATATTGTGCATTGATTGTTTGTAGCTCCCAAGTGCCATAGCTTTTAGTTAGCTCCAACACACCATAGACCGCGTTATTTGCATGTCGGAATGCAGCTACGGGAGACATTCTCTTTATTAACCCTGCGGTAAACAGGCCAGAGATAAGGTCACCGACACCAACCGGTTGTTGAGCAAATTCAATGTTCGGTCGTTGGGCTAAATAACATGCCTTTTTCGTTGCTAAAATCATACTGAACGCGTCATCGGGTAATGAATGAAGATGCTTCACGAGCACCATCTTTGGACCAAGCTCCAATGCTTTCTTACATGCTGTAACCGCGTCATAAAGGGAGAGGATTTTAATGCCGGTCAATTCACTTAGTTCAAATTGGTTTGGCACTATAACATCGGCAATAGGAAGCAAGTGTTTAGTAATGGCGGTTCTAACGCCATCCTCAACGATACAACCTTTATCTGGGTCACCCATTACAGGGTCACAAACATAGAGTGCACTGTGGTTCTTTTCTTTAACTAAATTAACCGACTCGGCAACCGCTTTACATTGGTCTGCGCTTCCCTGATAACCCGATAGGATCGCACCACAGTCTTTCAGTACGTTGATGTTGTCTAAGCCTCGAATCAAGTTTCGAATATCATCTGAGCCGAATGTTTGCCCGGTCCAACCTTGTTGATATTGAGTGTGATTAGAGAACTGAACAGTGTGGATTGGCCACACATCGAGTCCCATTCTTTGGATTGGAAAAACCGCAGAACTGTTTCCTGCATGCCCGTAAACCACGTGAGATTGAATAGAAATAATGCTTTTCATGCGTCGCTCTTTCAGTTTGAAATGGATTTGAATACTTGGATAAGACGACTAAATAAACACAACGGAAAATCAAGATAGGAAGTTTTATCGATCTAACCACTGTGCTTATTTGGTCGGAATAGCCTCGACATCGCCGAGGCTTATTCTTAATGAGTTGGACGTCATCGGCTTTAAATCATGTATTTGATTCTAAGCCAGACTTGAACTTATGCGTCTTGAAACTCAGCGAAGTGCTCGTCCAATACCTTGCGAGTTGCGCGGCCAATCAGTTCGTACTCATGGTGAGTCAGGTTAGCCAGAGATACGCGAACCGACGCATGTACAGTATCGAAGCCATTTCCTGGTAGTAAAATAACACCAGTTTCGTGAGCTAGACGGAATAAGAAATCTTTACCTTTACCGCTTGCTTTGAACCATTCAACGAACTCTTGACCGTATAGTTTGCCACCTAGAGTGTCTAACTCTAGTAGTGTGTAGTAGTCCACACGATCTTTGTTCTCTTCAACTTCTAGCCCCATGTTGGTGTATAGAGTTGTATAGCGCTCACGAATGATGCGCTTGCATGCTGCTTTGTAGCTACCTTCAGAATCCATTAGGCAAGTTAGAGCAAACATCGCCATTTGCACTTGTTGCGGTAGAGATAGACCGGCAGTGTGATTCAAGGCTACGCTACGGCTATCCGCAACGATGCGGTCGATGAACTTAATGTCACGTGGCTCTGGAGTCAGTGTTTTGTAACGGTCATCAAGTTGACACTGTTTTTCTTCGCTGAAAGAACTTAGTGCGTCATCAAATACGTTTTTGTGTTGGATACCAATGGTACCTAAACGCCAGCCTGTTGCGCCAAAGTACTTAGAGAACGAGTAAACACAAAGTGTGTTGTATGGTAGTTTTGCAAATAGAGAAACGAAGTCATCGGCAAATGTACCGTATACGTCATCAGTGATGATGAATAGGTCACTGCGTTGCTCATTCACAAAGTTTGTTAGGTTCTCTAGAGTCTCGTCAGAGAATTTCACTGATGCTGGATTAGCAGGGTTAACGACGCAAAGTAGTTTGATGTCTGTATCTGCCAGTTTCTCGATTTCAGACATTGGTAGCTGCCAAGTGGTCTCATCAAGACGCAGTTCAACGATCTCTAGTTCGTACTCAGAAAGCTCTGGGATTTCTAGGTAAGGGGTAAAGATTGGCGTAATTAGCGCCACTTTATCGCCTTTTTTCAATAGACCATTGTTGAACATCGTTTGGAATGTGTAGGTCATTGATGCCGTACCACCTTCCGTTGCGAACAAGTCAAAGTCCGTGGTCATTGGAACTGGGCCATACATCTCTTCTGCAATGTACTGCTTCACCACTTTCTCAATGTTAGTCAACATACGTGGTGGTACTGGGTAGTTACACGCTAGGTAAGCAAGAACGAGTTCGTTTAGGAACGCTTGTTTTTGGATGCCTAGACGATCTTTTGCGTAGCTTAGTGCGCGCTCGATGAACTGAACACCTTTGTCGTTTGAGTATTCTTTAGTAAACGTATCGAAACGCTCAACGATACCCACGCCATCAGGGATACCACCGAAATCACCACCGAGGTAAGCGTAGTTACGCTCTGCTTCTGCTACCGCAAACTCACCAAGACGGATGAATGCTTTACGAGGTAGCGTTGCTAGGAAGTTAGGGTTACCACGACCCGCATCAAGAAGTGCACGATCTGGCACAGCTTGCGCCACTTCAATCAGTTTGTCTTTTAGCTCGAATGGGCTTAGGTCAGCGAATTTTGAAAAATCGATAGTTGGAGTTTGAGTAGTCATAATATTTACCTAATAATTTAATATTAAACACTTGTAATTAAATAAAGTGTTTTACTTAAGCGTGATTATTCAGGCCTACCCTATTTTTGATTGGGTAGGTCTGTTAATAAGTTGATGATTTTTTAAATCTATAATGAGTTGTAGGTTTTAATTACATACCCGCATTAACGGTTATAATGCCGACGATAATTGGTCCCCATAGAGTCAGTAACACGTTGGCTACGGCGTAAGTCACAGTGAAAGAGAATACTGGCGTTGCGTTGCCTGTTTTTTCCATCAATGCAGCGAACGCTGGGTTTGCACTTCGACCACCAGTCACACAACCTAACGCTTCTACTGGGTTCTTTATCTTCAATACAAAGTACGAGAAAAAGAATGAAATAATCTGTGGAATGATGGTGACCGCCATACCCAAGAACAGAAGCGACATACCATGTTCTTTTATGGTATCAACTGCTTGAGGGCCCGCTTGGAGGCCAACGATGCCAACAAATGCTGCTAAACCAAAGTCACGAATAAAGCTTGCTGCACCCGCAGGGAACTGAGCCACATGTGGGTTTCGGCTACGTAACCAACCAACAAGCAAACCAGAGATCAAACAACCTGCACCAGATCCAATCGTTACTGGAATACCTGCAATCTTGAAACTGATTAAGCCGATAAGAAGGCCCAACACCATACCAAAACCCAGTACGATGAAATCAGTCATGGTTGCTGAGCCCATACGCTTACCGATGTGTTTTTCAACTCGGTTGATGTCTTGTGCGGTGCCTGTTAATTGAATAACGTCGTTTTTCTGAACAATCAGATCATCAGTAATGGCGACTGAAGCACCAGCACGCATGTAGTCTGTAACATACACACCACGGAACGAACGTTGATTTGAGCTATCTTTGATCTCTCTTAGCGAACGACCAATCAGTTTGCGATTGTCAGCGATAAGTTGACGATTTTCTTCAATAACTTCATAGCTTTCCGGTAATGCGACTTCATTACTTTGCGCCTTGCTCTGTAGCTCATGAACCGCATTTCTACGGCCGGTAACCACAACAAGGTCGCCCGCTTTAAGTGCTGTGAACTTGTCTGCACTCAGCTCTTTTCCGTCGCGTTCAATAAGTTCGATACACGCAGCAAGTGATGATTGATTCAATTGCGCGAGTGTTTTTCCAACCAGTTTATCGTCGTGAGTGACTTTAAAAGCACGTGTCACTAGAGCTGTGACTGCGTTAAATTCGCCATCTGCCAAATCACGTGTACCGTTAGAATTTTTCTCCTCTAACGCAATTGCTTCAGAGCGAATGTCCCACTTCATCAACGTTGGGAATACCCAAGTCACCATCAAGATTGGACCTAATGAACCAAAGATGTATGTTACAGCGTAACCTACAGCAACGTTAGTTTGCATCAGATGTTTGGCTTCTTCAGACACACCACCCAAACGGGCGATCGCATCGCCTGCAGTACCAATGATCGCAGACTGAGTTAAACCACCGGCAGCTAGGCCCGCAGCAGTACCTCTATCTAAGTCAAACAACCACGCAGCAGCAAGTACACACAATAAGCCTGAAACCGTCATAACAACCGCAGACAACAGAATGTTGATGGTTCTAAAGTTAAGCGCTTTAAAGAATTGTGCGCCGCCTTGATAACCCACAGCATAAATAAAGAGCGCAAAGAAAATACTTTTTACGCCGGGATCAATCTGAACACCAAATTGCCCAATAATTACGCCCATTAATAATGTTCCGGCCACACCGCCTAAAACAAATCGGCCGATAGTAATTTTACCAACCATATAACCCAATGAGAGTGTAATAAATAATGCGACAAATGGTGCCATGTCAAACAGATTAGAAATAATGTCCATGACAAATTTACTCTTGTTACTAAATATAAGGAGTAAATAATCTAACTAATAACTTAATAATGATATTTGTTGGATTATTCAAAATAAATAAAGCATCTCGTTGCTTCGAACCGAATATTAAGAACAAAAGGTTTTATTATGTAATCCCATTTGATGGATCAAATCATCACTTTAACTGTTCGCATAGTTTTTGAAGTGCAATTTGCACCTTAAGTGATTGGTTTAAATAGATTTATCTTAAACCGGCAAAAGTAGATGATTTTCGAAATCAATTTCAATTAAGTGTTTCCACTTCAAGAACGACAACCTACCTACCGTTGTTTTACTGGCTTACGGCTCTCAACAAACAGGCAGTTGGCATAATCACCGAATAAAGTTGGATTTTGATGGGTATGATCCTCTATAAGCGATTATCACAATAAATCGAACTCCGTTATCGTTGCATTCATCAAACAAATAGAGAACAGAACCATGAATACCATGCCGCATGAGCTTGTGTGGGATGAAGTCTACTTCCCACCGCTGTTATTGGTTATCGCACTGGCTTACATACTGACAATGCTAACAGGGTCAATCGCGACACGGTTTGGCCTTCATAAGTACGTCGCCTTTCCTGCAATAGCAGAACTGAGCTTGATCGTGATTTTTACTGGCGCTATCGGCCATTTTATTACCATTTTTTGAGGCACTTACTGTGATCAAACGTTATCTCATCACACTTTTATTATTGGCTGCTGCGGGAACTGTGGTTTATAGCTATTACCAGTCGTACTCAAGTAACCCATGGACCAGAGACGGACAAGTCAGCGCTTATATCGTCTCGATTACACCTCGAGTCACGGGTCAAGTCATTGAAGTGCATGTCGAAGACAACTCGAAGGTAAAAAAAGGCGATCTTCTTTTTGAGATCGATCCGAGTATTTACAAGGCGACCTACAGAAAAGCACTTGCGACTCAAAAACAAGCATTTGCCCTACTCGCCAAAGCCAAAAACGAAGAGCAACGCGCGTTGAATTTAGAGAAAAGAACGCCCGGTGCCGTGCCCGTGCTGACACTAAACAACTTGAACAACGCGGTAGAAACCAGCGCCGCAAATGTCGAACTGGCAAAAGCGAACGTAGAAGAAGCACATCTCAACCTTGAGTACACCAAGGTATATGCGCCTACTAACGGCTATATCACCAATCTGAACCTACGTGTTGGCTCTCAAGTTGTCGCGAATTCACCTGTGGTTGCGCTAATTGATGAAGATAGCTTCTGGATTGAAGGTTATTTCAAAGAGACTGATTTAGTCGGTGTCGATGCTCAGGACACTGCTTATGTGACCTTAATGATGCACAACAATGTTCAGCTAGAAGGACATATCAAAAGTATTGGTTTTGGTATCGCGAAGCAAGACGGCAGCACAGGTAATGATTTATTGCCAAACGTGAATCCAAACTTCCAATGGATACGCCTAGCTCAACGCATCCCTATCAAAGTGAAGTTAGACAAAATACCAGAAGACGTACAACTGCGTGTTGGTATGACTGCCTCGATCAAAATAATCAAAAATAGCTAGGTGATTCTTATGTTCACTGCATCGACTAAAGACGCGATTAAAGTCGCACTCTCTATCGTTATCGCAATCTGCCTAGCGTTGTGGTTTGGTTTGGAAAAACCGTATTGGGCTGCGATAGCCGTCGCAGTGATGGCATTGAACGAGAGCTTCGCCCATTCAATAAACAAAGGCCATAACCGGTTAATGGGAACCTTGTTAGGGACCGGTTATGCCTTTTTCCTCATTGCGATGTTTTCACAAGATCGATTTTTGTTTCTAACATTTCTTACCGTGTTCTTAGGCACTTGTATTTTCATGTCTAGTGGCGAGAAATACGGCTACATCTTTTCAATAGGATTTACCGTGTGTTCGATTGTTGCTTGTCTGGGCGGGTTTGATAACCAAACCACCTTTCACTTTGCTGTACTTAGACTTCAAGAAACACTATTAGGTGTTGTTGTGTTCTCTATTGTGTATCGCATCGTGTGGCCTGTTAATACTGAACTCAACTTTGTACAACGTTTCGAAACCAGTAAACAAGCGTTGTTAGATGCAATGGAAAAAACAGACAACATCGACATTGCCGCACTTGAAAGCAACACCGCGAATATTGATAAGCTGTATCAACTTTTAGATCTGCCACTGACCGGAAGCTACCACCTTAAAGAGAACATCCAAACATGGCGCTTGCGTATCGATGAAATGGCACATATCCAAGATACATTACTCAAACAAAGTAACAGCGAATCAGACTTAGATATCCAATGGGCAGTTCTTACTCACAACTTGAAGACGTTCGATGTATTAACACCAGAACAATCTCTTGTTGAGGGTGAACTCAATGTCATAGGTGATCATAAAGACGTGTCTTGGCATCATGCACATCGCACGTTTGTTGAACATTTGAATGAAGATGGGCGCAAAGTGCTGCAAGGCGTGTCGATGTTTATCACATCGCTGTTGATTTGGATTTATCTTCCAGTTCCAGGTGGTTTCATATTTCCTATGTTAGCCGGTGTATTCTCTTCTATGGTGCCGACCATGCCACCAAGCGTTATTAAGGACGCTTTTTATGGTGTGTTGGGTACAGGGTCGGTGGTTCTGTTGCAATACATCTTTGTGATGCCATTAATGACAGAACTATGGGAGCTGGGACTATTCTACTTCCTTAACATTATGGTGATATGGAAAGTGTTCGCGACACCTAAGCTCATGGTACACCGAATATTGGGTATTAACTTATTAGTTGTTCTCACATCTGGTGCGCTCAACCTCACACCTGTTTATGGAATTGAAACGCCACTTTTGATGCTCGTAAACATTTTGATTATTCTGATGATAGCGAAGTTGTTTACTGATCTATTTAGAGTGAGGGTAACTGCTTAGAACTAAATGCGCTTAACAACTCACAACAAAACGGTCTGCCAAGTATTTTTACTTCACAGGCCGTTTTTTTATCTATTGAAAATCATTATAAATCAATTGATTAACGCTAATTATTACTAAGTGAGGATAGCGTCCATCAAACGCGATTAACGCGATCTGCCACCTCCTCTTAAAATCCTCTCATTGATTGACGCAATGCATTTTTAGTCGCGACATTCACACTAGCAATCCTAACGGATAAATACATAACAACTGAACACGACGTTCAGTATTACATCGACTGTTTGAGTCTCGAAGGTTTGAGGCCACTCAGCGTGGAAACCGTCATGAGTTTTTTTGAAATACGCACCAGCGCCTGTAAGACCCATACTCTTTCTGTGTTAGCGAGCGCCCTATTACTTACCACCCCCAATTTTGCGTCTGCGGCAGAAACCAAGACTTACAGCGAAGTTATGGAAAAAGGTCGAGCACTATTTGACAAATATGGCATCAGTCATGATTTACCAAAGCTAGCAATCAGTTCGCTCGTACAGGGCGAACACCTAGTTGAACACGCACATCGAACCATACAAATTGGCGATGAGGTTCGTGACTCAAGCGTCTATCTGATAAAAAACACAGACAGCAAAGGCAACATCGACCTGCGCATCAAATACAACCCGCAAGAGCTGGATGAAAACGAAAAACTGATCGATGAAATTGAAGAGTTTACGCGCACTGAGTATCGACTAAGAAATTATGCAGAAAGCTTCGATCCATCGTCAGTGAAAGTCAATGAAAAAGACAACGGCGACGTGACCATTAGCTTCAACTATTCGAGATACGGCTTACCACAAGACATCGCCTATTTCCGTTTCTTGAATGTTGATATTGAACTTGTAGGCGGCACACCAAAACGCATGGTAATCACCAACGACAAGCCATTTAATCTTGGTAAGTCAAAAGTCGATACCTATTACCAAGTGATTGATTTCCAAACGTTAGACTCTGGTCAAGTCGTTATTGAACGTAAGACAATTAACATCGAGGGTACGTCTAAAACGAAACCGATGACCATGAGCGCTGTAACTGAACCCGTCGCAATTTATGAAGACGACAACGGCGTTAATGTCCTGCATGAAGGGCGTCTAAAAGAAGTTTCAGATCCTCGTATGCAAGAAGCGAGTGTTAAGTTAGATCGAGTATTCCCTTTAATGGGTGACATGGTGCGTCGTCAAGGTATCGATTTACCCCTTCCATTCGGCGTATCAGTGGCTTATCGCAATCAAGATATGGATATACCCATGACAGATTACGTGATTGGTGGAGTGCGCTTGAATGATTTATTTGACCCGGAAGACAGTGTTGCGACGGTCAAAGCGGAAAGTGTTTCGATACGCGGCGACGTAAATATCTTGCCATTCTGGAATGTATTCGGGTACGTAGGAAAGGTAAACGTTGATGCGAATGTTGACGCCTCTTATACCGGCGCCGCAGGTGAATACTTAAAAGACAAGCTCAATAACAAATTGCCAGGGCTAGGTAACGCACTTTGCGAAGGTGTCTCTGCCTTATGTAACAGTGGTCGTTTGAATGTACCACTTCATCTTGAATATGACTTACGCGGCGCGGGCACCACATTATCTGTTGGTTACAAAGAGTTCTTTGCCTCAGTCACAGGTACCTATTCACAAACACGCCTAAAAGGAGTGGACGATTGGGGAGATGGCATTGTCACGGTTCAACCCATGCTGGGTTACCAATTAGTTGATTATCGAGCTCAGTTTTTCGTGGGTGCTGAATACCAAGGTTTAAATTCACGTATGCAAGGCACCGTAAAAACCGGAGACATCGAATTTGATTATGACGTTGGCGTCGATATCGACCAGTGGGCATTCCTAACAGGTGTTAACAAGCAGATCGGCAAAAACTACAACATGACCATGTTGTACAACAAAGGCGAAACTCGTTCGGCTGTAACGCTGAATCTTGGCTACCGATTCTAGTCACCGAACTTTGATTACCAGCCTAGCCCTTAAACCAGGTTGTTCTTAATAAGAAATTTTGTAGTTCTGTTATCTACGCAGATAGCGATGAAACAGACTACGCCGAATACTATTGTGGAAACTCATTTTATGACTATTGCATACCGTTCAATGATCGCTCTTACTATTACTACTGCCTTAGCAGGTTGCGATACTGATAGTGCCCCTACTGTTCCATTCCCAGACAAGCCCGAACCGTTAGTTCCGGCACCGGCTAAACCGTTTGATGCTCAAATCGGTAACGTAACGATTAAAGCGACGATAGAAGAACTGGTTATAACTTCGAATACCGAAGACGACAAACTGGCTTCCGTTGAATCTTTCAAAGGGATTCAATATGCAGAGGCTCAGCGCTTTGAACACAGTGAAGTTGTAAACCTTGTTGAAGGTACTTTGGATGCGACTCAGTTCGGTTATGCTTGTCCTCAACTAAAAACGACAACACAAACACAAGATGAGAACTGCCTTAACCTCAATATCTGGCGCCCAGCAGGCGTAGATGCTGATGCAGATCTACCGGTTTATGTATTCATCCACGGTGGTGATTTCGAATACGGTTCTGGTGCAGAGCCGCTCATCCAAGGTGATACCGTGGTTGCTCAAGGAAGCGACGATGGTAAGCCTTTCATCTATGTAAGCTTTAACTACCGTCTTGGTCAGTTAGGTACTCAATGGGTTAAAGGCGCTTACAAAGATGGCAACTATGGCCTAGGTGACCAGAAGCGTGCCTTGGAGTGGGTACACAATAATATTACCGACTTCGGTGGTAACGCTCAAAACGTAACCGTTATGGGTCAAGGCTCAGGTGCTATGTCTATCGGTTTCTTGCAGCAAGATGACGATATCGCAGGTCAATATTTCCAACGTGCAATCATGCAAAGCAACCCGTATGGGTTCGAGTATCCAAGTTATGACGTTGCTAAGAGCCGCAACAATAACTTTGATGCAGACACTTCGGTCGACGAGATCATGGCGTCGCAAGAAACAGCTTTGGATGGTATTGAACAGCTAAAAAATTGGTTGTTAGGTTCTTTGCAAATCCCAATTCTGAGCCCAGCCGCAGATGAGACGCCAATGTCAAACCTGATGCCTTTTGCTCCATACATATTGTGTGAAAAAACAAGTCTCCTTGGTAGCTGTAGCGAATCAGCAGAGTCACCAATGAAAGCAGGCTTCTCAGTACCAACTGTCCTAGGTGAAAATGCACATGAAGCGAACAGCTTTGGCATGCTATTTAGCGCTACGTTCTTAATCCCGACGGTCATCGAGTTATTAACAAATGATGAACCTGAACTGCTTACTAACGAAGATCCAACAAAGCTAGCTCTAGCTATGGTTAACTGGTTAGAAGATGAAAACAACATCGTTCTTCTGCAACAAAAACTATCTGAGCAAGCAAGTGATGAAGTTTCAGCAGATCTTGTATTGCCAAGCAGTGCGTACAGCGCAGTAACGAGCTTATTTTATGGTGCCAAGCTAGAAGGTGATCTACTTGAAATGACTGGATGCATTGATACCAACGATATTGCGGGTACCGTAGGTTGCTTGGTCGACATTGTTGAGATCACTAGCCACCAGCAAACCCAAGATATTCTGGCTCTAACTGATTTCTACCCTAACTCAGAATCTAGCTTTGGTGGCGCTCTTGACAACATGAAGCAATTTAAAACCTTGCTAAATGACACCTTGTTCAATGGTCCAGCTCGTCATATGGCAGCAAACAGCGGAGTAGAAGCAACGCTATACCACTTTGAGCACAAACCAAGCTTCAACATGTGGAACTATAAAACAGGTCTAAATGAAGAAACGGGCGAATACGACCAACTGTCAATCATTGATCTATTCAAAACTATTGGTTGTATCAGCGGTGCGTGTAACGGTTCAGAACTGCCGTTTGTGTTCAACAAAGCTGTACGTTTTGACGGTGGTGAGATTCACCCGACAAGTAATGAGAAGGCAATGATGAACGAAATGTCACGCCTATGGTTTAGCGATGAATTGTTCCAGAGCTACCAGTACAGCGATGCTACCGACAATGTGCTTGTCATTGATGGTGCAGGATTCAGCGACAACAGCACTACCTTCGACTGGGACTATGTCACTAACCCAGGTGTTGATTCTAAGCTTCGTGAAGGTCGCTTAACGGGTCTAGCAGAGCAAGGTCTTATGCCTTGGGACTGGTACCTAAACTAAACATACTCAACACCTCTCCTATTTTAACGGCCAGTTCGCTGGCCGTTTTTATATCTAAATTTTATTTAAACGCAGGTTAGTTATGACACTTAGCAAACTAAAAACAGCATGCACAATAATGTTGATTGCTTTGGTCACAGGATGTGCCCAACCTTACCCCGATGTTGAACCTGACTTCGAAGCTAACTGGCAAAGCACAGAACATCAAGCCGAAGTCTATTTGATCCCGAGTGCGCCTGAAGCCTTTGCGCGCCGCATTGATCTGGTTCGCCAAGCAAAACACTCGATTGATATGACTTACTTCTCTTGGGAAAACGACACTCTGGGTCTGATGCTGTTAAACGAGCTGAAACACGCCGCTGACCGCGATGTGGCCGTGCGCCTCACACTGGATGACTTGTTGGTATTCAATGACAAATGGCTTGCGGAGTTGGACTCACACGCCAATATTGAGATTCGACTGTTCAACCCTTTTGAGTCACGTAAAGCTGGCTGGATTGGTCGTGCGTTTAACTTCTCTACTCATCAAAAACAGTTAGATAATCGACTGCATGAGAAATACTTTAACGTTGATCACCATTCGATGATCCTCGGTGGGCGCAACATCGGTGATGACTACTTTGGCTACAGCGAAAGTGCCAACTTCTTTGATATGGATGTGCTGTTTAAAGGCGACGTGATTGCTGCTTTCGACCGAAACTACCAAGCGTTGTGGAACAGTGAGCATGTAGTGCCAATTCAAGAACGCATTAAAATCAAAGAGAAAGAGCAATACCAAGCGTTCACCAAAGCGTTGAACAAAGGTGAAAAGAATCAAGCATTGATCACGTCTGAAGTCGAAAGGCAGATAAAGAGCTTAAACCAACCGAAGTTCATTTCAGCCTCTGTCACGCCGGTATTTGACTCACTGGAGAAACTCAATGACAACAAGCCCTACTTTCGCCAACGTATTGAACACTTGATGAAGCAAAAAGTACCGACACCATCTAAGGTTATTATTTCTACGCCTTATATGGTGCCAAGCGATAACAAGTTTGTATTCGTCGATGCACTTAGAGAGAGCGAAGCCGAAGTCACCTTACTGACGAATTCATCGGCTTCTAATGATTCGGGCTTTGTGCCTGCGTATTACGAAAAACACCGTGAGACTCTACTCGACAAGGGCGTAAGTATCTATGAGTACAAAAGCCAAGCGATCAATGATGAACACTACTTTCATGTTGATACCTACTACCACAACAAGACAGTAATTTTAGATGAGCGTGTCACCTATATTGGCTCTTCTAACTTCGATCCAAGATCAGACTTTCTCAACGTTGAGTTTGGGGTGTTGGTTGACAGTGAAGAGTTTGCGAAGCAAGTGACACACTACTTAACACGTCAGAAAGAGGAGTTGTTCTGGGCTGTGTCGCGAGAACAATCAGGTGACACCATCTGGGCTTCAGAGGAACAAATCCATACTAAGAACCCGAACTACAGTTCATGGAACAAGGTACCTGATTGGTTATTTCGAAAAATGAATGGCGAGTTCGAGCTTTAAGTGTTCAGCTTCGAATCTTAATTTTTAATTTTCTCCAGTCCAAATGTAAAAAAGCCGCGTAATTCGCGGCTTTCTCATGTTTCAAATACACGTATCTGAGCTTATAGACGGTAGGTCATCGCTCTTTGGGCTACGTAGTTCACCATATCAAGCGTTGTGAAGATCGAATTAACATCATTAATGTTGTAATCCACATGTCCACGCTCCACATATTGCTCAGCGAGACGGTAAATATCAACGACACGCTCAGCTACCGCTTCCATAGGATCAATAAAAGTGACTGTTGGAAATGCCGTTTCAAGTTGCTTTCTAACCAAAGGAAGTTCCGTGCATCCCCAAATAACCGTATCAACGCCCTTCTCTACGATGGATTGAATCGCTACAGCAAGCAGTGCGGCATTACGCTCAAACTCGCCCGCTTTGATCCCGTTGGTTTCTCGGATTGCTTGTCCACACTCTGTCATCTCACCGGTTACTTCACCATAGATAGCACTATGCACGTTATGCTCTTGCTCAAAGGAATCTGGCTTAACGAACACCAGATTCGCGTCCGTTAGGTAACGATCATAGATTCCCGAATTGTATGTGCCGTTGGTACATAAAATACCAACAACAGATTCAGAGTTCTGCTCTTTGATTTGATCAACGGTGGTTTGAAGCATGTCGACGATATAAACGTTGGTGTGCTTTTGAACCTCAGGTCTAAAGTAATGAGCGGTGTTACAGGTCATTACGCCAAACTGAACATTGGCATGTTCTAAAATGCACGCTGACTCAATCAGTTCAGGCACAGGATCGGTACCGCCTTCGTTAATCACTTCAGATCGATCGGGGATATCTGAGTTTTTCACCACTATCATGGCCATGTGGTCTTAGTCTTTAAGTGCGCCGTGTTCAATTTCTTTCTTGGCGACGATATCTTGGAACAGAGCATCTGCTTCAGGGCCCATATTACCAAATACACCGAATCGTAGCTTTTTCATTGTTTTTACCTTTGTGTTTGCTAAAGCACAAAGGTTATTACGCTCTTTCGATTTACTTGAATCCTATTAGATGGTTCGCATCCTCGCGAGTGCATAAACAGCGTACAAAAATCAGAATTGAGTACCCAAGGAAAAATGAATACGAAATTCGTCGCCTTCAGGCGCATCTAAGCCGTAAGCAAAATCGAGCTTAACTGGCATTAACTGTGAGTTCCAAATCAAACTCACGCCCGTCCCACGCTTCCAATCCGCTTGTTGATCAAATGCATCACCCACATCAAGAAATGCGCCCAACCAAATTGAACGATAGACTTGATGCTGATATTCGAGCCCAGCAGTTAACATATAACGTGCCCCCGTTAGTTCACCATTCTCGTCTCTAGGGGAGATAGATTCGTAACCATAACCTCGCAGGTTTCCATCGCCACCAGCAAAATACCGCAGTGACGACGGCACATCAGATAATGATTTGGCAATGTTGATGCCTACGTTGGAGCGGAAATGGAGCTTCTGCCTGTCACTAATATCCCATGAAAGGACACTGTTTCCTTCCAACCGCAACAGCCTTGAGTCAGAGAACAGACTAGGGTCAGAATACTCGACAGAATAGATGTGTCGATGATTGAGCTCCAACTGATCATTTTTACGATCAACCTGAGAAAAACTGATGCCAGGTAACAGCAATTGCGATTGCTCTTCCTCAGACGCCTGACGGTACTGTTCGTGCAAGTATTTGACATAAATGGTGCTTTGCCAATCACTGTCTAATTGCCAGTAACGTTCGAACTTAAGATCGTTTGTAAAGCTATTGGTGTCTCGATGATCAATTCGTTTCGATTCAAACTGAATACCAAAGTAATCCGTTGTGACTTTCTCTGTGGGGATTTTGTACCCCAACTGAAGTGATTGCTCCTGTTCAGACAAATATGTCTGTGCTTCAAAGCTGTGGCCTCTCCGGTTATACCAAGGCTTTGACCAACTGAGAGAGGCGCGTAAACCGAGATCAGTAGAATAGCCGCCACCGACCTGCACGATATTTCGAGAACTTGGCTCGGCAATGATTTCAATTGGAACTTCTAGGTTGTCATCAAGTTTGTCAAAGTCACCATGTACGATGACACTTCGAAACCATTGAGTGTCTGACAAATCAGATTGCAGTTCACCTAACTTGATGGTGTCAAAGTCATCACCTTTTTTAAAGGTGGGTATTTTCTCGATACGAGTCGGGTCAACCCCATCATCAGGAATACTTATAGAACCGAACTTGTAGCGTGGACCACTTGCAAAATACAAGTGTATATTCGCGATGTTCTCGCTAGGAATAACTTCAATCTTTGACTCGATAAACCTGCCGTCAAAATAACCTTTCCGCTTTGCTAAAGAGAAAATCGCACGCTTAGTTTGGTCATATTCTTGGTGAGACAAAGTTAAACCTGAGCCTAACTTGCTTTGATTGAGTATATTGATGAACTCCGCATCTAGGCTAGCTTCACCTGTTATTTTTACTATCGATTCTGCGATGCGCATGACAGGACCAGAATCGATGTTAATGATCACGTTATCAGAATCATTGAGGTCGATATCGAGCTGTGGGTGATAATAACCATAAGGGTTGAGTGCATCTTGAATACGTTTAGATAGCTTCGTTTTCGATAGCTGTGATGCAGGAACATCGGCTAAAGGTTCTAAATATAATTCTACATTTTCGGTGAGAGTTTTATTAACCCCTTTAACCTCAAATTCAGCAGCACTAGAAGAGTGTTGGGTAAACAGGAAAAATGAAGTGGCCAGCACTAATTGTTTAATCGAGGTCTTCACGCGGTTACCCAATTGCTCAAAACCCGAACAGGTTATGAGCAAAGCGTTAAATCGCCGAATCTCTTATGGAGGACGCTATCCTTCGAACGGCTTATCGGGTTGTTTAACACTGCAACAGTCGTTTATTAACGACTCAAATCCCAGCCCTACAGACACAAAAAAGGCGCAATTAAGCACCTTTTGAATGTCTATTACTTATTGATTTATATGGCTTGCTGACTCAAGATCAGTTGTTGTTCAGCCACACATCTTGGTTTTTTGGAGCTTTCTTCTTCTTTTTCTTCTTGCCAGTACCGGCCGGTGGCGCAACAGGTTTTAGTGCTGCGATCAGTTCAGCTGTCGCTTCTTCATCCACTTCAAAGCCTTCAATTTGCTCACGCTCAAGACGAATCTTGTTCTTCTTCTCGATGATTTTGAAGTGGTGGTAATCTTCGTGATCGATCAGAGATAACGCAAGACCAACTTCACCTGCACGACCACTTCGGCCGATACGGTGCATGTAGTCTGACGGGCTACGCGGTAAGTCAAAGTTGATTACCACTGGAAGCTTCTCAATATCCAGACCACGTGCCGCGATGTCTGTCGCGATCAGAACGTCAATCTCGCCAGATTTGAAATCTTCTAGGATACGAGTACGTGAACCTTGCCCTTTATCGCCGTGGAATACTTCTGCGATGATACCGCGCTTGTAAAGCTTGTCTGCTAGGTGCTCACAGCTGTTCTTCGCATTAACGAAGATCAGAGCTTGGCGCCATTCATGTTGTTGAATTAGGTGTGCGAGTAACGCTGTCTTGCGACCTTTTTCTACTTCGAATACACGTTGAACCAGTGTGCTCGCATTGGCACTTTGAAGTTGAACTTCAATTGGATCGCTTAGAAGTTCGTGAGTCAGCGTTTTAACTTGCTCTGGGAAAGTTGCAGAGAACAACAAGGTTTGTTTTTTGCTCGGCAAGAGCTTCAAGATTGCATCAAGTTCTTCGGTAAAACCTAGGCTTAGCATTCGGTCAGCTTCATCAAGCACTAACGTTTTCACTTTATCTAGTTTGATAGCGTTGCTCGAAATAAGGTCAAGCAGACGACCCGGTGTTGCCACCAAGATATCAGTGCCGCCACGTAGCGCCTGCATTTGAGTGTTTACCGATACACCACCAAACACACAAACCGCTTTAATCGCGCCATTGAAATGCACAGCGTAAGATTTAACGCTGTCAGCCACTTGCTTAGCAAGTTCACGAGTAGGAACCAAGATAAGGCCAGAAACAAAGTTACCTTTGCCTGAACGACGGTCCAGAGGGGCATCTTCATGAATCTTTTGTAACAGTGGAAGTGCAAATGCTGCGGTTTTACCTGAACCGGTATTTGCGCCTGCAATTAAATCGCGTCCTGCTAACACACTTGGAATAACTTGCGCTTGGATAGGCGTTGGCTGTTGGTATTCAAGCTCAGATAAACGAGCCATCAAAGGAGAGATTAAGCCAAGATCAGAGAAGTTGGTTGGTGTAGTGGTGTTAGTCATTAATTGCAGGAACTCAAAGCTAAAATAATAGCGCGCTATATTAACGTATTTCAGCAGTATTACGTAACTAAATCGCCCTTTCGCTTCTATTTCACTGATTAATATCCGTCAGAAGCGAAGTTATCGATGTGAGAACCTCGATACTCGCCGTACCAACTTCGTCTAAGAGTATTCCAGCTACACAATTGTCGTGGGTTGCAGTTAGTTCAGCCAACCTGCTACCGTTTGTTCCGGTGCATACGAATTCGGCTCGGTTAACCAAACAGCGACTGCGTCTGGTGTAGCGACAAGTGGCTCAAAATTGATATTAAATTGCCATTCAGACTCACCACGCTGATAACCATCGTAAACCACAACAAAATCATGTTCGAGTTTCTTACCCCTGTTCTCGCCCGTCTTAACGCTGGTGACTTCGTTCATCGCCAGCAAAGCTATATGAGCAACATAATCCCCTTTGCCTTCGTAACTTACGCTGAACGTATCGCCTTTATAGTTGACCGTTAGCTTGGGGTTATTTTGTTGTTTGAGCGAAGGCAACGTTCTGTCTAACCAGTTAAAGTAACCGCGCCACTCTTTTCCATCGACAACAAAGCCGGGTGTGTAAACCCCACTTGTTACTCCATAAGCTTTGTACAAGCGTTGCTTCTGACTAAACGCCTTACTCGCGAACTTGTCGCCCCAACCTAAGTAATCCCAATAATCGACGTGATAGGCAAGCGGAATAACTTGTGTCCAAAGTTTTGGATGGTCTTCAAAAGTACTGAGGTACTGATCAGCAGATGGACAACTTGAACAACCTTCAGAGGTGAAGAGCTCGATAACCTGTGCGGGCTGGCCTTCATTACTCCAGGTTTGTGCAAGCGACACTGAGGAATAGAAGCCGATCGGTAAGGCAAATAAACAAAGTTTAATCAATGATGAATTGCGTTTGGCGTGTGACATACCGAGATCCTTGTACAAAGCGAATTGAATGGCGCTCAAATACAGACCGTTATGCCTAGGTTTTTCTTTCAGGTGCTTAGTTTACGAAGAGATTGAGTTTATTTCAGATACAAAAACGCCAGCTTTAGAAGCTGGCGTTTTCTTAAAATTCTATATTTACATGTTAACGCTGAGATTAACGGTTAATACCGATATCGCGTTGCATGTGACCAGATAGGTCGCTTGCGTAGTAACTACGTGGAGAGTTGTCTACGAAAAGAATATCGAAAATGTGTGCAATCAATCCTTTGAAGTTAACCGAGTAGGTTTTCTTATCCATAGAGTTAGGAACAGCGATAGTATTCATTTGTACTGCTTGAGCCATGATTGCCTCTCTATAAATTTATTAATGTGTTTCGTTCTGATGACAAGAATAATAGGTGATCTTTTGCAGGTTAAAAAATGACTAAAATTAGATTTTGGGATTAGTTTTTCTAATAAAACAAACCATTAACAATGCCACAAAATAGATATGCAGATTATGTGATTACAAATTCAATATAGTGTTTAAATCATGCATTTAGTACAAACACCCCGCAAACAACAGTGGCCAATGTCACAGAAAATTTACATAAATAAATTTTCCACTTCATCAGCCACGTGTTCATTATCGACTTTTCGATAAGTTATATTTGTTTTTAATTTACTTGTTCAATGCCTGGCTTCTTCGCATAAACCGACGCTATAACCGCAATCGTCATCGTAGAAACCAATACCGCCAATGACCAGTAAGTTGGGATAGCCCACTCGCTATCAACCAGAACCATTTTCACACCAATGAACACCATGATGAATGAAAGCGCGGGTTTCAAATAGATGAACTTGTCCATCATACCCTGCAGTACAAAATACAACGAGCGAAGACCAAGTAACGCAAACACGTTAGCCGCAAGTACCAAGAACGGTTCTTGTGTTACCGCAAAGATCGCAGGGATAGAGTCTAATGCAAACATCACGTCCATGACTGCGATCGCACCGATGACCAACATCATTGGAGTGAATGCCCATTTAGCACCCTGTTTAACCATTAATGCAGGGCCATGGAAGTCCTCTGTTACCGGCATCACTTTACGAAGTAGCTTTTCAGGCAGAGTATTCACACTCTCCTCTTCGCCCTTGTCTAATGCCAGCTTAATACCTGTACCAATCAAGAACGCAGCGAACACGTAAAGCACCCAGTGGTATTCCGCCAATAGCTGTGCGCCTAGTGCGATCATAATTGCACGAAGCACCAATGCACCAATTACGCCCCAAAGAAGCGCACGAGGTCTTAGATGCTCAGGAACTTGGTATTGAGCAAAGATCATCGCAAAAACAAACAAGTTGTCTACGCTAAGGGATTTTTCTAACAAGTAACCCGTAATGAATGACACGGTTGCTTTTTGCGCTGTGTAGTCACTGTTCGGCGCATAAATGTCCCAAAATAGGTAAATCGAGCCAGCAAACAAAAACGCAAGTACAAACCAGAAAACACTCCAGATTGCCGCTTTCTTGATAGTAACGTTACCGCCACGAGTCTGATAGATATCAATAGAGACGAGAATAACCGTTAGCAGGAAAAAGCCCGCATAAGTCGTCATGATTGGCGATGAAAAAAAGGATTCACTATTGGTAGATAATAGAGATTGAGTTGAGTTCATTATTCCTCCGGGCGGAAGAACTGTACAAAGACCTTCCGCAAACAAAGCATATCAAGCTCCATTACGGATCTTGACTGTGATTGCGTTGGTCTCGTTGAAGTGAAATATGGGATTTCACTTTTACATACCGGATAGACTCTTGGCCTAACGAGATGACGATATGTAAACTTGCGCTAACTACTCCCCAAACGCGTGGATAATAATCCTCTGGTTGTGTTTCGTCTATATAAATTTGCACGGAAAAAGCAAAAAAGGAGCAAACGCTCCTTTCTGATTGATGCCACTTTGTCAAATAGACACGCGAATTGATTCTAAGAATAAATTCGCAAGTCAAACACACTATTGCACTGCGTAATGAAGTTGCAAAAAGGGCAATTTACAGCCCTGCGGCAGGTATTAAATACACTAACGCTGACCAAACTGATACCCAACCGACAACCGCTACCGCATCTAACCAATCTTTCTTATCCATGCATATCTCCACAAGAAGGCGACCTGCAGAGATAAAGCATAAACAATGCCAATTTTATAAATAACCCAAAGTAATAGTGTTAAATATCAGTATCAGCTTTAGTTATCTAAAACACTCCATGCAATTCAACGGTTCATTGAGTTGAAGCGACTCTGGGTGGTCTTGCAGAAACTCGATGAAGCAGTCTGCCATAGAGTCAGTGGTGACCGTGCCATCACCGATCATATCCAACACAGCGTTATAGCCCTCTTTGCCTTTCATTGTATAGGCTGACGACGCGCCCCGGTAAATACGGTTGCGAGAAACAGCTTGCCAACCTGAATCATCAGAGTGAATTTCTAGATGGTGAATCCTGTGTCCTATAGGCGCTTCTTTGTGGTAACAAAACCTCAAATTATGTGTATAAGGAAAGCTACCTGAACCTGTGCCCACGACACCATTATCAATCGCGTTATTGATTGCACCTTCAAGCATGCCAGCGATCGTTTCACCTTTTACTTCATACACACCAATAGGTACGGCAAACGGTAGTAGTTTTCCGGCAATATCGGCAACAGAGACATCGCCGCTGTTCAGTGAATTTCTTACACCACCGGCGTTGTGAATGGCAAAGTCAACCTGATGCCCTTTCTTGTTCATTAGATGGTGAAATGATTGAGCAACCAAGGGGGCTAGTTGACTCGGGCCTTTAGCATCTGGAATACGTACATGGCGAAGTTTAGTGTCTGCATGAGCAATCACTTGTTGCTGAAGCTTTCGAACTCGCGGCTGGTATTTATCCGTCAGAATGCTCTGCAGCTCAGGATCTTTCTTACACACTGCAATATTAGGGTGATTGTTTAAAAACTCACACGCCATATCGTGGGCATCGTCTTGCCCTACTTCACTCAGTTTCGCGTCTATAAAGAGTCGACGGCCTAATAACAGTTCGTTTTTACCATTGAAGTGCGTCACTTTGCCTTGAGAATCGAACTCGATTTCGCAGTGTCCTAAGCTCATGGCGTGGAAACCCGCTTGCACAACATAGGTATCGCCAATTTTCACACCGTATTCATCATCTTTAACTAAGCCGATATCAGAGAAATCACCTTGTAAGCGATGACTATGACCACCAACGATGACACCAATACCTGTTACGTTGGCTGCTAACTCTAAATCAGCTTCGTAACCAAGATGGCTAAGTAACACAATCTTGTTGATACCTGCTTGATGGATTTGCTCAATGGTCGCTTTTGCTGTTTCCAAAGCATTTTCAAACGGTGTATCGATATCTGGGTTAGCGATGCCTGCCATCTTGTCGATGCTTAAGCCGAATATTGCGACCTTCTCGCCATCAAACTCTTTCGTTATAAAAGAAGCACTTCGTGTTTCAGGCCGATAAGGCTTAACAATGTCGTTGTCCGCTAGCGTATGAGTTTTATTGATATCCTCATTCGATAGATTCCAGTTACCGGCCAACAGCGGGAATTTGATTCTTTTCGCGAAAATCGCAACGGGCTCATTACCCATGTCTAACTCGTGATTACCGAGCGTCATGGCATCTATATTAAGGGCATTCAACAAATCGGCATTGGCTTTTCCCTTGAATAAGGAAAAGTACAACGTGCCTTGGAAGCAGTCACCAGCGTGCAAGAACAAGGTTCCAACCTTCTGACGCTGGGCATCTTGTTCTATTTGTTTGAAGCGTGTTGAAATTCGAGCAAAGCCACCAGCACTGACATAAGGTTCAATGATGTGGTTGTTCATTTTAAGTGATAGCTGTAACGAGGTTGGTTCAAAGTATGAGTGGGTGTCGTTGATGTGTGCCAACACTATTTTTGTCGGCTTATTCTTTTTAGTCATATTTTCTTCTCTCTTTGTCCCTTCATACTAGGTCGAGAATCATGACAGAATCGTGAATTTTATGAAACTGCACTGCAAAAAAATACTCGAGATAGATCAAAAATCTCATTTTGCACCGTATTAATAAACAACGGGTTTTGTGACAGGTGAGCATACCGGATTTGGATTTTTCGATTATGATTAAAGATATCTGTTAGCTTTCAAATAATTAGCAGAGCCTTCCGTTAGGAGTAAGCCTATGCAACTAGAAAGAATCGAGATTTCTGGCTTTCGAGGTATCAAGCGCATGTCACTCGCGTTTGACGAGCTAACCACGCTTATTGGTGAAAATACTTGGGGTAAGTCTTCATTATTGGATGCCCTTTCCGTCATTCTGCCCTCAGACGGTGTGCCATATCACTTTGAAATGACCGATTTTCATGTCGATTACTCTGTTTCACACCCGCAGTCTCAACATCTTCAAATTGTTCTCGCTTTAAAAGCTAACGATAAGAGCGAACTTAACGCAGGTCGTTATCGCAAACTCAAACCTATTTGGGTTCAAGATGAATTTGGCGTATTTCGCATCTACTATCGCATCAGCGCGACGTTAGAACAGTATGAGACAACAACACACTATGCATTTCTTGGTTTGGACGGTAATCCGCTCAAGCTTCATCATTCAGAAAAGCTTGCTCAAGAATTAATGACCTTACATCCCGTTATCCGTTTGCGTGATGCAAGGCACTTTGATCGTCCTTTCAACGGCAAGTCCCTTAACCACAATGCTCACCTGCCGACTAATGTTCACGCTAATAACGGTCACGCTAACAATGCAAACGGAAATGGGAACAACAATCCAAATAACGGGCATGGGAACGGACATAATCACACAACCAATGGTCATGGCACGAATAGAAACGCCAGCAACGGCAATGGCAATGGCAATGGCCGTCAGGCAAGAATAGAAAAGCGCATCGACAACACCTGCCGCCGCCTTATGGCGATACCCGGACATGTTAATAAGGGTGAAATGCGCAGTAGTCTTGAGTCAATGCAAAGCTTAATAGAACACTACTTCTCATTTAAGAGTGTGTCACGTAAGAACCCGAGAAAACCGCGTGACGGGCTACTGTACTCAGCTGGAGCGAACGACAAAAGTATTCATCAACTCGTCGAAGAGACCAAGAACAAACAAACTCGCTTATTATTCATGGGGTTACTTAACGCTTATCTACAAGCTAAAGGGCCAAACGACTTAAGGCGATGTGCGCGCCCTCTGTTGATCCTTGAAGATCCAGAAGGTCGATTGCACCCAACACACTTGGCAAGGGCTTGGAGCTTGATGCAGAAATTGCCCATGCAGAAAATCCTGACCACCAACAGTGGCGACCTACTTGCGGCGGTCCCACTTCAATCGATTCGTCGCTTGGTTCGTCAGTCAGACAAAACCATCGCCAATCAACTCAACATGAACCATTTCAGTAAGGATGAACTTCGACGAATTGGTTTTCATATCCGCTTCCACCGCTCTGGGGCACTATTTGCTCGCTGTTGGCTATTAGTAGAAGGTGAAACCGAGGTTTGGTTGTTCAATGAACTTGCCAACCAATGTGGCTATAACCTAGCAGCAGAAGGTGTGCAGATTATTGAGTTCGCCCAATCAGGACTTAAGGCACTGATTAAGGTCGCGCAAGAGTTTGGCATCGATTGGCATGTGGTAACTGACGGCGATGCGGCGGGTAAAAAATACGCAGCAACGGTGCTATCGAAGCTTGGTAATGATCAGGAAAGACATCGACTCACGGAACTGCCAGATAAAGATATCGAGCATTACCTATATATGAATGGGTTTGAGAGCTTTTTCCGTGACATGGTTAAGATTCCATACGATCACCCTATCCCTCCAAAGAAAGTGGTTGCCAAGGTATTGAAGAAACATGCAAAACCCGACCTTGCACTCGCCATTGTTTCTCATTGCGAGAATCAAGGACAAGAATGCATTCCGCTTTTATTAAGGTGGACATTAAAACGCGTGATCACCATGGCGAATGGAAATACCTAAACATAATTTGTTTTATAGATGCTATCAGTTGCTCTACTGATGAAATATTTAGCTAGTCGCCTCAACCAAAAAAGGCACACCAAACGGTGTGCCTGTATAAATCGATATACAAATTAATTGGGGGTTATCTTGCAAGAGTTCACAGTGAATAACTAAGGTTAGGTTAACGAATTAAGCCTTTGCCTGTTTAGCGTGTTGTTCAACAACTTCCGAAGATTGAGTCGATTTCTCGTGAAGCCATAGCCCCGTTGCTTTCATCAAGTATCCAAATACACCACCAAGCAGTAAAGATGGCACTACAAGTTGCCAATCACCACCTGCAGCAAACGTCGCACAGCAACCAATGAAGGTGCCTGGGATATAACCTAGCCACGCTTGTTTCGCTTGAATACACATAAAGAAAGCCACAATAGCAGTAATCATGTAGCCTAAAATCTCTAACCCTGCGAAGGTTGAGCTTTCGATAATCACCATTGCCCAGAATACGCCAGTCATGTTGGTCAATAAGCTACCTGCTAGTCCTTTAACGCCGCCTGTTGGCGAAGCAAAGTAACTGGTGCAACCTAAGAAACCTGCCCATGACAATAAGCCGAAAGAGATAGCAATCCATCCCCATAGACCTGACAAAATACCTGTTGTTAATGAAATCGCGACTAATGTACTCATACTATTTCTAAAGCCTAATTACGTAATTGAACGCAACCGGATTTAGCCTCACTTAAAATCAAGTAAGCATACTATGGGAAGATAGTCCTCATTTAGCCGATCACTATCACATTAATAATGTATGCAGATGTGCATTTATCACTAGATAGAGACCGAAATCGCTTATTCAACATATTTGGTTATCAGTATTTTATCAATTTATCGTTACAGAACCGATGGCTTGCCTTTCATCATGCGCTTACCTTCTCGCTTAATACACTCAGCAAGTGGGTTCTCAGACATATCTGCACGCCAAATAAAGGACAAGGTTCTTTCCATTTCAAGCTCAAGGACATTTAATGTGACCAGTTGACCAGACTCAACAAACTGTTCGACATCGAGATAAGGTAAACACGTTAAATATGGGCCGTTTGCAACCAAACTTCTTAAAACAGGAACGTGTTCATACTCTCGCCAAACATCAAGATCACCAATTAAATGGTGAATAGAGCTATCAAAAACTTTGCGAGTACCCGAACCATGTTCACGTAATACCCATTTTGCTTGTTCTAATTGCGCCAAGCTTACTCGTTCACGCTTCGCAAACGGGTGATGAGCCGATGCAACCACCGTTAAATGATCCGTACACCACACTTCTTGGTGAACTCGGTTGTCATCACAACGACCTTCGATAACACCCAGGTCATATTGATAATCTAATACGCCATCAATAACCGCATCGGTACTTTGTACGCCGAGCGAGATTCGCATCTCAGGAAAGTCGTTATCAATAATACTGATGAGGTCAGGAACTAGGTGTTCCGCTGGTGTTTGGCTTGCACCGAGTTTGAGCTCTCCACTTAGTAAATGCTGCTCATAAAAACCCATCTCAATTTGCTGCGCATCTTGCAGTAAACGCTTCGCTTTAGGCCTTAGCCACATCCCCCAATGAGTAAGAGCCATTTGCTTGCCCTGCCTTTCAAACAAAGGCCTGCCGAGCATTTTTTCCAACTGTGCAAGAGACATACTTGTCGCCGACTGGGTCAACGCCAATTTGTCTGCTGCCTGACTAACGCTCCCGGAGTCTGCTACTGCATCAAATACCGCGAGTTGCTTTAATGAATAACGCAAAATTCATCCTTAATGCTTTTAATTATTTGTGTCCTGATGCTCGTTTTTTATAAAGCCAATGAGCAATCAATTTCATTCTACGCGTAACCCAATCTATATCAATAAATTTGATGTGGTTTCTAAAAATTATCAATTTTACCTCTACCCATCAACGCCCTAATCTGGAATGGCAGGACACAACGAGCCCTGCAAAACATTACTGATTAACCATTACGGATTAACCAAGTCATTAACACTAGGAATTACACATGACGGATTGTTCAAGGGGGGGATATGGCAACCAGCACTTCTGAAAATCATCAACTGTTCTCACCAACAGAAATGATGGCGGAAGCAGAGAAGTTTGCATTAAGTAAAGCAAATAAAACCAGCAGCATGACATTGAGTTTGGCAATCATGGCTGGCGCATTCATCGGGCTTGCTTTTTTGTTCTACATCACGGTAACCACGGGCAGCGCTGATGCTGGATGGGGATTGAGTCGCTTAGCCGGCGGTCTTGCATTCAGTATGGGTTTGATCTTGATTGTGATTTGCGGTGGTGAGCTATTTACCAGCTCAGTGTTATCCAGCATCTCATGGGCTAACAAGCAAATCACCTTCACTAAGATGCTGTCTATCTGGGGCAAAGTGTATGTCGGCAACTTTATCGGTGCCATGTTCCTATTGGCTTTGGTAAGCGCAGCAGGCTTATATCAACTGGATGGCGGCCAATGGGGCTTAAACGCTCTAAACATTGCTCAACACAAGCTGCACCACAGCCCAGTTCAAGCGTTTGCTTTGGGTGTGCTTTGTAACTTGTTGGTATGTTTAGCGATTTGGTTAACGTTCAGCTCTGCTAACGCAATGACCAAAGCAATGATGACCGTGTTACCCGTTGCAATGTTCGTAAGCTCAGGCTTTGAACACTGTGTGGCGAATATGTTCATGGTTCCTCTAGGCATCACGATTCAAACATTCGCCCCGGAAAGCTTCTGGATGCAAATCGGTGCAACACCGGCGCAGTACGCAGACTTAAACGTCATGCAATTTGTCACAGCAAACTTAATACCAGTGACAATCGGCAACATCGTAGGCGGTTCAGTATTGGTCGGCTTAGCCAACTGGAGTATCTACCGTCGCCCACAACTTAAAGCAGCAAAAATTACCGCTATTACACAAACAACAGAAATTACGTCAGTTAAGGAAATTACTATGAACACAGCAACTACTATCAAGCAAATCATGAACACTCAACCAATTACATTGAGCGTTGAAATGCCAACATCAGTCGCGATTGATACACTTTTAGACGCGCAACTTGTTAGCGCTCCTGTTTGTGATGTCGAAGGCCGTCTAGTGGGTATCTTCTCTGTTCATGACGTAATGGTTGACCTTTGGTGCCAAGATTACATCCCAACTAAAGGCCAAAAAGTCGTAGACCTAATGAGCCGTGACGTTGTGGCAATCGATGCAAACGACAAGCTAGTAGACGTTGCTGAGTTCCTATGCATCGACAAAGAGCAACTGTACCCGACGACAAGCATGGGCTTCGCAACTCGCTTGACATCTCTTTCTCTAGAAGAGCGTGCAAAAGCGATGAAAGTAAGCCAACCACATATGCTTCCAGTGTTAGAAAATGGCGTGATGGTGGGTGTGTTGACTCGCATTGAAGTGATGCAAGCACTGCGTCCAATCTACGGTGACCGACTAAACGTGGTTCCTCAAGCTGAACTAGAAACAGCTTAACTAATCGTAAGTTGAACTATTAGGGATTAGTAGTTCAATTAGATAACTCAGTCATGGCAACGTTGACTGGCTAGAGGCAAATGGTGGCTTTTAACGTACTAAACGGTTTGACACAAAACAGACCTAAACGCGTTGCCATTTATCTCAATAAAAAAGGCGCAAAGTGAAAACTTTGCGCCTTTCTCTATTTCTAACTGCTGACCTATTTAGTATCGACCAAACTTTTGATATTTCTAAATAATGTTGATACCTGTCAGAGAGCTAGAAAGCTAGATTACTTTTTTACGCCTTCAACGTGTAGTTCCATGTCTACATAGCTTGAAGCGCCCATTACTGGAATGTTGAAGTCAGCAAGTTCTAGACGAGTTGTACCCACGAAACCAGCACGCTCACCGCCCCAAGGGTCTTGACCAGCACCGATGAATTCAGCTTCGATAACGATTGGCTTAGTTACGCCGTGAAGCTTAAGGTCACCCATTACTTCAAGTTTGCCGTTGCCTTTATCAACCACTTTTGTGCTGTTGAAAGTAGCGTCAGAGAATTTACCTGCATCAATGAAGTCAGAGCTACGGATGTGCTTGTCACGCTCTGCGTGGTTTGAATCAAGGCTTGTTGTATCAATAGTTACGTTTACTTTTGATGCTTCAACGTTGCTTTCATCAAATGAGAAATCACCTGAGAATGTGTTAAAACGGCCTTGGATAAAGCTATAACCTAGGTGGCTAACTTTAAAGTTAACTGAAGCATGCGCACCTTTTGTATCAATCACGTAATCAGCGGCGTTCGCAGCGAAAGGCATTGCCATAGCAAATGCTAATCCTGTAGCGATAATTGACTTTTTCATTTTGAAGCTCCTATCATTTTTCGTAGCGTATCGTCTTTGTCGATAACGTGGTGTTTTATCGCCGCTAAGGCGTGCACTGATGCCATAATGATCAGTACCCATGCAGCATAGTAGTGAACCGTACCTGCGAGATCAGATTGGTTTGCAAACAGTTCGCCCATACTTGGTACAGTGAACCAATTGAATACCTCTATCCCGCGGCCATCTGATGTCGAAATCAAATAACCTGAAATAAACAAAACCGCTAAGTTGATGTACATGAAGCCGTGAGCGATCTTCGCTGCTGCAATTTCATAGCTTTTACCTTCCACTTTAGGTGACGCGGTAACTAGTTTCCAGACCAAGCGGATAACGGTAACGGCAGCCAAAAGAATGCCTACCGAGCGGTGATAGTCTGGCGCTGTTTTGTACCACTCGCTGTAGTATGAAAGATCAACCATCCACAGGCCTACACCAAATAAGCCAAATACCGCGAGAGCTGAAATCCAATGCATCGCTCTTGCTAAAGGGTTGTAATTTCTAACGTTGTTGTCCATGCATCTCTTCCGAATGTTAACGAGTAGTGTAGTTTCGAAAAGCGTACCCTACACCAAGTTTGTGTAACATATTATTTACCAAGCTTTACATTGGTAACATCATTTCAAATTAAACGAGTTATTCAAATTATTTGAACAAGTTTGGGCTAAACGTTAGATTTCAACGATTTGTTCGATCTCGTAAAGCTCATCTGAGATATCTAACATTTTACGTTCCATGACTTTTTGAGCGTCTTCTATCCCTTTGTTGTAGTAAACCGCCCCAAACTTTTTACTTATGAAATCGACCAAGAATTCTGTGTCGAACTGACCAAGCTCCACATCGAGTTCATCCTGCAGGTACTTTTGGAGCGTATGAGTAAGCTCAGACTTTTGTTTCGAATCTAATTGAATGGTCATGAATGTTTCCAAATAAAGAGTAAGTAGATCAATTGTGATTTGCTGACTAGATTATAGTCGAGGTAACTAGCTAGAATTCCTCATAATTTAGAATACAGACCTGTAGAGCGCCAGTGCTATCCATAAAATCACTCAGCAATGGTTAATTTTGATAGAGAGATCAAGAACTCGCACTTTGACGATAGGTAACGGAACCGCAATTACCGTACTATTGCCCATCAATAAGATAGTAGCTGTGTATAAGGGACTTCATTGTTATTAGATCTAGTGATTAAAAGCGTTAATCAATTTCAAGACGATTGCCTAAAGCTCTGTGAACGCCACTACCCTACGGTGCACAATCAAGGGATCAGTGAGCACCATATAGGAAAGGCATTTGCTCGCCGAATGGAGCACACCTTCGTTAGCTTTAATCATGCAAGCAACATCAGCCCACTTGAAATGCTTTCCTCTAGAGAAACGCCTCGACACTTCCGAATATCTTCCGAAATTGGTACCGTTTGGATGATCAGTCATCATATGGTGAGCGCCGGGAAAACCTGTCGTAGAAAGTTAATGTTGGACATCCATAATTGGCAACAAGAGTATGGATTTTCCATTCAACCCAATGACGTTTTGATCATTGTCTCCGACCATTGGATTAGCCGAAGTAAAAACAGTGGTGAATTATTGCATTGGTGGATGGGTGAACTCCCAGACGAGATCACGGAATATAGCCAACAAGGTATCACGCTAAGAGAGAGTGATTCTCAATTCGCTACTGACTTAAATAATAATTTTAAAATCAGCCCTTGCTTCATTAAATTTGGACACCCTTTAAAGCGGTCAGGAAATCAACAACTGGTTCGTAAATACCTGCAACTTTACGCAGTACTTCAATGGCAGTAAGAATACGGGTCAACTTTTTCATTCAATATTGAAAGTAAATTGTTAGACCTTCATCCCAGTATTTTATAAAAGATAACTCATTCCCTGTTCATTAATTATTCGAACTTCCTGTTTTAATTATTAATAGCCGATCGACTCACAGTCTCGATTTTGAGAGATAGATATCATTTCTGTGTAACTCGCTTAGTCAATCTATTTTATAACTTTGACACTCCCCCACAATTTAAGCCATTAACCCTACTTTTCTCTGGTGTATCAGCGTTCTGGCCTTATATTGGTTGGGGTTAATATGTGAGACGTTACTCAGCCATTAGATTCACTTAAACTATCAAACACAGTCAATGATAAGTAAATTTAATGGTTAATGTCATTTATCATGCTGATTTTTCGTTAGTTATATTAATTTAAATATTGACGTTACAAATGAATTTTTATTAATTGACAATTTAGTAACACCTGTCAATATTGTGACAGCCGCGACATGTACGTCCGCCATTGAATAAGCCCTCTTTACTAGCGACTATGATTTTATCAGACAGAAGTGAATTTATTAGCTGTATATCCGTAGATGCTGATATGCAGTTTATTGCGAAATACCAAGACCTGACGCTTAGGAGCGTCTATCAACCTATATTCGACTCTTCTATGACTCAAATAGGTGTTGAGGCTTTGGTGCGCATTTCAAATAACAAAGGTGATATTGTTCGTCCTGATCACTTCTTCCATTCCGACGAAACCTCAAGCACAGACAAAATCAATGTAGAGAGGTTGAGTCGAGCGATTCATATCCGTAACTTCGCACAATCGACAATCCGTCATTTACATCTATTTTTGAACGTTCTTCCAAACGTTGGTGAGTTGTTTGCTGCAGAAAAGGTCAGCGATAGCTTGTTAGCTAAACGCCTTCACGAGCTGAACCTTTCATGCGAACAGATAGTGATGGAGTTGGTAGAGTTGAACGCAGAAAGTGAAGAGCGTTTGAAAGATGCCGCTCTTTCTCTTGCGGATAATGGCTTTCAAATAGCGGTCGATGATTTTGGAACACAAGCATCAACCGAACAACGCGTTCGTCACATTAACCCTCATATCATCAAGATAGACCGCTCGGTTATGTTGGACTTTGAACAAGGCGACACTCGAGAAATGGAGTTAGTACTTGATCTTGCAAACCAAATTGGCGCAAAGACAGTGATTGAAGGTATTGAAACCCAACAACAACTCGAAGCGATGCAGGGCTTAGGCTTCAATATGTATCAAGGCTACCACTTAGCCATGCCAAAGCCGATTGAGTTAGACATACGGCTAGCAATTTAGAATCGCCCTATTGTTCTTAAAGCCGCTTGCCCATTGAGTAGCGGATTTTTTAATGCTTGCCTATTCGTACCCTCTTACCGCTCTCACGTGTCAACACATTTCAGGACGGGACAACACGCATAAAAAACCCAGTCAAATTTGACTGGGCTGGCTTAAAAGAATCTGTTTTATATCATTCCCTAATAACCCGCAGTGGACGGTTTGATTCTATATAAAATAGCGAACATCACCGGTACTACTATTAGCGTTAGTACGGTAGCAAAGCCTAAGCCTGCCATGATGGTAATCGCCATCGAGCCGAAAAATGCATCGAATACCAAAGGAATCATACCCAAGATAGTCGTTAATGCTGCCATAGATACCGGTCGTACACGACTAATCGCACTGTCGACAACCGCTAAATATGGGTCTTTACCTGTTGATAGCTCACTGTTGATCTGGTCAAGCAGTACAATGCCGTTCTTCAAAATCATGCCGCTTAGACTCAATAAGCCAAGGAACGCTGTGAAGCTGAATGGCATATTGGTACCTAACAGACCAATTGAAACACCAATGATAGAGAGTGGAACCGTAAACCAAATCACAAGCGGCTTACGAACCGAGTTAAACAGAAGCATCGTGATGATAAACATCAGCAAATAACCCATTGGCAGTGAGCCAAACAGAGATTCTTGCGCATCTTTAGAGCTTTCGTACTCACCACCCCAGCTAATGCTGTAGCCTTCTGGTAAATCTAATGCTTCTACCTTTGGTTTCACACGAGCAAACAGACTCGCTGGCGTTTCATCACCAAGAACATCGTGGTCAGCCAATACTGTTAGCGTACGTTTTCTGTCGCGACGCTGAATCAGTGGCTCAGACCATTGAAGCTCTACGCCATCAATCACTTGCTCAACTGGGATGTAAGTTTGTAGTGATGGGCTCCAAATCTTCACATTGTTTAGCGATTCGAAATCAAAACGCTCTTCTTCCGGTAAACGCGCCACGATAGGTAACATATGAGTACCATCACGCAGTAGGCCGATGTTGTAACCGCCAAACGCCATCTGTAATGTCTCAGACAAGTCAGTTTTTGAAATGCCTAGGCGACGAGCCTTAGATTCGTTGAACAGTGGTACAAGTTCTTTAGTGCGTTCACGCCAGTCATGACGAACATTTCGAGAGCCTGGATCGGCAAGCAAGATGTCTTCGACTTCAACTGCAATGTTACGCAGTACTTGTGGATCGGCACCGATAATACGCGCTTCAATTTTTGAAGCGGGTGACGGACCAAACTCAATCAACTTGAACTGGAACGTTGGTTGCTCAAATTCGTTCGCTAAGTCTTTGTCTAGCGCCGCTAGAGCCTTAAACATAGTGTCGCGGTCAGTGGTTCTTACTTGTAACTGGGCGTACGCTTCGTAGCTTTTCTCTGGTTGGTAAGTCAGTGCGAAACGTTGCATGCCCTGCCCAACCGTTGTCGTTACAAACTCCACGTCGTCTTGCTGGCGAATGTAGCTTTCAACTTTTTCTGTCTGCTTGATCGTTTCACGAACATCGGTGCCTTCTGGCATCCACATGTCTACGTAAAACATTGGGGTATTTGACGGCGGGAAGAACTGCTGCTTCACCATACCAAAACCGACAACGGAAACCGCTAATAGCGCGACCATACTTACTACAGTAAGCCATCTAAATCGAAGCGCTACTTTCAGGCTCGCACCAAATACAACGAACAAGATGCCTTGGTATGGGTCTTCGTTCTCATCAACCTTATCTTCTTCTTTAAGCAGCATCTCGGCAAGGAATGGCGTTAGTGTTAGTGCTGTTACCCAACTCAAAAACAGTGAGAAACACAGTACCCAGAACAGCGAACCCATGAATTCGCCTGTCGCATCCTTCGACAAACCAATCGGTGCAAACGCTGTGATAGCGATAATGGTCGCACCTAACAGTGGCCATTGTGTTTGCTTGACGATGTCTTTCGCTGCTTGAAGCTTGGTTTTGCCTTTCTTCAAGCCCACCAAAATACCTTCAACGACAACAATCGCATTATCCACCAGCATACCCAGCGCGATGATCAGTGCCCCCAGAGAGATGCGGTGCAGTTCAACATCGTTGTAATCCATCAGGATGAAGGTACCGAATACCGTCAATAGAAGAACCAAACCGATGATCAAACCACTGCGTAAGCCCATTGCGAACAACAATACAATGATAACGATGGCTACCGCTTCAACTAGGCTGATTAAGAAGTCAGCCACAGATTTGTCTACTTCTTGCGCTTGGTTGTAGAAGTAATTCAGTTCTACACCCGCTGGCTTAATGCTTTCTAGGCGATCCAGTTCCGCATCCAGTGCTTTACCAATCTCAACCACGTTTACACCAGAAGAGAACGCAATACCCAAGTTGATTGCAGGTTTACCGTTGTACGTTAATACATTACCCGGTTTTTCTTGAATACCACGAGTCACTTCAGCAACGTCTTTTAGACGAATTAGATTGCCAGTGTCACGACCATGAATGATTAGGTTTTCTAGTTCTTCAACCGTGCTTAATGTGCCGTTTGGCTTAATCGTTAGGCTTTGACCATTCAGCATCACCTCGCCTGCCGATACCACACTGTTTTGTTGTGCTAGCAATGCTGTCACCGTCGACATATCTAGGTTCAATGCGGCTAAGCGTTCCAGTGACATCTCAACAAACAGTTGTTCTTGTTGGTCACCTGCAATGCTAACTTTACCGACACCGTCAACCAGTTCGATTTCACGCGTTAGGTAATCTGCGTACTGTTTGAGATCAACGTAATCGTAACCATCACCGGTCAACATGATCATCACACCAAACACATCACCAAAATCATCGATGATCTGAACGGAATTTACACCACTTGGCAGTGTTGGTTGTAGATCGTTGATCTTACGGCGCATTTCATCCCAGATCTGAGGCAGCTCGTCTGGACCGTAGTCCATCTTCATACTGACCATAATTTGGGACATACCGTTCGATGATGTCGAGGTAATCTTGTCGATGTACGGAAGCTGTCTTATCTCTTTTTCTAGTGGGTAAGTCAGCTCTTCTTCAACTTCCATTGACGTAGCGCCAGGGTAAGTTGAAATAATCATTGCATCTTTAATGGTAAAAGCTGGGTCTTCTAAACGGGATAGATTACCAAAAGACGTCACACCGCCAATGGCCAAAATGACTAGAAACAGCCAGCTGATTACTTTGTTCTTTATTGAATATTCTGCGATGTTCATTCTGCTTTTCCTGACAATTGGATTCCGTCACGGAGTTTTCTTAAATTCGAATTTACGAGTAGCTCACCTTGCTCAACACCATGAGCGATTAATGCGCCTTGGCCACTGATCTTGTCGACTTCTACTTCGCTTTTGAATGCTTGTCCGTCTTCCATTTTCCACACATAGAACTGATTCGCTTCAGAGCCCGCTTCTAGCGTTGTCATTGGTAATTGGTAGCCTTGAACATCGCTCAGGCCCGCTTTCGCCATATCTACATTGACCGTAACGCTCGTGCCTGGCAGGATTTCACTTTCAGGCTGCTGCATCTGCATCCAAAATTCGTAGGTACGGGATTGTGGGTGCAGTTCACTGGTGTGTTCTAGATACGTCAGTGGATATTGGCCTGTGTGACCGCCAAAGGTCGCCTCAGGACGATAGCTATTTGAACGCATGTCTGGGCTAATTGACGCCAAGATCGAATCTGATACTTGAATTCGCACATACACCTTGTCGTTCTGGTACACACTCAGTAGTGTTTCTCCAGGCGTCGTATTTTCGAATCGTTGCTTATCGACAGTTGAAACTGTTCCTGAGAACGGCGCTAAAAGTTCTGTGTAACTCAGCTTGCGTTTCGCCGCCGCCAAATTCGCCGATGCGAGCTTGTAGTTAGCCGTCAGTTGGTCGTGTTCTGATTGCGATAACATTTCGCTGCCAAACATCTCAGTACCACGGGCCAACTGTTTGCTCGCCAGTTTGAATTGAGATTGAGCATCAGTCAGATCTTGGACGTACGTTGCGTTATCTAAGGTGGCTAATAACTGCCCTTTTTCGACATTGTCGCCCGCTTCTACTAATACTTGTTGAATCTCGCCTGCTAGCTTAAATGCCAAGGGAGTCAATTCAGCTGGCATCACCTGTCCATTAAAACTTCTGAACTGATTAGTAAGCGGTGCGCCAACTTCAAAGGTAGAAACCAACAAAGGTGGTTGTTCACGGTGTACAGCTTCATTGTTACAGGCTTGAAGTAACAGAACCGACGCGACAACAACTGATAATTTTGAAAGGTTCATTAAATACCGCCCTCACGAAGCCAAGCTTTTACTTGTTGTCCGTCTGATAACACATCCACACCCGCTTCAACGATAAGGTCACCAGACGACAATCCGTCGATAACCTTGCCTTGCTCATCAAGAAGGACTTGTACTTTAGAAATCAGTTGAGAGTCAGGGTTATAACGCCATAGTTCACCATGGCCTACGTCTTTGTTTAACCAAGCTGAATCCACAATACCAATGCCGTAGTCAGATTTACTTTTCTGAACTTCAACTTGCGCTGTCATACCAGAAAGTAGATTGATGCCTTCTGGCTTTTCGATAGACACAACCGCTTGGTAGCTGTTGGTATCTTCATCTGGTTGCGTTGAGATTTCTTTAAAGCGAGTCGGGATACGAATGCCGCGGTGACTGTCCATCACAACCCACATGTTTGAGCTCGTTAGGTCTTGAATAGAACGGTCTTCAAGCTTTGATACTGGAATTGAAAACGTCACATCCATTTCACTGTGATTCAAAATATTCAGTACAGGCTGCTTTTCTGCGATCAATTGATATTGCTTTCCAAACACCATCGATACCACGCCATCGAATGGAGCAACTAAGGTAGTGTAGCCAAGGTTTGTTTTTGCTTGGTCCAACTCAACTTCAGCGGCAGTAAAAGTGTTTACGGCTTGGTCGTAGTAATCGGTACTGACCAGTTTTTTCGCATACAACTCAGAAGCTTGTTTGTATTGGCTGTTCGCCAGATCAAATTTAGCTTGGGCTGCGTCAACGGCAATACGGTAATCCGTCGCGTCTAATACGGCTAACACCTGACCTTTCTTCACTTCTTGTCCCATACGAACATCGAAGGTTTCTATATCTCCACCCACTTGGAAAGAAAGTGCCGCACGGTCGGTTGCATCAACCTTTGCAATGAAGCTATCGAGATCAATATCAGTCTGTTGTGGGATTTCGAACAGCTTGACTGGCTTGATTACCTGCACATTTTCCTCTGACTGAACTTTGTCACATCCAGTTAGAGAGCCTGCGAGCAATAGTGCTGCAATAACAGCTCCCATGCGCTTGCTCGATATGGCATTGATAGACAAATTGGACTGCATGATGTCTCTCCATTTAATTATTATTATTTATTACACAGATGGGCAGTATATTCAAAACTCCGTAATCCACAAGCTTTACTTTCCACCTGTGCAGTATTTTTTATTTGAGTAAAAACAGTGTAGAATGTGGTAATCAGGTAAATGTGTGAAATGAAGATGACTGAAAAGAAACAAGGCAGAAGAAGCGCAAAAGACGCTGAAGAGACGCGTTTTTTGATCATGGGTGTTGCTGCGGATATGTTCTGTGAGCATGGTTATGATAGCGTTTCGCTTCGTAACATCAGTGAAAAAGCAGGTGTATCGCATAGCCTTATTCGCCACCACTTTGGTAGCAAAGAAAAGATTTGGCATGCAATAAGTGATTGTTTACACGATTATTTTCAGTCTTACATCAGTAAGATTATGGAAGAGCTGCCAAAAGATGTTGCGCCAAATATCGCTATCTACCTGTTTAGCATGCGTCTGTTCACCAACATGATTCACTCACGTAGGCCAATGCAGCTTATTTCAGACTCTGTTCGCCAAGAAGACAACCTAGTTGATTACTTCATCGACAATGTCGGCGATGTTGAAAAAGAGATTAACGGGCTTGCCGCTGAGTACAATGCAGCTAACCCAGACAAAATGATCAACATTTACGAAGTTAAATGGCAAATGATCATGTACGCAAACGGCGCTGTATGCCTCACTCCCTTTATGGAAAGCACTTGGAATGAAGGTGATATGGTCACCTCACCCGAAGACGCCCTACTTAAGCATTGGCAGCTTTTCAACACGCAGATGGTCAGCAAGTTCAATATTGATGAAGAGTGGGCTCTAAATCCAACCTCGATTGAAGAGCTGATTTATGAAGTGCCATGTGAATGGAAGTGTAACCAGGAACATAAAGCTTAATCGGGTTCATACCCATGATGAGCTTATAAGATACAAAAACGCGCCGTTACAGAAGTCACTGTAACGGCGCGTTTTTATATGTATAGATCTTTAAACTGGAGCTTTGTACAGCTTATTAGCGACGTGCTTTACCGCGGTTTTGGTGAATCTTAAGCTTCGCTTTCATCTTACGTTTTTCTGATGAACGGCTTTTGCTGCGACCACCACGATCGGGCGCTAGATCTTTTTCAAGGCTTGGTTCAAAGCCCTCTAGCCACTCTTGAGGCAAGCGAGTATCAAGTAATCGCTCAATATCACCCAATAGGTAAGCTTCATCCTGACTCATCAAAGAGATCGCTAAGCCGCTGTTACCCGCACGGCCAGTACGTCCGATGCGGTGAACATAATCTTCTGCTTTAAATGGCATGTCATAGTTCACAACTTGTTCTAGCTGCTGAATATCAATACCACGAGCTGCCACGTCGGTTGCGATCAACGCACGAACTTTGCCTGACTTGAAATCGTCTAGGGCTTTTTGACGCGCACCTTGGCTCTTATCGCCATTGATTGATGCCGCTTTAATGCCGTCTAACTTAAGCTCTTTAACGAGAGCATCAGTGCCCTGCTTAGTCTTTGTGAACACCAACACTTGTTGCCAGTTTTTTGAACCAATCAAATACGCTAATAGCTCACTTTTACGCGACTTATCTACCGGGTAAACCATCTGTGTTACGGTTTCAGCGGTGCTGTTTTTTGGCGTAACTTGGATTTCACTTGGCTTCTGCATCATACGGTGTGCAATCGCTTTGATTTTGTTATCAAACGTTGCAGAGAAGAACAGAGTTTGACGCACTTCGTTCATGCGAGAAAGAATACGCTTAATGTCAGGCATGAAGCCCATATCTAACATACGGTCAGCTTCATCCAGTACCAGTACTTCCGTTTGGCTCAACATGATGTTTCTAGTGAACATGTGATCAATAAGACGACCAGGCGTCGCGACAAGAATATCTGCGCCACCGCGTAAGTTATCAGTTTGCACCTTCATGCTAACGCCGCCGTAAGCCACCACGACTTTAATGTCGGTGCCCTTTGCGTAGCTAGTTAAGTTATCGAAAACCTGTTGTGCCAATTCACGAGTTGGCACTAATACAAGCGCACGAACGAGCTTAGGGTTCGGAATAACGTTGTCTTTTGTCTCGATTAATCTTTGAATAATCGGTAAACCAAACGCAGCCGTTTTACCTGTACCCGTTTGAGCACCAGCCAGTACATCTTTGCCTTCTAATACCAATGGAATTGCTTGTTCTTGAACACTGGTAGGAGCCGTAAAATTAAGCTCAGACAACGTGGCAAGAAGATGCTCAGATAATCCTAGTTGGTTAAAAGATTTTGTAGATTCAGACATAGTATGATGCTCAAAGATTAAATAGGCGCGGATTGTAGCAAACCTGCATTACGCTGTTTACCTTTCCTTTTGATTTTTCTTCATTTGAAGCGCATTAAACTGCTTAGCTTCCTCTAAAACGTTGGGATAAAGCTCATTAAAGTGACACTGCAACGTATCATAGTGACGTTCGAGGTCATCGTAACATGCCTCGAGCATACCGAGCTTAGGCCTTCTCAACGCCATTCGCTGCAACACCACCTCTATAGATGACATGTCTTGATAGCTCTCTAACCATCTATGCTCAGCCATTTTCTGATGAACCATAACGAAATTTTCAGGCCAGTGTGGCTCTTGATGTTCAAAGATCTGCTCATGGCTATCTAAACAAAAACGCTCTAATGTCTGCTGTGAAAACTGATCCCAATGATTGGCTAAGCAGTGATCCCAAAATACATCGAGTGCGATAGGCGCAAAGCGTCGTGTTTGGTCTGAGAAAAGTGATTTTGCAGAACGAGATACATCATGACGATCAGTATAGCTATCAACAAATCGATGAAGCCTAATACCGTCAGAAAGGGAATCAGAATAGTGTTTATTAGGGTCGCCTTTAACAAAATCACCTAACAGGTTACCTGCTAAGTTGCTGTTACAGTGCTTGGCGATGTGAAGGTGTGCGAGAAAGTTCATTGAACCTCATTAAAGTATCGAGAACTAAGTAACATGGTAAACGTACTCGTTTATCTTCGCGAACTTTAATGAGGATAGTTTTGGTATGACGTGTGAGCGAATACGATTTGCTCAGTTTAGAATTGTTTGCTTTGAGAAGCTTTAGCTAAGAAAACTTTTAGCTTTAAAACGTTTCAGTTGAAACTGAATTAAAGATCTTAAAAGCTTAGTTCGAAGACTTGAAAAGCTCTTCTGCTAACTGTTTCACTGTCTGCTCATAGTCAGACAAATCAATGCCAATTTCCATAGCATCTAACAACTCTAGACTTTCGTCATTATAAGATTGGTCACTCATTGTGCCCCCTCTATTCCTTGATGTGGACATGATGTCCGATTAACTAGTGCACCATCTTGGACTTATATTATGTCACTTTGATGAACGTACTCTACTCTACCCATTCCATATTCATAGCTTAAAGCTACTCGCGATCATTAACGCTTTTTTGCGTTAAAGGGGTATACGCGAACGACATATGTACTGCCACCTTACACCAAGTACAACAAATTACTCTATAAATTTTGAAACCGATCATGGTCAAACGTTTGCTTTGCTCATTTGAATGCTGACATGCCCCTTTGTGTAAATATTAATTTACAGTGGATGTTTTTAATTACAATAAGAATTGCATTTGGAATTAAACTCAATCAGAATACTTCAAAATCGAGATATTCTTTGGGTTTATGCGCTTAAGCTAGAAGAATTACAATGAAAACACACCCTAACGTAAAGAATTATATACAATGAATAAATCAAAGGTTTTTGGTAGTACTTTGATCATTGCAGGCACAACCATTGGTGCTGGCATGCTCGCTCTTCCACTTGCTTCTGCAGGTATTGGCTTTTCAACTTCACTTTTCTTGATGCTGGGTTTATGGGCGTTAATGGCTTTTACTGCGCTATTAATGGTAGAGCTTCACCAATTCGCAGAATCTGACGCTACCCTACACACCCTAGCTGACAAAATTTTAGGGACAAAAGGTAAATGGATAGCAAGCTTTGCAGTTATGTTCCTTTTCTACGCTCTGTGTGCAGCTTATATTGCAGGCGGTGGTGCGCAGTTTAATCAACGTATCTCGGATATTTCAGGCATTGAGCTTAATGGCCAAATCACAACCCTTCTATTCACACTGTTAGTTGCTGGCGTTGTTACGATTGGTACGCACAGTGTTGATAAAGTTAACCGCGTTTTATTCGGACTTAAACTGATTGCGATGGTACTGGTACTCAGCTTCCTAGCACCAAACATCACCTCTCAATACCTAATGAGCATGCCTTTACAGCAAGGGCTGATTGTTGCAGCAATCCCAGTCGTGTTTACCTCTTTTGGCTTCCACGGCAGCATCCCTTCAATTGTTCGATACCTAGATGGTGACGTTCGCTCTCTACGTAAGGTCATGATTATTGGCTCTGCACTCCCTTTGGTCATCTATGTTTTCTGGCAGAGTGTGACTCTAGGTGTGATTAGCCAAGAGCAGCTTTTGTCGGATACAAGTTTGGGCGCACTGTTAGTCTCATTGTCACAAACTGTTCATCAATCAAACCTTAGCGTTATCGTTGGCGTATTCGCAGACCTTGCACTGCTGACTTCTTTTATTGGTGTGAGCTTGGGGTTATTTGAATTCATGGGGGATTCACTGAGCAAGAAACTAGGCAGTGCAAAACGCGTTAAAACGGCCGCTATCACTTTCTTACCGCCATTAGGTTTTGCCTTGTTCTACCCACAGGGTTTCATTACAGCTCTGGGCTACGCAGCCATAGCACTTTCAGTACTCGCAATTTTGCTGCCGACAGTGATGGTATACAAGATTCGTTACACTGATTTCTCTGTCAAACCTCAATCTGCAGAAGCCAGTTACCAAGTGTTAGGCGGTAGCAAAGCGTTGTTTTTAGCAGGTAGCGTTGGCGTATTTATCATTGCCATTCAAGTTCTTATTTCAGTAGGGTTACTGCCTTCTTTGGGCTAATAAACCTATACAGAACTAATTTACTTGATCCAGATCTCACAAATAACATGTCACTATCATTAATTTTCACAATTAGTAGATTAAAGTCACATTTTTATTGAGGTCGGTTATTTAGAGTCCACGGTAAAGGATTTACCGTGGAGTTTTTATGAAAGAAGTACAATTTCGAACGATAGACAAACTGTTTATCAAGATGTCGATCAACGACAAATTTTGGGTCATTTTCTTAATCTTTTTTGCCGCTCTGGCAAGCCTAGCTGGACTGAACTACATCAACAAAATGGAACACATTGACGTAACTGCAAAACAGCAGGTCGAGTATCAACTGCAAGGCATTTTATCAGCATCAGATTCCCCGGCATCTGTTCGCTCTGTTAGCCAGCAAACTCGCGCTCAACAAACCACTATTTCAAATAATGGTTCTGTGACTGCCACAGCACTCGCACAAGATGGCAACTACTACTCACTTACCGTTTCAACTAACGATATACAGAATCAAAAGCAGCAAGCACTGTACACTTTATTACTGAGCTTCTTGTGGTGTGTGCCTTTTGGTCTTTTCTGTTACTGGGTAGCGACTTTCCTAGGCGGCGCACTTTGGGTTCTTTATTCAACGACTCAAAAGATTGGTGATGGTGACTTAACATCACGCCTTGGCTTCCACCCTGGCCGTGATGAGTTCGGCACGATTGGTTGTGCGCTTGACCGTTCAATGGACACGCTTAGTGAGTTAGTCAACAACGTAAACCACAGTGCAGCAACGCTAAGCGAAACATCGGCTTCTTTCGAAACTGAGATGAAGCGCAGCGAAACACAAATCATGAGCCAAAATGCCTCTCTAGACTCTGTAGCGACAGCAATGGATCAGATGACAGCTTCGGCAAATGAAGTCTCTAACATCTCTGCACGCTCAACTGAACAAACAGAACAAGACGCGCAGCAAATCAACGATAGCCACGCGAAGGTTCAACAGGCAATCTCGGAAATCACCACCCTTTCTTCTTTGATTGAGCAAACCTCATCTTCTGTTACTAGCTTGAATGTGAATACGAGCCAAATTAACGAGGTCATCACGACGATCAATGCTATTTCAGAGCAAACTAACTTACTTGCTTTAAATGCCGCGATTGAAGCCGCTCGTGCGGGCGAGCAAGGCCGAGGTTTCGCTGTTGTTGCTGATGAAGTAAGAACACTGGCAAGCCGCACTCAGTCGGCTACTGTAGAAATCCAAGCGATGATTGAACGCTTACAGCAAGAGAGCCAAAATATCGCGAAGATCACCGAACAGACGGTTGACCAAGCGCAAACCAGTAGCCAGTTGATTTCAAACATTGGTCACGACGTAAACTCGATTGCAGATTCAGCTCAAGCACTAATGGACATGAGTATCCAAATCGCAACATCAGCCGATGAGCAAAGTAACGTTGCCAATACGATTGCAGCAGAGCTTAACGATATTCGAAGCCAATCCGATGTGATTAAAGACGTGGCTCAGAATTCTTCAAATGGCGTATCTAGGCTAACAGAAGCGTCGGTTTCTCTATCTCAGACATTGGCACGCTACCGAACTTAAGGATCAACTGGTGAACTAGCGGCGTGAATTGAAAACAAACTAATGAGGACTCGTAATGGGTCCTTTCTTTTTGGCTTTTGTTTAATAACATTACAAGAACCATGGTCAATAACGATGACATTATCAATTACCATGAAGCAAGTCGCAAAGGAGAGATTAAGAAGTGTCAGAACTGTCTAATATTCGAGCTTAGGAGTAATCTAATTGAACGGGTCTTTTTTCGCTTACCCCCTTGCTGCAGGTGACACATAATGAATAAAACAGAAACACCAAACACCGACGACATTACATGCCCTTTATGCCAACACGACGAGTATCTGCTTTCAGAAAGTGGAGAAAAGTTTACTTGTGCATCTTGCGGTTTCCACACCAAACAATTTAGTAAGGTAGTCAGCCTTCAACTAAGCTCTACCCCACCAAAGCTGCAGAATTCGATATACCACCATTTGAGCAGTGCTTGCCATTAATCCAAACTGAAATTTCTTCTAAACTGTAGATATCCTGAGCCGCGAGTTCTGCTGAGTCGGCTTCGGGATCTACGATTGCTTCATCAATACTCGGGCGTAATCGAAACGATTGGATACCCGCGCGAACACCAGCCTCAATCCCTTTCAACGTATCATCCACGTAGATGCACTCATTTGGCAGAAAGCCCATGTTCATGGCCGTGTACATGATTAGATCAGGCTCTGGCTTCCAGCTGTTAGCATCAAAAGCTGAGAACACTTTGCCTTTGAAGTCGTCTAGCATGCCTGTCATCGCCAATGAAGATTCAACCCTAGATTTCGGTGCATTGGAAGCAATACAAAACTCGATGTCTTGTTGTTTGAGGAATTCAATAAGTTCGATAGCGCCATCCATCGGTTTTAAATGACGCTGGAACAGTGCTTGTAATTCATTGCGATATAACGGCTCAAGTGTATCAATCGAGATAGATAACCCAAGACGTTCTTGTGTATCCATTAAGATGTCGGCTAGCTTCCCGCCTTGAAAGTGCGCATAGCAGTCGTTGACGTTTAGCTCCGCTCCAAAGCCAGTGAAAACGTTCACCAAAGCTTGGCAGCACAGCTTTTCACTATCGATAAGTGTTCCGTCACAATCGAAAATCACACATTTAGTCTGTTCTAACCGCATAGGTATCTCACTCAGATTGAATCCAAGTTTTATCCTATAGTGTTCTTTCAATGCGCGAGATGATTGAGGTAACAGTTTGCAGATACAGGCTTATTTCTCTTCGCGAAATATGGAGTTGATCACTTTATCGCTCAACATAAGCAACAGTTTTCATTAAATTAACCCAGATTCTACGAAACCAAATACTGCGAGGTTTACATAAGCTACTCAATTTCAGGAGAAAATATAAATCACTACTTCCTAGCCGGATCGTGGTGAATCGATAAAAAAAATGGCTTATAGGCTACTCAGATAGAGCGACAATTAGCTAACAACCGACTCTTCTAAGACCTTAGCTTCAAGCGAAGGTAAAGACGCATATTCTACAGTTCCAGTATCGGGGTACGAATCTCGGATAGCGACAAACTCGGATAAGTGTTTCAGTAGCAATTTAGTTAGCTGAGGATCAAACTGGTAGCCACACTCTCGCTCAAACAAATCGACCACCATATCTAACGGCCACGGTTCTTTGTAGCAACGTGCACTAAGCAGCGCATCAAACACATCGGCTACGGCAGTGATACGAGCAAACAGGTGTATTTCATCACCCACTTTTCCATTCGGGTATCCAGCACCATCCCAACGCTCGTGATGTTCGTTAGCAATGATTGCCGCGAGGTTGGTAATATCACCCGCTCCGCTCTTTAGTAAGTTATAGCCAGCCGTAGTATGAAGCTTCATCACCTCCCACTCTTGGTCGGTTAATTTCCCAGGTTTATCCAAGATTGATTCAGGGACTGAAATCTTACCCACATCGTGCATTGGGCTGATGATCTCAATCATCTCGACCTCGCGATGGCTCAAGCCACGATACTTAGCAAGCAGTGCAGACAACTTGGCTACACGCTTAACGTGATTACCAGTTTCGCCAGAGCGGGTTTCAATTGCCTCTCCGAGAACATGAATCATATCCTTTTGGATATTCAAGGTCTGTTTCTGAAGCTTTAAGATTCGTTTGTTCTTATTCGCCAACTCTTTCTTTTGGCGCAGAGTGACAAATTGCATCAAGATGATCAGGCTCAAACCCGCAATCACCATCGACAGCCCCAATAACAACTGGAAGTTTTTGCGAATAAAGGATGAAGGCTCGTTAATGAAAACCGCTTCGTCAGGTAACGCGTTTCCACTAATCCCGTATCTCTTCATTGCAGGGTAATTGAATACAAAACGTTTGTTGTCTCCGGGAGTTAACGGTGTAGTAAAACCAAGTGGAAGGTATTTATCCAACGCATCGACGGCCTGTTCACCCATGCTTTGTGAGTGATTAACGTAACCACCGAGTACATCACCCGAAATATAGAACTGCCATAAAGCAAACACCGGAGCAGCACTCGCTTTTGACAACGTATCCGCAATCTCTTGGTAAGTGTGATAAACCCCTTGCTTTAACTCGGTGTTGTAATGACTGAGCAATACCGCATCGTCCGCAGAGATCCCTTCCAAAAATTGGCTCGTATGCTCCAGCGACAAGTCGCGAATTTCTACGAGATTGATATTTGAAAATTCAGCCATCATTTTGTTCATTTCTTTATGAATCAATTCAGACGTGACACTGTAATCATTTACAAAATAGAGATTCTTTAGATTAGGTCTTAATTTGGAGATCAGCTTAATATTAACGTCTATCTGATCGTTATCGTAAAGCACAGTTGCTCTGTCAGACACCGCGTACATGTCGGTGCTGAAATCATTGATGCCGGCTGCAACGACAGGTGTGGAGCGATCAATCAAATTAGGCAGAGATTCAAGAAAATTGGCTGCGTTATCGTCCGTCGCAATTACGCCATCAAATTTATAACCTGCATACTTCGCACGTAAGTAGTTCGCGAGAGAGTCGTAATACTCTGGGCTGTGGACACGCTTTGAATCCAAATACTCTATTGAGAGTTTAACTTCGGTTTGAGACTGGCTGAACGCACTGTCTATCCCTTTTTGGAAGTCAGCAGTCCATTGATAAGAAGGTTCGTATGAGTGTAAAACTAGGATGCGTTTAATATCCCAGTCGTTAGCAAAACTGAGTGAAGAATAAGCGCTAACACATAATACAGCGATTGATATCAATAGCTTGTACATACAATACCCTTTAAATAAGACGGGGTATTGTACTTAGATTAACGCTTTGTCAAAGAATCTTTAGTTCTCGATCCATACTTTATCGCAAGAAGCATGATCTTGTGCCCAAAAATCGTGTAACTGCTTAGCAAAGTTGTTGATACTTTGACCATTTTCAGCAACGACATCCGAGATCAATAGGGAACCATCCGCTTCTGTGACGATAGCGCTCGCCACAACTTCACCGTTTTGAGTACCAATATATAATACATGATCGTCAGAAAGCATAATTTGGCTCAAGAACTCAAGCATGTGTGCCCTTTCGATTTCATCTTGGTAAACGCTTGCTTGGTTGAGTGAAAATAGCACGGTCAATTTATGGAAATCGACTTTATGCAGTTCATCAATTTGGGAAGGAGTTTGATCTTGTGCTAGGAGTTGGTATGTCTTGGATGGAAGTTTGCTTTGATAAAGTTCACGGCCGAGGAGGCTCTCTTTTGCGGGGTAAGCAATATCGAGCTGACTAAATAGCCATTGGTTTTTCTTGTGTGCAATTTCAGGTATTTCGTTATTCATTCTTTTAGTACCTACGGTTAGTATCCCCAAATATCGCAGTTATTTGGAAGACATACGGTCGGCTGAGGTGCCGAGCTACAAGCAGAGAGCATACAGAGCATGACCAAGGCCAACAAGTACTTTAAATGCTTCATATTTTTCATTATCCAACAACATCCTTTAAGAACTTAACGAAAAGCTCTACACTCGTATCCAAGCTTTCAATATCCTTATAGTAAACAGAACTATATAAATAAAAAGGACTTCTTATGAAAAAAGCCTTAATAGCAGCAGGTATCGTGACAATGTTAGCTGGCTGTTCGGACAACGAGGTTGGCGACGTCTCACTGGGTTTCTTCACAATGAAGGATATCAAAATGTCTTCATTAGATGACGATAAGATCGCGGGTGTTACCTGTCATATCGCATCAATCGAAGCAAACCTTAGCCTTTCTGATCCAAGTGATAGCTCTATATCTTGTCGTCAAACAGGTGAAATTACACCAGAAATGATTGCTCAAATAGACAAGAGTAAGTCTGGCGAAGTGGTATTCAAGCAATCGAAAAGTATCTTCTTTAAAACAATGAAGGTTCGTCGTATCTACGATGCAGAGAATCAGTCGCTGCTTTACTTGTCTTACACCACCAAAGAAACAGAAGGTAGCTTCAAACACAGCCTTTCAACTGTTCCACTATGGGGTACAGAGGCTTACGTTGATCCAGCGACGTTAGTACAGCCAACCGAGTAGTTTCAAACATATAGTTAGTTGAATCACCTGTACAGACATTGTGCAGGTGATTCAAAATGTAATAAAAATGAAAGAAACAGAAACAAAATGTGATATCATGCGGCAAAATTTTTTCACTGTATTTTTCATATGAAGTTTCCTGGACAGCGTAAATCTAAGCACTACTTTCCAACTCACGCACGTGATCCGTTGGTCAACCAAATTCAACAAACGCCTAAGCTTCACCGCGCAACGATTGTGGGTGTTGGCCAAACGATTGTTGATATCGAAGCCCGTGTTGACAACGAGTTCCTAGAAAAATACGAGCTGAGTAAAGGTCACTCACTGGTATTGGAAGAAAGTAAAGCAGATGCGCTGTATGAAGAGTTAGTTGAGCGCGGTTTGATCACGCATCAATATCCTGGCGATACTATCGGCAACACACTGCACAACTATTCCGTACTTGCGGACAGCAAATCTGTCCTGCTTGGCGTAATGTCTAAGAAGATTGAAGTTGGCTCATTTGGTTATCGTTACCTTTGCCGCACTTCTTCTCGTATGAATCTAAACCACCTTCAAACTGTTGATGGTCCAATTGGTCGTTGTTACACGCTGATTTCTGAAGATGGCGAACGTACGTTTGCAATCAACGAAGGCCACATGAACCAACTTCTTCCAGAAAGCATTCCTGAAAAAGTCTTCGAGAAAGCTTCTGCATTGGTTGTGTCGTCATACCTAATGCGTGGCAAACCTGAAGATCCGATGCCAAAAGCGGTACAAAAAGCGATTGAATACGCGAAAGCGCACAATGTGCCTGTTGTACTAACACTTGGTACTAAGTATGTGATCGAAGGCAACGCTGAATGGTGGCAAGAATACCTGAAAGAAAACGTAACCATCGTCGCGATGAACGAAGATGAAGGTGAAGCGCTAACGGGTGAAAAAGATCCTCTATTGGCTGCTAACAAGGCACTTGAGTGGGTTGACCTAGTTCTATGTACTGCAGGTCCTATTGGTCTATACATGGCAGGTTACACTGACGAACCAGCGAAACGCGAAACCACACTGCCATTGTTACCGGGTAACATCCCTGAGTTCAATAAATACGAATTCAGCCGTGCGATGCGTAAGCAAGACTGTAAAGACCCAGTAAAAGTGTACTCTCACATTGGCCCTTACCTAGGTGGCCCACTTGAGATTAAGAATACCAATGGCGCTGGCGATGGTGCACTTTCAGCACTACTTCACGACATGGCAGCAAATAGCTACCACCACGTGAATGTACCAAACTCAGAGAAACACGAGCACACTTGTCTAACTTACTCTTCACTGTCTCAAATTTGTAAGTACGCAAACCGTGTAAGCTACGAAGTGTTGACTCAGCACTCTCCTCGCCTTTCTCGTGCATTACCTGAACGCGAAGATAGCTTAGAAGAAACATACTGGGATCGTTAATCGACCATATTAGGCAGTTACCTCTTAAAGGTTAACGCCAAGTGAGATTACCCATTCCTTGAAGGGCTGCTATATGCAGCCCTTTTTGTATTCAACACCAATATAACGGCAGGTGAAGTTAATCATATCGAATATTTTGCTCGTTTAAGATTTGATCTCGCGCAATGACTCTTTAGATCTGTTATCTTCCAGCACATAATTCGTGTGGTTTGCCTTTACTTGGCAAATTTATACAGTACTATCGCCACGCAAACGTTTACGTACCGCCTTTCGGTTCTGATATAAGGATCAAATATGCTGTCTGATATTGATATTTGTCGCTCTACTCCCCTTAAAAACATCAGTGAGGTTGCCAAGCAAGCTGGCCTGCACCACAACGAACATCAGCCATTAGGGCAATTCAAATCTAAAGTGTCTCTCACGTCACTTGAACGCCTCGCCAACCAACAAGATGGTAAATTAGTCGTAGTCACGGCGATCACACCGACACCTCTTGGTGAAGGCAAAACCGTCACTACTATCGGATTAGCACAAGGCCTCGCAGAGATTAACCAATCTGCAATGGCCTGCATTCGCCAGCCTTCAATGGGTCCGGTATTTGGTGTAAAAGGTGGCGCTGCGGGTGGTGGTTACTCTCAAGTTGCCCCTATGGAACAATTAAACCTGCACCTGACGGGCGATATTCATGCTGTTACGGCCGCTCACAACCTCGCCTCTGCCGCCATTGATGCACGTTTGTATCATGAACAACGGGAAGGCTTAGAGGCGTTTGAAGCGCGTTCTGGCTTAAAAGCCTTGGATATTGACCCAAGCAGAATCGTTTGGCGACGTGTACTTGACCACAATGATCGCGCACTACGCATGATCACGGTTGGCAAGAACGAAGCAGACAAAACAATTAACGGCTTTGAGCGAGAAGATGGATTTGATATCTCAGCTGCTTCAGAGCTAATGGCCATTCTTGCTCTAGCCAATGACCTTCAAGATTTGAGAAAGCGCATCGGACGAGTGGTACTTGCCTACAACAAACAAGGCTTGCCGTTGACCGCAGATGACTTCAACGTTGCAGGCGCAATGACCGTAACCATGAAGGATTCTATTGAACCAACATTGATGCAAACCCTTGAAGGCGTTCCTACCCTAATTCACGCCGGGCCTTTCGCGAACATCGCACATGGTAACTCTTCAATTATTGCCGATAAGATAGCGTTAAAACTGAGTGACTTTGTCGTGACCGAAGGTGGTTTCGGCTCAGATATGGGCTTTGAAAAAGCGTGCAACATAAAAGCAAAAGCGTCGAACAAAAAGCCCGATTGCGCTGTGGTTGTTGCAACATTACGTGGATTAAAGGCCAACTCTGGTTTATACGATTTGAGACCCGGCACTCCATTACCAGATTCAATTTTTAATGATGACCAAGACGCGCTAATTGCAGGCTTTGAGAACCTAAAATGGCACATCAACAACGTTAAGCAATACCAAGTGCCTACAGTTGTTGCGATTAACCGATTCCCACAAGACTCAGCTCAAGAGCTCGATGCTTTGAAACAGATGATCACCGACTTCGACTCAAGCGTTAACGTTGAAGTAAGCGAAGCATTTGGTCAAGGTGGCGAAGGCGCGACTCAACTGGCTCACGCTGTAGTCAAAGCTTGCCAAAAACAGAGTGAATTTAAGCCTTTGTATCACTCAGAGCAAAGCCTAGAAGAAAAGCTGATGGCAGTTGCTGAAGTTGGTTATGGCGCGGCAAGTATTTCGCTATCTCCACTGGCTAAAAAACAACTGGCTGAATTCAAACTGCATGGCTATAGCGACCTATCAGTTTGTTTGGCAAAAACACCACTATCGATCTCGACAGAAGCACACGTAAAAGGTGCACCAACCCAATTTGACGTGCCTGTTAGAGAACTAAAATTGTGTGCTGGTGCTGGCTTTATTTACGCGTTGTGCGGCAATGTAATGACCATGCCAGGCTTGCCTGACAAACCGGCGTTCATGTCGTTAGATATTGATAGTAATGGAAATATCGTCGGCCTAAGCTAGCTGCCCTTAGTTAGATAATCGGCAATTAATCGCGATTAATTTAGCTTAGGTTTCGGAGCAGTGTTCTATATTGAGCAATCATTTACTAACGAAGTGATTGCTCAACAATCAAGCTTAACTGCAAAAAGTTGCACTTAAATCGTAGTTATATGCGAATCTTGTCTTAACTTCTGGGTCAAGATCACATTAAAAACCCTATAAAATATATAGTATTGCGCTGATTCTTTGAGGACAGTGATGAATACAAGTATAAAAAAACTAGTCAGCCAATTTCTATGTACCATCTTTGCCCTAGGACTAGTCCCTGCCCTCTACATTAACTCTGAATTTGACAGGGTTGAAGCTCAGCACACGCTAAATATCCAACAGTCCAGCCAGAACCAGATCGAATACAGCTTTCATGAACTCGCTGTTATTGTTGAGCAAATCTCTAACTCTGTTCCGTCAATCGCCGACTCTCAAACACTACTCCGAGCGATTCGAGAACCTTCTATTATCCATAAAGAAACCCTGCAAGATCTTTGGGTGATGTTAGCTCGTGGCCAAAAATACTATTCCCAGCTTCGTTATCTCGATCTAGCCGGCAACGAAGTGTTCCGCGTTAACTACAAAGACGGTCGAGCCACTGTCGTCCCCGAGAACGAACTGCAGAACAAATCTTCTCGAGATTACTACCAGATGCTTCAGAAATTAGAGATTGGCGATGTCAGATCCAGAGGCATTGACCTAGAAATGGAAAATGGAGAAATCATCCACCCGTTAACGCCGGCGCTTCGCATTATGACGCCAGTCGCTGAAGGGAATCGAATTATTGGTTACTTCATTGCAAATCTAAACATGCTAGAGATTTACAACCGCCTTCATTACCAAATTGGAGACTCAGATGCAGTCCCGGTCATTCTAAACAAAACTGGTCATGTCATCATGGGCCCTGACCCAGCTGAATCATTTGGGCATGTGATTGAATCACGTTCAGACAAGACATACGCAAAGCTATACCCAGAGCTTTGGAAAGACATTCAAGACAACTCTTCGTCTAGCTATTTCGATGGTAAGAACTGGTATTTCCACTCGGACATCAGCCCAAAGATAAAGCAGTTTGCAGGCCCTATTTACATGGTTCTTCACATTGAGAATCAGCATTTCAGCAGTCAATACCGACAAGAAAAACAAGCGATTGTCGTTCAGATCATCACCTTGTCTTTCTTGATTTCGATGATCTCCGCTGGCTTTGTATTGTGGAACAGTAACCACAAGAAGAACAGTATCGATAGTCAACTGGCTAAAGCCGCGATGAATGGTATGTCTGCCTTAGTGATTACCGACAGAAACAACCGTATCATCAAGGTAAACCAAGAATTCACCCGTGTTAGTGGCTACGAGTTAGAAGACGTAAAAGGCCGCCAACCATCCATGTTTGCCTCTGGTCGCTACAACGAAGAGTTCTACATCAAGATGTGGAGCATAATCACTAAGACTGGGGTATGGGAAGGCGAAGTGGTCAATCGCCGTAAAGACGGATCTTTGATCACGGAAATATTGCGAATCCAAACCATTAAAGACTCGAAAGACGTGATTCAGTTTTATGTCGCTTCATTTGTGGATATCAGTAAACACAAAGAGCTAGAAAACAAACTGAGAAACCTGAGCGAAAAAGATGCCTTAGCTGGGTGTTGGAACCGCCGTAAGTTCGATCTTGAGCTGAGAGATGAGTGCTCTCGTGTGAATCGATACCCTACTCGCGAACACTCTTGCTTAGCGATCTTGGACATAGACTATTTCAAACGCATTAACGACAGATTTGGTCACGATTATGGTGATCGCGTCATTCAAACCGTTGCTGAGGTATTACAACGTGAGTGTCGAGAAACTGATTTTGTGGCTCGCATTGGTGGTGAAGAATTTGGCGTTATTCTGCCTCATACCACAACTGAAGAAGCTGAATATGTGCTTAACAGATTGAGAATCGCAGTCAATATTGAGCTCGACAACGTGGTGACGGTCAGTGGCGGAATCACCAACCTGACCAACGACCCTACTCTCAACTACAAGTGTGCGGATTTAGCACTCTATGAAGCCAAAGCCGCAGGTCGAAACAGTGTTTGCCTGTTCCTAGACAGCGAAATGAGCGAAATCGCCTAACAGAAAATCAGTATTGTTCCGCTAGGCTATCAGTTTGGCGGTTTAACAACCCAATCCTTTCAATCAGCTTGGTGCTGGATAGAACTCTAACTTTTTCCCTTCTACCACCAGAATACAATCCATGTTCGCAGCATGAGCAGCCTGCTTACCTAAGTTCGTATCTTCAAACACAACACACTGCTTTGGCTGTAATCCCATACCAAAACACGCATCTAAGAAAGTATCCGGATTTGGTTTGTGATTCTTAACGTCTGTTGCTGTCACGAGAATATCGAGCTTACTCAAGATCTCTGTCTTATCCAGTAACTGTTCGGCACTTTTACGTTGACTGCCCGTTCCGACTGCAATCTTCTTGTTACCCAGATGCTCTAACAACAGAGAGTGAGTACAAGGGATAACGTCTCCTTTGTCTTCGATAGCCGCAAACGACGCCATTTTAAACGTAGAAACCGCTTGTGGGTCGAGCGATAAACCGTATTTGCTGTTCACCTCACCGGCTATCTTATAACTCGGCATGCCACCTAAGCTATGCAGCCAAGACGCTTCAAAATGAAAGCCAAACTCTTCAGCCGTTCGCTCCCACGCCTTTACATGTGCAGGCATTGTATCGATCAACGTACCGTCCATATCAAAGATTAATCCTTCATATGCCGTTAAATCTATTTTCATCACTACTACCACTCTTAAATAAAGTTACTGATACCATAACCAATATTCAGTATCATGGCGCCATATTACCGTTCAAAATGGATGTTTATGTTACAAATATCTAACTCTGTTTCGATTCAAGACTGGGAACTCCAGTTAACAGCGATCAGAGCACAAGGAGCCGGCGGTCAGAACGTCAATAAAGTATCGAGCGCGATACATTTACGTTTTGATATCAAGCACTCTACCCTACCTGACTTCTATAAAGAAAAGCTCCTCGCACACAAAGATAGCCGCATCACCAAAGACGGTGTGATTATCATTAAAGCGCAACAGTATAGAACTCAGGAACAAAACCGAGATGATGCTTTAGTGCGCTTGAAAGAATTGATCTTGGAAGCGACAAAGGTTCAAAAAGTAAGACGAGCAACTAAGCCGACGCGTGGCTCTCAGAAAAGACGTTTAGAAAGCAAAAAACAAAGAAGCACCACCAAACAGCTGCGTGGAAGAGTGAGCTGATGGCTTCATGCCCTCAGAGAACACATTACCCTAGAAGTATCTGTCAATTTGACTAACGAATCGATCTATTACGCTGTTTATTTGAAAGAAAGACTACTGCTTCTTTTTGACCGACAAAATCAGCTTGATCAACAACAGGCGCTCTTCGCTGGTCAGCAGACGACTGACCGCAGCTACATCTTCCGCTGTTACTTGTGATGCGCCAACAATATCAAGCACCACATCCAAATCCGTCACTTTTAAGGTTCTAGTGATTGAACGATACTGAGACATCTTGATGTCCGCCTCTCCACGTTCAATCCTTTGATAGGTTTTTAAGCTCATTCCTGCACTCGAGGCTAACTTTTCTTGAGACAAGTTGGCTTGTTTCCTACGCTCAATCAGCGCCAATATTATGGGTTCTTGTGACATAAGCTCATCCTCAAAAGACAGTTATGTCCTAAATTCAGCAAGAAGCAGACCATATTGACTTGTGATGGTTTACATAAGCCATCAAAGGCATATTATTCGCTTGATAAAACCGTTACGTTTCATAAACCTTCACACTGATATCAGTTGTGAACGTACAGGCTAGGTAACTTGAGTATTCAAGTGTTGGGAAATTAGAAAAATTGCAAATTGCGAATAAGAAAGACGTCATATTGGAAATTGCGAATCGTTATAAATTGTCATTTCCTTGCATTAAGCACGCATTAGAAACGGACAATGCCCGCTCCGAAATTATTGCAGTGCAGCATAGGCTACTCACTTACAAAGAAGTGCTGCTGCACGGAAGTATGTTGGAAGAGAAAGAATTGAAGCAGGCCTTTTCTGCTCTGAACCAAAATGAAAAAGGTGTCGCACAAGGCGGTATTCAAAGCATCAACGACGCAGTTAAAGAGATGGATGTGATTGTCGAAAGGTACAGTAGAAAAGCGTCTACTGAATTCTGTGCCTAATCCTCTGAACGGCTTAAACAAACAAAACAAAAACGGCCAGTCATAGTTGAATGACTGGCCGTTTGTTTAGCTAACATGAAGACGTGGGTATCTAACAAGACATCGCTCTTCTAAACCTACCGAGTAACATCAACGCGCCTAGCACGCCAAACGACAAACTGCCTCCACTGCCGCCTGAACCAGATGAAGTCCGTGCATTCACATAAGCCGTTCGCTTAGCTTCTGTTGCTGAAATTTGAACGGTTTCAGAACTATCTATCACACCACTAGTTACATCTGTAATCCAATCTCTGTAGTCATAGATTTCAGTGAATACCGAAGTTACTCTTGAGCTGCCACCACACGTTTCAGGACCAAAGCTGGTAATCCCTACTTGTCTGTAAACCGAACCATCCTTCCAGTAGACAGGACCTCCAGAGTCACCTTGACAAGTGCCACCGTACAAGCCAGAAGTAGCCACATCTCCAACGAAACAAATTTGATTCTCTGTTAACTCATTGCCAGCAGCAAATACCGTTTTACAAGTCGCATTGTCTACATAATTGAGGTTTGCTTTTTGTAGCAAAGTGGTTCCGTCGAAACCAGTGCGTGTATCACCATGGCCCACAGCGGTAAACGCCTCAGAAGAACTGCGATAACCATCCGAACTAGGACGCTTTACAACATCATTGATTGAGTCGATATTCAGTGCGCTTTCTAACTTAAGTATTGCAACGTCATTGCGTAATAGGTCGCTCAACGCATTTGAATAATCGCTGCGATAGTAAACCTCAGATACACGAGCTTTTTGGATGTTACCGTTGGGAAACTGAGAAGTATCTTCAATTTGAGGGACGACAACAGTAAACAACTGCCCTTCTTCATTACCGTATATACAATGCGCTGCGGTTAGAATATGCGTTGGATCTAAAATTGTTGCACCACAGTAAGGGCCTGTTGAATAAACACCGTCATAATCAATACGATCAATGAACAAGCTTGCCATCGAAGGAAATTCCGTGACTGAAGCGTCGCTACCATTCACAATATAGGGTGTTACACCCACATCAGGAGTACTTTCGTCCGTGTTTTCCGTTGCCATAACACTTGATGTGTAAATTAATGGCGCTAAAAGCCCTAAAACGGCTTTACGAACTGGACTCATTGTATGATTCACATTCATAGTTAACTCCTTGTAACCCCTACTACTTATTTACAAAATTGATGAATAGACACCATAACACGTACTGACCATCATTATAGTAAGTATTTGTAACGATATTGCCACATCTCTCAATTTATAGACGAATTTAACAACCTGACTTCAATTGTTCTATTCTGCCTTGTATACGTTTCAAAAAACAAAAAAGCCTACCGTTAAACATCCCTAAAAAGAGAAGCTAACAATAGGCTTTCGTTATAGTTTGTGTTTTCTCTTAAAAGAGATTAGCCACGGTAGTAACGTTGAGGTACGAATGGCATTTTTTCTACTGTCATTGGTAGCTTCTTACCACGAACTTCAGCAAATACTTCTGTACCGATAGCCGCTAGATCAGTGCGCACGTATGCCATTGAAACAGGTTTACCCGCGTTAGGACCCGCAGTGCCACTCGTTACCACACCTACTTTGTTTCCTTCCGCATCGAACAGTTCAGCACCTTCACGTACAGGCGCTTTAGTTTGACCCACTAGACCAACACGCTTGCGTTGAACGTCTTTAGTTGCGATTTGTTCAAGGATGATATCAGCACCGGGGAAACCGCCAGCACGCTCACCGTCAGTACGACGCACTTTTTGAATGCCCCATAGAAGGCTAGCTTCTACTGGAGTCGTTGTTGTATCTAAGTCGTGACCGTACAGACATAGGCCACACTCAAGACGAAGTGAATCACGTGCGCCAAGGCCAATCCACTCTACTTCAGCTTCTGCCGTTAGTTTACGAGCTAGTGCTTCAGCGTGATCGTTCGGTACTGAGATTTCATAGCCATCTTCACCTGTGTAACCACTGCGGCTCACAATGCACTCTACGCCGTCGATATCGACTTTTTGAACATCCATGAACAGCATGTCTGCAACGCTTGGTTGGAAACGAGCAAGAACTTCAGACGCTTTAGGGCCTTGAAGTGCTAATAGAGCGCGGTCATCAATCACTTCCATTTCTACATCTGCAGGAAGGTGAGCCGTTAGGTGGTCGATATCTTGTGTTTTACAAGCCGCGTTCACAACAATAAATAGGTGATCGCCAAGGTTAGCAACCATAAGATCATCCATGATGCCGCCCTGTTCATTAGTAAAGAACGCGTAGCGCTGCTTACCAGAAGGCAGGTCGATAATATCTACTGGAACCAGAGATTCTAAAACAGCGGCTGCATTTTCACCGTGTAGACGCAGTTGCCCCATGTGAGAAACATCAAAAAGACCAGCAGCGTTACGAGTGTGTAAGTGCTCTTTCTTTACACCCAGTGGATACTGAACTGGCATGTCGTAGCCAGCAAAAGGAACCATTTTTGCACCGACTTCAACGTGAAGCGCATGCAGAGGTGTTTTTAGTAGGTCTTGATTAGCGTGTTCTTGAGTCATTTTATTCTCCATGAAGCGTTGCAGGCTTTCCAAATCGAATCTGCCGCTTATATCTCTATTTAGAGTCGCCTCTAACGATATGGGTTAACGTTAGAAACAGTAGATAGTAAAAAGTGATGTCTTCTATATAGGCTTTTATTACTAGCGATATAAAAAGAGGCTTCTGTATAAAAGCTATACGACTCACTTTCTAAGAATTCACTTCAGTAAACTTCAATCAACATGAGTAAACCGTGTTCACTATAGTAAACAAGCCTGAGTCAGTTTTACACCCTTAACAAGATTAAAACAGCTCAAAATGTGACATTTAACAATTTAAAAACAATTTTCAATCGCATACAAAAACGCGATATTGATGCTTTTCACACCAATATCGCGTCTTTTGGCAAACGTTAGAAACAAAAGCAAACGTTTGCATTCACTATAAGAAATTCTAACTTTGTTAACTTATTTTGCAGTCACCCACAAAATCAGTGCATCTTCTGTACTAGTAGAAATCAACATATGCCCCATGTTGGCGTCGTAATACATGCTGTCACCTTCGCTCATGGGTACCGGCTCATAGAATTCTGAGTAGAACATCACATCACCAGAGATCACCATCAAGAACTCTTCACCATCGTGGCGAACCCAATCGTTATACTCTTCAAAGGTGCGTGCTCTCACTCGGCTCTTGAACGGCATCATCTTCTTATTCGAAAGTTCTGTCGCCAGCAGTTCATGCTCGTAAGTCGGAGTTGGGTGAGGTTTACCCTGGCCTGCTTTAGTTAAGTCACGACGTCCTGTGGCAACTTTTTTTCTTGGCGGCTCAAAGAGTTGCGGCATATCGATTTGCAAACCCATAGCCAATTTCTGCATCGCTTGGAACGTCGGTGAGATTTGTTCGTTCTCAATTTTACTCAGCGTTGAACGTGCCAAACCAGTGCGTTGGCTCGCCTCTTCTAACGTAATGCCCAGCTTGCTGCGGATATCTTTAATACGCTGGCCGAGCCTAAGTGGTTCGATATTCTGATCTAACGTCTCTTTAGCCAACGTTAAAGATGGGTACTCATCATAAATGTCTTCTGACATAGGTCCCTCATTTATTTCTTACTTCCTGTCTATTAATTTCATTGTTGCATGAAGCGCTTTGTTGATTAAAGAGCACACAGGAAAATAAAGCGTGCTCCCTGTAGCAAAATGAGAAAAACTGTTTCCTATTGGAAATTTTTGTTGAAAATTGATTTTATCGGAGCTATGTTATCGACTTGTTAGATGAAGAGATGCTACTTCAGCTTGCAGCAAGTGATAGATTTAACATTTGTAAGAGCTGTTTTTTACCCGAAATTTTTGGGAACCAATTCGTGCTGCATTGACCCTACAACGATCGCTTTGACGCTATGGTCGTATAAATAAGAAGCAACGCACTATTTATACACCTATATAACGCAAACGATACCGATGCAGAAATCAACGTAAGACCTAATGGACTATAAAAACAATCACCATTAGCTTAATGAAAGGTCTCGACAATGAACGCTTATCAAAACCATAGCTTAGACAGTTTTTTCTCTACGAACCTATCTGCGACTGACGACGCAGTATTTGCTGGAATCCAAGCAGAGAACACTCGTCAAAACGAACAAATCGAACTTATTGCTTCTGAGAACATCGTTTCTAAAGCAGTAATGCAAGCTCAAGGCACTTGCCTTACCAACAAATACGCAGAAGGCTACCCAGGCCGTCGTTACTACGGTGGTTGTGAGCACGTAGATACAGTAGAAGCTATCGCAATCGAACGCGCTAAGCAGCTGTTCAAATGTGAATACGTAAACGTACAGCCTCACTCTGGCGCTCAAGCGAACGGCGCAGTTAAACTTGCCCTACTTCAACCTGGCGACACTATCCTAGGTATGTCTCTAGACGCTGGTGGTCACCTTACACACGGTGCGCGCCCTGCAATGTCTGGTAAGTGGTTCAACGCAGTTCAATATGGCGTAGACCGCGACACACTTGAAATCGATTACGAAGCGGTTCGCGCTTTAGCAATTGAAAGCCAACCTAAAATGATTATTGCTGGTGGTAGTGCTATCCCACGCGTTATTGATTTCGCTAAGTTCCGAGAAATCGCTGACGAAGTTGGCGCTATCCTAATGGTCGATATGGCACACATCGCGGGTCTTATCGCGACAGGTGCTCACCCTAGCCCACTACCACACGCACACGTTGTGACTACAACAACGCACAAAACACTTCGTGGCCCACGCGGCGGCATGATTCTGACTAACCACGAAGACATCAACAAAAAGATCAACTCTGCAGTGTTCCCTGGCCTTCAAGGTGGCCCATTAATGCACGTTATCGCGGCTAAAGCAGTGGCGTTTGGCGAGGCACTTGGCCCAGAATTTAATACTTATATTGATTCAGTGATCGACAACGCAAAAGTTCTTGCTGAAGTGTTGCAAACTCGCGGTTGTGACATTGTGACTGGCGGAACGGACACGCACCTAATGCTGGTTGACCTTCGTCCTAAGGGCTTGAAAGGTAACGTAACTGAAGAAGCATTAGAGCGTGCTGGGATCACATGTAACAAAAATGGCATACCATTCGACTCAGAGAAGCCTATGATTACTTCGGGTATTCGTTTAGGTACGCCAGCTGGAACCAGTCGTGGTTTTGGCACTGAAGAATTCAAACTTATCGGTGAATGGATCGGTGATGTTCTTGATGGCTTAGTTGAAAGCCCTGAAGGCAACGCTGAAGTTGAGCAACGTGTTCGCAAGCAAGTTAAAGAGCTTTGCAAACGCTTCCCTCTTTACCGTTAATCCGTTTTTAAGATTTAAATTAAAACCTCATAAATTTTTGGAGAATAAGCAATGGACAATACACTTAAGTTTGCAGACAGCCACGAGTGGGTAAAAGACAACGGTGACGGTACTGTAACTATCGGTATCTCTGAGCACGCTCAAGAGATGCTAGGTGACGTTGTGTTTGTTGACCTGCCTGACACTGAAGACGAAATTGAAGCTGGCGAAAGCTTCTCTCTAGTTGAGTCAGTTAAAGCTGCTTCTGATATCTACGCGCCAATCTCTGGTGAAATCGTAGAAATCAACGAAGAACTAGAAGATAGCCCAGAGCTAATCAACGAAGAACCTTATGAAGGTGGTTGGATTGTTAAAGTGAAGATGTCTGATGCGTCTGAACTAAACAACCTTAAAGATGCGGAAGAATACCTAAGCTCTATCGAAGAAGACTAATAGGTAACCTCATTACGATAAAGCTGCTCTTGTGAGCAGCTTAATTTTAGGGGCTAGCTCACGGCTCCAGAGAGAAAGTAGAACGATATCATGACTGAATTACTTCAAAGCCAATTACTGAAAGACTTGGGTACACAAAACGAGTTTGTTGCTCGTCATAACGGCCCAAATAAAGCAGACCAGCAAAAAATGCTTGAAGCGATCAACGCGACTAGCCTAGACGCACTGATCGACGAAACGGTTCCTGCACAAATCCGTCTTGAAAAACCAATGACACTTGCTGCGCCACTGAGCGAAATGGACATGCTGACCTCTCTAAAAGAGATCGCTAACCTAAACCAAGTGAAACGTACTTTCATTGGCCAAGGCTACTACAACACATTCACTCCAAACGTTATTCTACGTAACGTTTTAGAGAACCCAGGCTGGTACACAGCTTACACACCATACCAACCAGAGATTTCTCAAGGTCGTCTTGAAGCTCTACTGAATTACCAACAAATGGTAATGGACCTTACAGGTATGGAAATCGCGAACGCGTCTCTTCTTGACGAAGCGACAGCGGCTGGCGAAGCAATGACACTGTGTAAGCGTGCTGGTAAAAGCAAGAGCAAAGTATTCTTCGTTGCTGACGATGTTCACCCTCAAACACTAGAAGTTGTTAAAACTCGTGCTGAGTACATCGGTTTTGAAGTAATGGTTGGCGCTCTTGAAACACTTCCAGAGCAAGACGTATTTGGTGCATTAGTTCAATACCCTGGTACAACGGGCGAAGTTCGTGACCTAACAGACATCATTGCGAAAGCTCAAGCAAACAAAACTCTAGTAACCGTTGCTACTGACCTACTCGCATCTGCTCTACTTAAGCCTGCTGGCGAAATGGGCGCAGACGTAGTTATCGGCAGCGCACAACGTTTCGGTGTTCCTATGGGTTACGGCGGTCCACACGCTGCATTCATGGGTACTCGTGAAAAGCATAAGCGTACAATGCCAGGTCGCGTAATCGGTGTTTCGATCGATACGCACGGTAACCAAGCGCTACGTATGGCGATGCAAACTCGTGAGCAACACATCCGCCGCGAAAAAGCGACATCGAACATCTGTACAGCTCAAGCACTTCTAGCAAACATGGCGTCTTTCTACGCGGTTTACCACGGTGCAGAAGGCCTTCGTACTATTGCTCGTCGTACACACCACATGACAGCTATCCTAGCGGCTGGCCTGACTAAAGCGGGTTACGAGCTAACGAACAACAGCTTCTTTGATACCATCACGCTGAACACAGAAGACAAGACAGATGCACTGTACGCAAAAGCGCAAGCAGCAGACATCAACCTTCGTCGACTTGTTGGTAAAATCGGTATCAGCTTAGATGAAACAACCACAGTCGACGACGTGAATGCCCTATTCGCTATCTTCGACGTAAAAGAAGACGTTCAAGCGCTATCTTCTGACATTGCATCAAATGAGTTTGCGGCAATTCCAGAAAACTGTCGTCGTGAATCAGAGTTCCTAACTCACCCAGTGTTCAACACGCACCACAGCGAAACGCAAATGATGCGTTACCTAAAACAGCTTGAGAACAAAGACTTCTCACTAACGCACGGCATGATCCCACTGGGCAGCTGTACGATGAAGCTGAACGCTGCTGCTGAGATGATTCCAGTAACATGGCCTGAGTTTGGTTCAATTCACCCATTCGCACCTCTAGAGCAAGCTGCTGGTTACACGGCACTAGCAAAAGATCTTAAAGAGAAGCTATGTGAAATCACCGGTTACGACGATTTCTCACTACAGCCTAACTCTGGTGCATCTGGCGAATACGCGGGTTTAATCGCGATTCAACGTTACCACGCAAGCCGCGGTGAAGCTCACCGTAACGTTTGTCTGATTCCAAGCTCTGCGCACGGTACTAACCCTGCAACAGCATCAATGGTTTCAATGAAGGTAGTGGTTGTTAAGTGTGATGAAGATGGCAACATCGACATGACAGACCTAGCAGCGAAAATCGAGAAGCACAAAGAAAACCTATCAAGCATCATGATCACTTACCCTTCTACGCACGGCGTATACGAAGAGCAAGTGAAAGAAGTGTGTGAACAAGTACACGCAGCGGGCGGTCAAGTTTACCTAGACGGCGCGAACATGAACGCTCAAGTAGGTCTAACTTCACCTGGCTTCATCGGTTCAGACGTATCTCACTTGAACCTACACAAAACATTCTGTATCCCACACGGTGGTGGCGGTCCGGGTATGGGTCCTATCGGTGTTAAATCGCACCTAGCGCCTTTCCTACCAGGTCACATCGAAAACGGTGTACAAGGTTCTGACTACGCGGTATCAGCAGCAGATTTAGGCAGTGCTTCAATTCTACCTATCTCTTGGGCTTACATCGCGATGATGGGCGAACCTGGCCTAACAGACGCAACTAAAGTAGCGATTCTGAACGCGAACTACGTGATGGAGAAACTACGTCCTCACTACCCTGTTCTTTACCGTGGCACTAACGGCCGCGTAGCGCACGAATGTATTATCGATATTCGTCCACTTAAAGAAGACACAGGCATCAGCGAAGAAGATATTGCTAAGCGTCTAATGGACTTCGGTTTCCACGCGCCTACTATGTCTTTCCCAGTAGCTGGCACACTAATGGTAGAGCCAACTGAATCAGAAGATTTAGAAGAGCTAGACCGTTTCTGTGAAGCGATGATCGCAATCCGTCACGAAATGGCAGCAGTGAAAGCGGGTGAATGGCCACTAGATAACAACCCTCTAGTGAACGCACCGCACACACAAGTTGACCTTTCAGGCGCAGAATGGGATCGCCCTTACTCTCGCGAACTGGCTTGCTTCCCATCGAAAGCAACGAAGAACTCGAAGTACTGGCCTACAGTTAACCGTGTAGACAACGTATACGGCGACCGTAACCTAATCTGTTCTTGCCCAAGCATCGACAACTACGAAGACTAATTCGTAGCGGCGCTAAGCAGTGAAACATAACAAAAGGCGAACCAAATGGTTCGCCTTTTTGTTTTCTGAAATTCGACGTAAACAAATGCATTGGCATTACTGATCACAGATAACCAAGTTGGAAACTGTGATAACCGAGTTGGAAACTAACTTGAAAACAAAAGGCGAACCATTTGGTTCGCCTTTTCTCTTTGCACAGTTTTTAGTCTAATATGGTGTCATATTTTCGATGCTTGGAACTCAGCTATGACTAACGTTAAATCAAGGAAAACTCGGAAAGCTTACACTCCAGAGGAAGCTGCTCTTTTCGCTAAAGCAGCTAACGCAGCAGCAAAACAAGTTGAATGCAACCAACACAAAAAACCTAACCATGTGGTAAATGAAGATGCGTTAAAAGCCAACAGTAAAATACGTAGATAATGTGATAAGAAGCAATCTGAGTGACATTAAACCAATACTCATGAGGACTCTCCTGCACTACTTAGTTGATAAAATGAATGCAAGACTAATCTTAGTACCAACCACCATGCATAAATAGATGAAATTGATGAAGCTGAATCGTCACTTAATAAACCGTGCGCGACCTCATTTCTTAAATTCGCCCCTAGAGAGTCCGTAAAAATGCTACCTATCTCAAAGCATAAATCCTCTCCAAAAACTTCAACCGCTTCTGGTAACTCCATCAATGTGCTCAGGCCATTTTCATTTTCTATGCCATTACGATCAATATTACTAGTATGAGCACCAACTTCTTTAAGCTTAGTACGTACGATGTGCTCAACTTGCGGACAAAGTAAATGGATAGCTACTCCAAAATCATACTCAAAGCCAAACCATAGTGCGTTACCAAGAAGCTGTTCTCGTCCCTCAGGAACAATTGGTGATTGATAACAGAGACTGACCATTAGTTCTTTCGTAACTCTATATTCCATAAGTATCTGTTGCAAAGCAGGGATAATTTTACCTTCGACAACAAATTGCATCTCTATATCAAAGTGTTGTTGAACTTGTCGATTCACAACTGCTTGGTTTGCAGGGTCATCCTCACCTGAATGTAGATTTAGAGGAGGCGTTATTCCGACAACTCTCCCATCAGTGCTCATGTGTGTCGAACCAAAAAGGCTACCAATAACGCTCGTTCGCATCGCCTCTTGGGCATTTGATTCCAAGATACGTTTATTGGGGCCAGAGTATAGTCCAACAAAATACAACAGTGCTCTCTCTAAAGTCTGTTTCCCTGAAACATGAGCTTTAGATGCAACTACGTCATCCGAAATATCTACAGCAGGGGAGCGAATCACACCCATTTCATCTAATGATGCTCTCCCAGATTCAGATATTTTCGTTCTAATTCGTTTTATTGTATTACTAACGTCATATTCGTCACGAAACTTAGTAGGAACAAGCCTATAGGCTTGAACGGCATTTTCAAATAACGAATTCGCAACCATACTACTTTCTTCCAAGCGCATATCGGCTTCATTCTCATAACTCGCAGCTAAAGCAACCAAAGAGTCCAGCCAAGCTCTTTCATCACCAGATTGCTTGTATTTTTGAGATGCCAGTTCGAAGTACGATCTAGCAGCAGGAAAATCGGAAGATCCAGATAAAGTTTTACCGCAGTCAAATAGCTTAGTAGCAATGTCATCCAAAAATTCAGAATCAATTTTCAAGCAATCCATCAACTTTGAAAGCCATAACGTCATGAATTTGTTCGCTGGATGTTCTAGGTGAAACGCATTTATGAGTTGATTTTTAATTCCATCTAAACGGTCAAAATCTCTGATCTGCATACATAATCTAGCAGCACGTTCCCAACATTCCTTTACCCCTCGATTCCAGCTTTCTGCGTCAATTCCATGAGAGATATATACATCAACTGCAAGTCTTGCATGTTCTGGATTCCTTGGTTTTTTACAAAGCCATAGAAGATCTAATAACCTAGACTTTAACCACGGTTCCGCAACGTCACTCAAAATTTCTTCAAGAAAAGTTAATTCTTCCTCAGTAAAGTCTTCTGGCATAGCTGAACGCCTGCCTCTTTCAAAGTCTTGAAAATATGGTTTAAAAGGCTCATTTACACTATGTGGAACTAGCATCATAGATGCAGAGCGACTTAACAAGTTAAGTACTCGGGCTTGGTCTGAATAACCTAGCTTAGCTTTTTCTCTCTCTAGTGCTGTTAAGCTTTGCATTATAGATGAGTACCCGTAGTGCTCATCAATGGTTAGTTCGTAAGTCCATGCACAGTCAATAAATGCATTGCAACTATATGGTTGACTTGAGTTGTTCACTACGTGACTTCCCATCGATTCGTTAGGTCTTTCGCGACGAATATGACGGGTGTTCTCACACCTTTGCTTTCTATTCATAGCTTCAAGTTTACGTGTACGTTTTCTTTTTACATCCCGTCTTCGCTTAATGTTACTAACGGGTCTCTTAATAAGTTTACCCATAACTCAACTATGGCCTCTTACGCACAGCGGAATGCAGAGAAAAACCAGCCCACGACTTGCGGAGCAAAACTTTCTTGACTCTGCTAAGCAGTTTCTTTCTCTTGATCAAAATTAAAAGTGCTTTGTTGATCTGGTAAATTTAGCAATTCACACAACAAATCATCTTTTTCCAATCCTTCATAGCGGTTTTCAACTGTTTCTCTTAGAGCAAACAACCTTGCCTCTGCGGTTCTAATCAATTCACCGTAAGTCATTGCACGTATTTCACCATCTAAAGATTCTGGATTGTCACCAACACTTTGATAGCTACTCGTTCGTGAATTAATCGTATCGCCAACAACATAGGCTTTTATGAATGGTTTATTTGATCCTACTCCCGCATGTAGAATATCTTCTACATAGCACTTAGCCTGATGCATTTCATCTCGACCTATTTCAAATCCACCTTTCTTCAATTCGATAATAAGCACTTTTTGGGTTTTCTTAATTTCCCCTTCAAAGCCCTCTAGACCTAATGCGCTAATTGTCGAGCGTTCTCCGACTACGATATCTGGTCTCTTTCGGGGATTCTCAAACTGCTTTGCTTCGAAATCTCTTTTAAAAACCGTTTGCATCGTTTTTACTAACCCTTTGTTGCTTGCATATTCGGGAGTATCAAACTCTGGGCCAAAAACCCATCTAGCCTTTTCGATCAACGGATGGAGTGTATGAAGCTCATCTACAGTCTTATCGCTGGATAATCGACTTATTGCTTCAATAACTTTTAGTCTTGAATCTATCTCAGAAAGAATTTCCATTGCGTCGCTCACACTCCACTCTTCCAAAAACTGATTAAGCGCGACAGTATCAGTCATTGAAATATGGGTTAGCTTGTAGAGCAACGATACTCCTGAGCGAGACTTTTCAAGGTTTAAAGCAGCTCTGAAGGCTAACTCTAGTAACTCAATCTTGATGTCAGGACTTTCTTCCAATATTTGATCGATGAATGCATATAACTCTTGTCGCGCTAACGTGGGTAAATCCTTTATTTCTCGCTTATGGTGATTTATTACTTCTCTTTTTCTGCTTTCAATTTGTTGACGAGAAACTTCAAGATATGTTGCCTTTACGAAGTTAGAAATCTGATCTGCTATAAGCTCGACAGTAGAAAAGTCTGATTTGAAACCTGACCAGTCAGGATGAACATAATCAAACAGGTCTTCTGATTCAGCAATTAATGTATACCTTTTAGCAAAAGATTTTCTCCCATCCATTACTTGGTGTCCGCTTATTGACCATGAAGGGTCTCCCAATAACCTGCCTCCAAGCCAAAATGAAACACCGTGTTGACCAGCAGTGCGAGAAGTAGCAGATGAATCAACTAATGTCAGCTTAATACTGATGTTCGGCATTGGCGTTATTGTTGTCTCTTTAACATAGCCTGGGTGTTCAGCTAACTGTACTTGTTTACCATTTATTTCTACTACAAATTCAGGATTAAACAAAAATCGAGCCGATATGATATTTCTAATGTCTTCTACATCAGGCAAATTCTTTTCTACTAGCACCTTGATCTTTGTGCCATGCCCTTCTTTGTCTGAATATGACTCGTTAACAACTTGTATTGGTTGGGAACCAGAAGCTATTCTTAACTCATAGATATTAGATGTACCGTCTCTCCAGGTTTCGACTTCGTAACCATCATTGAAACAAAGCCCAGCATGACGACCGACTCCATTTCTACCAAACGCATGGCGTCGCTTCGATAACTTTGCTCCACTTGGTACATCTACAAACCGCCCTTGGTGACGATGACGATCGTATCTTAACCTCATCCAGCGGGCTTCAAACTGTTCGTTAGTCATCCCAACCCCATTGTCTTCCACCACTAAATTTTGATTAATCTCAGTTGGAATTATTATCTTAACCCTCGTAGCACCAGCGTCATGAGCATTCGCTATCAATTCAGTAATTGCGACATCTGCTTTAGTCGCAATGGAGCCAATTTCTCTAACCAAGAAATCTTCTTCATAAGTTACGGACTTAACCATCAGTTTTCCAGCCAACAACATTTATCTGAGCATACTCTTTCCTGACTAAGTCTGGCAGGTACGCAAAATTCTATAGTTAAACAACAAACGCACAGTCGTAACCTGCAAGTCCTTGTTCGTATTACAATACACAGTTTACCTATACTGTATGATTTTCATATTCACATATGCGATTATTTTGATAAAGAACACTGAAAGTGATGTCAATTTAATAACAAAGCAGATTCATAAAATGGCGCTAAGTAGTTTTTATACAAAGCTAACGTGCTGGAAAGATCTGATGACAAAATCGTCACTAACTGACTATCCTGACCAACAGTTAAACATGCCCTCAGCCAAAACGTCTCATTACACTCCAAAGGTGCCAGCGCATCAGCCCCTTCAAAGATGACAAGTGTTTTGCGTCTACAATGTTCCAAAGTAGCAACCAGTTCTCGATTCTCTTCTGCTGCGAAAGCAGCTAGGGGGGATTCATAATCATTAAAGTTCAGATTAAAGACATCTATGCCTCTACTCTTAGCTTGGTCTCTACACACATCCAAGTAGCCCTCTGGTGTATGCTCAGTTATCAATGAGCAGATGGTGAGCTCCAGTTCCCATGCCATACTGATAAATCTTTCTGCGCTAACCATAACCAAGCCTAACTAATCATCACATGTTTGTAATACTAGACTCTTTAAAAAAGATATCTAACTCTGTCGAAAATAAGCAACCAGACCAATAAATTTGCATGTTTTATCAGTTTTTTTAGAGTCAGGGTTCCAAGTGTACGATCCGTGAACAATCCTTTCTTAAAGCAATGAAATATAAAGACATTAGATTCTATATCGATTTATATAAGGAATAATAAATGAGCCTAATGAAAAACTGCAAATTCCATGTATCCCTTCAAATATCACATTGAATTACAAGCTTTTCTAATTCAACTCCCTAAGCTCTAAATCAATTATTTAAGTTATAATAAATCCTTTACTTACAATGACTTAGTTGCAATACCAGTTAGACAAACCCTAGAAAGGCTGCTAACAATATATTAGTAAGTGAGGATTAGGCATATGAAAATAGTTAAGCAACCATACATAACAAACTATGAGCTCAGAAAATTAGAAAAACACTTAAAGAAGATTAAGAATGGTGAGTACGAGCCATATATTACAGTTCGCCGTTCAAATAGTGTCGGTCTATCTCATATTGTTTTCAGTCACAAGACGAAACGCTGCCATCACTTATTCAGCCTAGGTGAGCTTGCTCTATTCTTTCATCTTGAGCACGATCCTGAAGTCTTGGATATACAAGAACAATACCCCTTACCGATAAATGAAACTCTCGAGTGGGCTAAACATCTGAATTATCGACACCCTGCTAAATACAAAGAAAGGGATGGTAAAGATATTCCTGCTGCAACCATGACCACGGATTTCGTTGTCACTTTGTATGATGCGACGAGAGACCAGCTTGGCATTCAGCCGTATAACTATAAACCGAGCTCAGCGCTAAGTACTGAATTTGAGTCTCCCCAAAAAGTCACACGAACCCAACAAAAGTTCAAAATTGAAGAGATGTACTGGGGGCATTACAACCATTATCTAACGCAAATAACAGATGAAGACTTAAATCCCAACAAAACATACAACCTTCAATGGCTTAGAGAGACTTACCATCATGTACGCGAGAGTCAAATCGAAGGCCCACTGTGCGAAGGGATGTTAAACACTCTAACCAAGAGCCTTATAAACGCCCCAGAGAAAACTCTAAAGCAGCATTTGAATCACGCATCATTAGTACATGATGTAACCGAACTTGCTGCGTTGGAGATATTTCAACATCTTGTGTATTCAGGTCAACTAGACGTTGACCTGAATGAGCGCATCGAAGTTTTTCGCCCTGTAATGATGATTTCGCAACACGATGAGAATTAATCAAAAATTGGTCGATGGCAAAAAAGGGCTTGAATATCTTATCGTAGATATTTGCCAAGACCTCGACCTGATTGCTGTCACTCAGCTCAATGTTGAACGACCTAAAAGGCCTCATACGATTATGCTGAGTGATACGTTGAGCCAAGTAGAGCTGGGCAAATGGAAAGTGCTAGAGCATTCCTTTAGCCCTTACCTATACATGTCGGACGAAGAGTTACTGAAGGATAAAAAGCGCAGAAAGTGGTTACAACGCAGAGATAACAGCTTCAACATTATTGCCCCGTTAATCGATAACGACGAACTACGTTACAACTATCTTTTTATCGATAGCAGTTCAATCCTACATCGATTGATAGAAACATCAGGTCGCAGCCGCAGTTATGTAGCAAAAATTTTAAATCGTTACTGGTATTACGGTTCTCACGTCAATGCTCTACTCCCTTTATGGAGAAATTGCGGAACGAATCAGTCTTTACCTGAAGCACCGTCATTTGATCAAAACCCTGAGTTAGGCAAAAGCGGCCCGAAAACCAGATATGGAAGTCCTTATCGCGGAGTCACTCAACAAGACATTAAACATATTCAACGATTTGCTAAAACCATTCCAAACGGTGGCAAAGCTAGGCTGAGTGACCTTTACGATCAGTTTACACGCAAGTTCATGTATGCACGTGTTAAACCAATGATTGAAGAAGCACATGAGATAGCTTTACCTGTTCCAAGGGCCAAACTCATTTCACGAAATGCATTTAAATATCATTTTAAGCAAAACGTAGATCAACTTGAATTGATAAGGAAGGCTGTCGGCACGATCAATTTTCAAAAAGACCACCGAGGCCGTGCAGGCCTTGCTCGACAGGGTGTTCGTGGCCCCACAAGCCGCTATGAAATAGATGCAACAGTCGTTGATCAATACATACGCTACCCCTACGACAAAACCAATCAGTTAGCCACGGGACGCCCTGTGATTTATCTAGTTGTCGATACGTGGTCTGGCATGTTTGTTGGCACCCATGCTTGTTTTCACGGCCCAGATTGGACTGGAGCATCACAAGCCCTTTTCAATGCTTTTACCAACAAAGTCCAGTTTGCTAAACGCTATGGCGTTGAAATTACTGAAAACGAATGGCCGTGCCACCATGTCTGCTCACAGTTAGTCATGGATCGAGGTTCCGAGTATACAGACCGTAACATTGAAAGCATGCTTAAGGGGGAAATTGGCTTATCAATCGCCAGTTTCGCTCCGTATCATCGCGGGGATTGTAAAGGAACTGTCGAGAAAGCGTTTGATATCTTTCATCAAAATGCTGTTCGATTTGTGCCTGGTCAAGTCATGAAAGTGCCCAGCAAGGAAGAGCAACACGCTTCTAGAAAAGCGTCGATGTCCTTCGAAGCATTCATGGAAAAGCTCATAAGGACAATCATTTATACCAATAACAACCGCCTTAGAAAGAACAACCATAACTTCGAGATGTCTCGTGATGATGTTGGTTTCTCTCCTAGAGACTTATATCTCTACGGGCTAGAAGAAATGATGATACCGCCAGGTCAGATACCCGAAGAGCGACTTCGTTTTGCATTGCTACCTGCTGACAAGGCGACTGTGAGAATGGAGGGCGTTTACTTTAAGGGGCTGTATTACTGCGCTAACAAAATCATTCATAAACAGTGGTTAGACAAAGCTCGTAATTTTGGCCGATACACAGTGGAGGTTCGATACGACCAAAATTCAACGAACTTTATTTGGTGTAAAGACCCTGAATCTAACGAACTAATTACTTTAGAACTCACTGACCGCTCTGAAGCGTATCGTAATCAAATTTGGCAATCGACCCTTCATGAAATCGAATTAACCAAACAAAAACAAAGCCTTCATGAAGAACATTCATTCGCTAACAAAATTGAGTTCTTAAACAAACTGGATGAAATCGATAAACAAGCAAAAGCTGACGCTCGATACTTAAAAATCTCGTCAGCAAAGTCTATCCAGACAGGTATCAAAGAACGAAAGAGTATCGTCTCTTCTATTGAACGCAGCAAACAATCTGAACAAATAGCAGCAACGTTAAGTTCCGAAGATAACGCTAGCTTCACTGCTAAAAAGAATACCCAACACTTGGAAACACCTGATTTTTTTGACTTTGATGATGAACAAGATGATAGCTAATTATATACCTCACCCTAACTCTCAGATGGCAAAAAATCCTCTGATTGAAGCGCTTGGAATGCCATTGCTACCTAAACAATTTATCCAGGCAACAACACTATCTCCTGACATGTTGATTGATGTCAGTTCGCTCCCTACTGAGCATCATGGTTACTACACCAGAACATTCATTGATAACCTATCTGAGTGCTATGTTGTTCAGGATGAAGCCCCACGCCTTTATGACACCGTATTTCGCATGATTGAGCGAGGCTATATCTATCGCAATCCTTTGGTGTATGGCGATATTAAACAATTGCAATTTGCCGACTCTATTGAAATACCTGAAGGGCAAGAGCGCACTCTAAAGCAAACAGCAAATCAGCAGAGTTTTTTGGTAGCGGGCCTATCAGGTCGCGGCAAGTCAGCGATGGTTGAAAGCATCTTGTCTGCCATTCCTCAAGTCATTTCACATCAAGAGTACCAAGGACAAAGGTTCATCTACGAACAAATTGTCTGGCTTAAGATCGATATCCCAACGGCTCGCGGACAGCGTGCACTACTCTGGAGGATTCTTGAGTCCATCGATTCGGTAACTGGTGAAAATTATTACGAGTCACATCAGAAAAGCTCAGTTACGGCGCTAATGATTGCGGTTCGTAAGGCGCTACTCATCCATGGTGTTGGGATTATTGTTTTAGATGAAGCTCAGAACCTATCTGAAACTCGACAGTACGAGAAAGTCGGCAACAACGAGAACGCCACACTAAAGTTCGTGGAAGAGTTGTTTAACAAGGTGGGTGTACCTCTATTACTCGTCGGGACACTATCAACACTCAATCTGTTTTCTAAAGAGATGACTGCCGCTAGGCGAATTGGAAAGACAGGGTCGCTAATCTTAGAGCAATGTGATGTTGAAAGTTCGTTTTGGAAACGCTTCATTAAGCAAATGTGCCCGACACAATTACTTAAGAATCAGACGACTGACGTTGATACTCTAACGCGCCATGTTCACTACTTATCAGCAGGGATCCCTGCTATCGCGAGCAGCCTAATAAAGGCCACATTGTCTTATCTGACTTATCTAACACCAAACAATCAAGACCTAAGCATGGCTGCTCTAGACCATGTATTCAAAGAGCAATTTCTCTTGGTCTCAGGCGCATTAACGGCACTAAAGCGTGGTCAATTTTATAAATATGAGGATTGCAATCCTTTATCTCAATTGCACTCGGTTCAACAGGATTTGTTTTCAGAAAGTGGCTCAAATATTGACGGCAACCAAGTCTGTAAGCAATCCCCTAGAAGCTCTCGTTCTGCCCTAAACCTAACTGAGAAAGACCAAGAAATGCTTGAGAGCTTAACTCCTGAAGCCTTACTAGCGCGGGCTAGAAAGTATGAATAACATCTTGTACCTACTACCGAACGAACACCTAAGAAGCTTCCTTAGCCGAGTTCATACTATGTCCCCTTTTGGCACTTTTGCTACTTCAGCAAAACGTGTAGGGCTGGCAAATTTCAGTGCGTCGCCAGTTACAGTCATGTCTGACCTAGACGCCATACTGATGAATATTCTTAATGATGACAATCGTTCGATTTGGCAAATGCATATGCACGGTAACGTCATCGACTCTTTCCTCAACGAGCGAGAGAAACGCGAACTACCATTGTTTCTGGAAGGAAAGCCATATCACATCGACTTTACACAATCCCAAACGGTACATAATCGTTTGTGGCGTTACTGCAAAGACTGTGTTGCTGAAGATTTAGATACTGTTGGTATTTCATATTTTCACCAACAGCACCAACTACAGGGTGTTTTTCACTGCTACAAACACGGAACGAGGCTCATTAATAGCTGTTCTTCATGCAGTTACACTGTAAAGAATCTTAGTCGAATGCAAACCCCAACATTAATCTGTCCGAGCTGCGGTTCCAGCATGACAAGTCAGGGAGCGTATTATGATGAAGCAATGCTGAAAGTCGAACAGCTTATGTTGGCGTTAAACGATCAAACGCTCACCCTACGCCTTGAATCTGTGCAACAAAATACGTTGGCACACATGGGGTTTTCGCTTGAGCAAACTGAAACGTTGGCTTTTAAGAAAGCTTGTAGTGATTGGTACAAAGAGATTTTCATGACTCTAGGGAAAGGTGCTCTTGAGCAGTACTTCTCGAACACGAGGAAAGTAAATGATCACATAATTTCTCCTACTATGAGGACAACACGCCTATTTTTATCGACTTCAACAAACAGATTTAGTCCACCACTGATCTACATTCTCATGCTGGTTGCTACAGGACAGTTATAGACCTATGTACCTGCACGAAATAGCTGGTGAAGCCTTTTATAGCCTTGTTGCGCGACACCACGCAGCCTCACCAAAACGCTCGCTACGCGAAAAAAACCGAGATCTCCTAGGGCGCACAGATGTTCGCATTAACCCCCAGCTTCCTTGCATGCTTGAACAAGTTGCCAAACAGACCTCAATAAACGCGGAAAGGTTGTTGTTTAACGGTACTTGTTTCCCTGTTGTCTGCGCTTGCCTTCAAGATAACAAAAGCAAAGCAACACTTAGATGGCACATGTTGAGCAATGATGGCAGTCACATCGCGGTCTTATCACGTACTACTTCTTCTCGGTTACGGTTTAGCAGCGCACTAAAGTTCTGTCCGCAATGCCTTGAGGACGACACATTGAAATGGGGGCATGGTATTTGGCGTACCGTACATCAGTATTGCGGTATGTTCGTTTGTCCAAAGCATGCTTGTTGGCTGCAATATACACCGACAGATGCCGATGGCCTTAACAAACGCATCGAACTACCACCAACACCTTACGATAGATGTTTCCATGGTTCTGATCTTTGTTTAGAACGAGCATTGAGGTTATCGCAATTCATCGGTAGTTGGCATCGCTATGAATGCGAACATCCATCCGAGCATATTGCTACACCCTCTCACTCATCTTGGATGAGTAAGACCCATTTGTTAACTCCGAAAGGACAGATCAGGCAATCAGAAGCAGTCAATCGTCTACAAGACTTTTGGGCTCCTCTATTTACTGGTGCAAAGCTACTGCCTTCGAAACTATATCAGTTCAATTTCTTAAGGTGCCTTCTCCTAAACGACCACTACAACCATTACATACAGCATGCATTGGTTGGTGCTTTCTTTGCGAAGAACGCCAAGTGTTATCTTCGAAAAACTGATCGGGCCTCAAATTATTGTAGTCGGGAATCTCATAAACCTCGTGTCTATCTATCCCAGTTGACCTCAGGAAATTCACTTCGTTCTGTCGCCAAGGCGACAGGATGTTCGGTTGGCTTTCTGGCAGCCATGGCGCAACGCAATGGGGTCACAATCAAGCATCGATTTAAAAAACTCAACGATGCACTAGTCGACCAAATATTGAGACTCGCTTTTCGCGGGATCCATAGACGAGATATCGCCAAATTATGCGGTGTTAGCGTTGGTACTGTAGAACAGCAAATAAATGCAATGTCAGGATTATCCACATGGAGAAAACGACTCTGGTTCTGCCAAAAACGAAATCAATATCGCCAAAGCCTTAAGTCAATCATTTCCCAAAACCCAACATTAACTCGAACAGAGATTAAAGGTTCGAGCATTTGCTACATGTGGCTATTTCGATATGACAAAGATTGGCTGAACCAGCACTTACCAAAGCGAGAGCCTGCTAAGTTCCATCAATCTATTGATTGGAATCAGGAAGATAAAAAGCTGGCTAAACAAATTAAGCAACACGTAAAGAAGGCTAATTCGGTGTCACACGTCGAAAGACAAGTGAGCTCACAACACTCGTTAATCAAAAACAGAAAACGCCTACCCCTTTCGATTAGGCAAGCGGAAAAAATCGTCACAAAATCCAAAGATTAGGAACAATTACTATGAAATTTCTCGGTACATTCAAACAAATTTTCGAGGCACACGAAGTTAAACCTCACTTACGTGACATCGCGATGTTTGTGACTCTTAATAATACAAGGCTCTATCCGAGAGAGCAGTTTGATGAAAATGGAGACATTCATCCGTACCTAGCACCACGTCTTGGCCTGATTAAGATCATCAAACAAGAAAACGCAGTTAAGTGGTTCTTTACAGATAGAACTTATAAAGTTCGGGATTACAAAGTGGGCCCTGCCAACAGAGATTACATTAAGAATAGGTTTAAGTATGACCTAAAATTTGTAGATCAATTCGAGCAAGATCAGAGCTTTGTCACAGCTAGCCCTGAAGCACTACTCCGAAAAAATGACGACGGGAAGTTGTTTAGTATTTACTGTGAATACATGCTCACTGTAAATAACGTCATCTTGGAGACTAAAGAGTTCACACTTGTTGAAATGTGGGGATTTTTAATGGAAGTCGGTCGTATTTACTCCCAGACGGAAGCGAATAAAGAGAAGCGAAGACGCCACCGAGAAGTTATCGCTGAATGTAACAAATTGGAAGATGACCAAGACTCAAACGACGAAAATGAACCGTATGATGATCAACGTAATGATCGCTGTGAGGAGAGCTTATGAATAAGCTCGCAACTAAGCGATTAAAAGCTATTGTCTCGCTTCTCAACGACCTAGAACTAATTTCTCAAAAGGAATTACCCGAAGAGCAGCACAACGCTCTTTGTATCAATGTGAACGGCTGGAGGTACTACCCGTCCTTTCAGTTCGATGAGAATTTTAACCTTATAGATAACCTCAGAAACAATCTTAGTCTCATGCGAGAAGGCCGAGACGACACTGATATTCTAATTTGGATGGTCTCCGAGAAATCGGTATTGGTGGAGCGAGCAGTTGCTCCACCAGCATTAGTTTCGAAGTACCTAGATAACGGCGACTTAGAGGGCTACGAGAGATTGGTCTCAGCAGAAGCGCGAAGCCATAAATGCGTAACCGCCAAACCCTTTGACTTAATTGATGACCCGTTGTTTGAGGTGTTTATTGAGGACTGGTTGAAGCCAGATGAACGGCAAGTCTCATTTAAGTATCTAAAATATGAGGGGTACTCTTAATCAGATCTAAGCATTTTCAATTGACTACATTAGCAACAGGCACCAATATGCATCTTGTTACAAATAGCCATGTTGCATCTGTGTATTTGTTTTAAGGAATTGAAAATGGGAATCTTAAAAGAGAGCTTAATCGGAAAAAGCCAACTGTCTTGGTTAGCCTTGGCAGATAGAAAACTTTCACCTGAAGAAATCCATACTTCATGGTGTGAAAATAATTTTATCTTTCAAGAAGAAAACTCAGCTCTAGAAATCCCAGGTTTGCGCCCTCCCCAAATTGGCGGAATCTATGCTGCACTTGGTTACGAAAAATCCGAAGCTAGTAGTGCTGCAACTATAGTTATGCCAACAGGTACAGGGAAAACCGAAACTATTTTATCCATCGTTGTTGCGGGTAGATTTCGCAAAACACTAGTTATTGTGCCTTCTGACGCCTTGCGCGAACAAACCAAGAAAAAGTTTTTAGAACTTGGGCTCTTAAGACAACTAGGGATGCTTAATGATAGCTTCGAGAACCCTATCGTTGCGACTATAAAAAACGGCATTCAAGATATCAACGAAATCAATCAACTATTAAACTCAAACGTAATCATTGCAACCGCCGCAGCATTATCAAAGTTCCATAAGGACGCCTTAGAGACCTTAACAAAGGCATGTTCTCATCTAATTGTGGACGAAGCACACCATGTAACAGCGACAACTTGGGCGCGAATAAAAGCGCAGTTTGCCGATAAACCAATATTTCAATTCACCGCAACTCCTTTTCGAACGGACTGCTCTAGAGTAGACGGAAAGATTATTTTTAACTACTCACTTAGCAAAGCTCAACTCGATGGTTACTTTAAGCCAATAGAGTTTCATCCAGTGAAAGAGTTTGTAGAAGAGAAAGCAGATAAAGTGATTGCTCAGAAAGCCATTGAATTACTGAAGGCCGACTTGAAGAACGGTCTTAACCACATAGTGATGGCTAGAGCAAACAACATCAAAAGAGCAACACAAGTATTTGAATACTATAAAAATGAGACCGAGCTCAATCCTATACTGATTACAAGTAAAGCAAAACGCAAAGACGAAGTTCTTAAAGCTATCAAGGCGGGAAAACATCGAATAATCGTATGTGTCAATATGCTCGGAGAAGGATTCGATTTACCTCAATTAAAAATTTCAGCGATTCATGACCCACACAAGAGTATCAATGTAATGCTCCAGTTTACTGGACGCTTTACAAGAACAACGCAAGGAGTCGGGGATGCAAAATTTGTTGCTAACATAGCAAACCCTAAACTGAACGATTGCCTTGAAGAACTGTACAATGAAGACTCCGACTGGAATTGTATCATCAGTAACATCAGCAGTGAGAAGGTAACGTCAGAACTAAAGTATCAAGATTTCAAAGCTGGCTTTTCAGAACCAAGTAAATTGCTGGATTTGGGGTTAACACCAAGTATAAGTACCACCGTATTTAACTTAAGAGCTGCTACTTGGAAACCTGAAAACTTCTATAAGTTTGGTAACAAGCATTTTCAGATTCATGACTCCGTTCTAAATGATGAGCAAGATACCCTTGTCTTTTCGGTCAAATCATATGCTCCAGTTGGGTGGTCAAGTTCTAAAGAGCTATTTGACGAATCATGGGATCTATATATCGCCTATTTAGATAAACGAAACAAGTTGCTCTTTATCCACTCATCTGCAAAGGATGGTCTTGTAAAACGTTTGGCAAAATTAATCGCGGATGGAGCTCCTCAAGTAAACGGAGAGCGGGTATTTCGTGCACTTTCTGGGCTCAAGAGGTTGAAGCTCCAAAATGTTGGTCTAAACAAGAACAAGAAAGGTCTGCGTTACTCCATGCATACGGGAACTGAAATCAATGATCAGATTCCAGACATTGAAGCTAAACGTTCTATCAAATCCAATATTTTTGGCAAAGGGTACGAAGACGGTCAACTTGTTAGTGTCGGATGTTCCTACAAGGGTAAAGTCTGGTCGATGGACAGCGATTCTCTGGAGCAATGGATCGACTGGTGCAAAAACGTTGGCAAAAAAATCTTAGATGAGTCTATCGATACTAACCAAGTATTGAAAACTGCTATGCAAAGTGAAGAGTTAACCGAATATCCAGATCTTAGGTTACTCAATGTCGAATGGCCAGTTGAGCTATTGCGCAAGAATGACCGAAAAGTATATCTAAGCGATGGTAAGTGGGAGGAGACATTATTCAACTGCGAGTTAACTTTATCAGATAAGACCAATGATAAAGATAACGTCAGGTACTTTGACATCTCGACTCCTCTTGGATCATTTAGCGTTTCAGCAATCATTACAGCCAAGGGTGAAGTAACTTACAGCTCCGATACACCTCTATACATAATCATAGGGAGTGAAGAGCATCTAGTGACTGATTTCTTTGATGAAAATCCCCCTGCCTTCTTCTTAGAGGATACCTCAATCATCGATGGCGGGTATAGATACTATTCGTATGAAGAGTATGCATACTTATACTCCTTGAACAATATTGAGGGCTGGTTGTGGGATGGCGTTGATATTTCGGTGGAATCCCAAACACACCTAAGGCACCCACACTCAATTCAGTACCATACTATCCAACAAATCAAAGATAACTACGATCTAGTGTTCGATGACGATGGTAGCGGAGAGATCGCTGATATTGTAGCCATCAAAAATAACGATGATTCCGAGCTAATTATAGATTTATATCACTGTAAATATTGTTCTAAAAAGAAAGGCGTAGCGAAGCCTGGAGCACGAGTAGACGATATCTATCAAGTGGCAGGGCAAGCTGTGAAAAGTATTAAATGGTTTGCTAACAAAGAAGCTCTGATCAACAGATTAATCGATAGAGAGCGAGTTAGATTAAGTCAAGAGAAGGCATCACGTATTGACAAAGGAACGCTAGAACAGCTAATCCATCTGTCAAAAGTTGCTAGATATGCCTCATTCAAAGTTGGAGTAGCTATCGTTCAACCAGCAGTATCCAAGGCTCAAATCTCTAACGACATTCTATCTGTTTTAGGAGCTACTGAAGCTTATATTGACGAAATCAGTGGTATTAAGCTAAGGGTTGTCATAAGCAAATAATTTACTTGTATAAAAGAAGAAGCCCATTAGGCTTCTTCTCTATACATAATTCTCAACTGTATTTGACCAGTTGAGATGGTTTGAGCGGAAAACTTCAACACCAGTTCGACGGATAGTCTCTATCCATTGATGTGCGTCGGATTCACTAACAGATTCATAAGTCATAGCACACTGCTTAATTACCCGATGCTCGTTGTCTAGTGTTGTAGGCATCAAACCAGCATCATCCGTATTGATACAGACGCGAACAGCCCCCGTCCTGATACCGAATTTATTCGAACTACCACCAGGATTGAGATTCTCTCTGTTAGGTGGCGTCCATCTAAAAATCGGGTGTTCATGGTAATTGTTTAGTCTGCCAATATAAATATTCGATGTAGGACATGCTTCAAGTATCCATTGTGACTGACTAACCTTCTCTAACATGAAATCTTGAATACCCTGAATTAAGTCAAGTTCCGCATTAGATAATGAGTCAACAAGCTCCCTCTTATCATAGTGCAATCGATTTATTGAAATATCTTTCTCATAACTAATCGATACTATTTGGTCATGGTCAAAGTCATGACGTCGACGGCTCAAGTAGTCTTGCCATAGTGCATAAGCAGACTTTGACTGACTTTGAGGATTAGCTTTCTTGGACAGTTGTATTAACTTGGCATCTGGAACCCACAAAAGATATTCATCATCCAAGCACTCTGCATTTTGTTCGACTGTAATTGGACAATTTCTTCTCATCTGCCACGCTTGATAGAGTAATCTAGGCGAAAACTCTTGGTTATGAAGCTCGACACAGAAATGACGAATTTTTTCCGAAATAATTAAGAGCGCAGGCTGAAACTGTGGGTTTTTAGCAACCAGTTCAAGTCCTATATGGTAGCACCAAACCAAATTATCCAAGTGCTCCTGTAGAGGTAAATAAATATGTTGCTGCCTAGAGATCCAGTTATGAACGTCCACCCCTAATGCTAAACCATGCCCAATACGATCGCCTGGCTGGTATTCACAAAAGCGCACAGCTTCATCAACGGCTCGAAGACCACTAAGAATATGACTAAAATCTTCTCCAGCGTGAAGCGTGATAAAAGGTTGCCTTAAACGAACTTCTGAGGGAAACCTGAATTTGTGTTTGGCGTTTCTAAGCACCCTAAGTGCTGGCGCAAAGACTTCTATAGGGAGTTCGTTTTCGTTCCCCGCCACGTCGAATCCCCTCAACATTGCTCTTAGGTCGACTTGTCCATACTCTAGGGTATCTCGTTTCAGAATAGGAAAAGCGCCAAAGGTTAACGAACTAGAAAAAGATTGTATCGTTCTAACAGTTTCCTTGCTTTGTTTCCTCGCGATAGCATATCTGCGATTTTGCTCTTGCTTACTAAACCCTCTAGTAAAATGGTAGACAAAGTGAACCTGCTTATCTTTGCCATTCTCTAAATATGACTGTGCGAGTTTATGAAACGCCCTGTAATCCGAATCACTTATTCTAAACTCACGAAAAGTATACTCTTCTAGATCATACAGTTGAGATTGTTCACGATAATTTATGCTAGATACAGGTTTTCTGTAGTTAAAATTGAAGTAACGAACGAAATCTCCAAGTCCAACACCAGAGACCACCATATAATTGCGTAGTATTGATGACGTCACGATAAACGCTGTTAAACACTTTTTTGAGTGTGGGTTTCGAACACGACGTAAAAGTAAAGAGATAGCCGTTGTTATTAATATCCAACTCGCATGATGATCTAGGTTAGCAGCAGCATTCATTAATGCTGATATATCGTCTTTGGGATGTAAACCTGTAAACTCAGAAGCATGCCTACTGATTCTGTATGTATTCAATGACTTCCAATCATACGATGAAGACTTCTTATCCCATACTTTCCTTTCTGAGTTTGAAATAATTAAGCCAAACAAACGATGTAGTAATACTGGTAAACAAGTAACATCTATAGATTCGCTATTGAACAAACTGTGCTCTTGTCTAAATGGCCAACGACTCTTATCGGAGCTAGGTCGCTTATCTAGATGTAGCGCAAATGCGGCCATGGAAAGGCTATAATGTCCATGACCTCCCAAGTGAACATGGTTATCTGCGACAGGCTCGCCATCAAACCTTTTGGGTAATGCATTAGGGCATTGCTGTAATGTTAGTTTGACTACTTGTTCTATAGATATTGTTTTATTGTCTATAAGCTCAGCATATCCACAGCCTATAATCCATGCAGGGTCAATCTGAGCAAGCAGTGCTAACCATAGTTCAAGTTTCTCATTTTTAACTTCAAATCTATCACCTCGCCAACTAACAAAACCGTCACGAAGCTTGGTTATCACAGAAACTAAGTCCAGTGGCTTTTTAATGTCTACCCACTGTGCTAATGCAAGATCTATATCTTCCTGCCGAAGCCTACCTGGCATATACGCCTGATAGTCTCTTAAGGCCATCCTATATAAGTGTTTCTGTTGCTTCTCTTTAGCCACTGAGTGAAGCGGAGATTCTACTAATTGGTTCAGTAACCGATCAGACCCTAAAAGTACAGTTGGTACTAGCCAATGCAATGGTAAGCTATGCATTATTTGTTCTTCCTAGCCAGTAACACCTGATAAACATCCCAGTGGGATTTATGGTATTTCGATTCCTCGGGGTTTTCACCAAGCTCATCTAGTACCGCTTTAGTCATACCTTCTATCTCAATATCGCTTAGCTCTCCACTTTTAATAGCAGACTCTAATTTCTTAGCTGAATTTAAACGCTTACCGTTACCAAACCATTCTTTTAAGGTATCAATTCCCTGTTTCGCAGTAGTAGCAGTTTTAGACTTTGGTTTGTTCATAGCTACGCCATCAGAAGAATTCCGTGATACTCCATTCTGATTAGTTATTGGCGCGGAGACCAAATCAACACATTTGTTAATGTCAACGCCGTCACCTAGCGCAATGAAAACAGGGTGAAGAGAAACTGCATTTATAAATTGGGCAGCTTTAGCTTCGTGATCAAGTTCATGCCCAGAGCCCTCAACTAGGAACTCATTAATCCATCCAACGTTCTTCTGATATGTTTTTGATTGAATTGAAAACTCCGAAAGATCACGTAACATGCTGTGGGTTGAATCAAGTGCCAAGTTTGCGGGAACAACGTTTCTATTACTCAAAAGGAATCCGAAAGCATTTACCAAGATATACTTGAAGCGCAAAATCGCATCTATCAAAGTGTCATCAGCATTATTACCTTTGTGATAACGTTCACGAAGCAGGTTTAGTTGAGAAAACACTTTGTTAAAAACAGCAACTAAGAGAGCCAAAAGTCTTGTTTCATCGCCAACGAAAGATTTAATCAGCTCTCGATTACTGTTGCTCCAATCCATTACTTTACCAATGAACTCATCATAGTTCCCCGTATCTGCATCCTCTTCAGTATCTATGCTTGGTGATGAAACTGGATCTTCATCAACATACTTAGTCGGGTTAAGAGCATGAATAGAATAAAAAGGAGTGGAATCCATAACCTCTTTAAGCTTTTGCTCACATTGTTCAGGACAAAGTTCTCCATAGAAAGACATAAGGATCGAAGTAGTCAATAACTCAAACGCCTTACTAAAGTAAACTTTTCGTTGCTGACTACCTTGTGTTGCATAGTATGCCGAGTGAGTATAAAGCCCTAGTGTGTAGCGATTTTTCTCATGAGCAGTATTTCCTCTCGTAATAGACATGTAATCAGTAAACATTTCTAATGGTGGCATACTGCGTATAACTCGCGCATCGGACAAGTTTTCTAAGAGGCTCACATTATTCCCTATGCCTTTTGACTTATCGAAAGCTTGAGCAAACTTGACCTGTTCTTCACAGAACTTATGACTCGCCCAAGGAAGTCGTTCTGATGCTTGATCTCTGATATTAAAGATAAGTAATTCACTCAGTTTTAAAGGAACTTGAGTGCTCATGCTCTGCAATGCACTTCGGGCTAATGCATAGCTAGAACCATGCTGCTGACTTTCTGACCAAACACGTAACGATTCCCAGTTTTCTTCCATCCTCTTATCATCCTTTAAGGATGATGGAGCTAGAAGTCTTACTAATTGTCCAACCTCACGAGCAGACTGAGGGCTTGGATATTCAGCGCTTCTCTCTTGACCATTTACAGAGCCGAAGAAAAACTCTTTAAAACTTTGTTGATATTCCCTGTATGAAATCCATGTATCTGTAGCGTTAAGCTTAGAATCTTTAATGGTCAAGAGAGGAAGCAGAGCAGCAATAGGTTTAAGTGCAATTCGATAATGATTTGGTAAGACTTTAGCGAGATAAGCATCCGCAAGCTCGTTACTTTTCTTCGCCCCATACCCGTTAGAAACTTCATTATAACTTGGGTGATCAAGGCTTTTTGTTAACTCAAGTTTTACTAAATGATGATAAAGTTCAAGCTCTCCACTAACTAGTGGGATAATATCAGGGCACGATAAACGCCTACGAATTTCTTCTAAAACGTCGTATGCATTTTCAAGAGCCATATCAACATCATCTATTGAAATTACAATGGCGTCACATCCAAAAATTAACTTAGACACTCTAATATACTCATGGAAAAGACAATCAATCTTAATCCCTGAGCTGTATTGGATAATCTTATCCAATCCAACGTGTTCACTATGCTCTCCCGCGTACTGCACAGCTTCTGACAAACTTCTTAGAGCTTGGAAAAAAGAATCTTTAGCATTCTCTAGCTCTCGAGCAGACAACTTGGACGTTCCAGAGTTAATTACATTCATTACTTGATTGTAAATATGAGCAACAAGCACATTCGTAAAGCTATCGTGATCTTGAAGTAAGGTGGGATCAATAATGGGAGCAAAATACAGCGAAGGCAGATTATTGTCTGAGCGCTTGTGGTCTACCCACAATGCTTGAGCGCTCTTAAGAAAAACTGATTTTCCCGTCCCACGCCCACCACTTATAAGAATTGCATTGTGTAAGTTCTGACCAGCCCCTTGAGAATTAGAGGTGCACACATAGTTTCTAGCCTCTAGTCCAAAATGCTCTAAGTGTTTTAAAAGCTGTATAGCCGACTGCTGTTGCCACAACTCTTGAGCTGAGAATTGTTCATCATACTCTGGTTTATCTAAATCTAATTCGATGAGTTCCATTGGATATGCATAAGTCATTAATAACAAACCAATAGAATATGTCTAAATCAATATGAAAGCCATGACTTAACTTCAAGAATGCACTAACTGTTAACGTATTGAAATGATTAAGTTCTATATTCCCAATGTAGCCATTACAATAACGTCATCGGTACTAAATAACATTCATATAACTTAGTTCGTAAAGTGCGGTTCGCAAAGTACGGTTCGGGTTTTACGAACTGAGCAATTACTCTAAAAAAGTTGTACGAAGAACAAGTTTCCAACTTAGTTAACCAAACTTGCACCCTTCATGAGCAATGAATCGCTGAAGTTTCCAACTTAGTTATTTTTAATGAGTATTCCAGATGGTTGATTTAGAAAGCTGGTAAGTTTCCATCTTAGTTATCTGTGATCAATAACCGTAAGGTAAAGGTTTAAGGTGAAATGAATCTAACGATGAATGAGGAAACGATGATGGGATGTTGCAATAAAGCGCCAAAAGGTGGAGCCCCTCTTGGCTTACTTCTAAAGGTCACGCTTGGGATTGGGTTATTAGTGTTTCTGCTGGCTTTGTGGCAGTGAGAGGCTTATACAGAGGTAGGTTTTAAGCTAAGAAGTGATGGTATAAACAAGATAGCTAGCGCCAAGTTGATATTGGCGCCATAGTCGTTTGGTAGGTGTTTACCCTATTGGCTTACATGCTCCTAAAAACGCACTTTGATACCTATAGAATTCAATTACACCTTGCTCATCCGTGATAAAGGTATACGTGCAACTGTCATTGAAAATCCTATATTCCGCCTCAATCACACCATCATCTTTAGACTTAATTTGGTAGGGTTCTCCCCACTGCTCTACAAGTTTATCTATATGATGCCCGGTCCAACTTTCACCAAAGTAGCTCTCAGTCACAAGTAAAGAGCAACCACTTAGGACGAGCGCAAACGCTAAACTCAGTAGTCTTAATTTCATAACGGTTAACCTAATCATTCATACGGATGCGAGGGTAACAATTGAATGATTCACATAAAAGATAAAACGAGAGCGGAGATAAGAGCAGATAACTTCCAGCCAATACTTTGAGGCAGCTTGCTGCTTTAGTTAATTTGTACATTGTGAATAAATCACGATTTGTACCACACCTTGCGAACCACTCTAAACCGTTTATTAACTGTGGTTAGTTGGAGATAGTAGTCTCTTTAAAGATCAGCTTCAGTGGTTTAACTAATGAGAAAATCCACAAACCGAACGCTGCAAAACACCACATAAACAGCGTTAGAAACAAACTAAACATCGGCCACATTGCCAAAGCTAGTAGCAGACCAGACAGCCCCGTTACTGGTGTTTGTTCCCACTTTACCGTTTCCGCACCAAATATGGATGCGACACCACATATCAAGAAGAAAACAAAGAAGCTCAGACTAAATCCGATAAAGAGCATTTTGAAAAGAGACCTTTTCGAGATTTTCTTAACTGTAATTTCCATTTGCATCCCTATTTTTGTACAACACATGTTAAAAAAGCTCTGGACTTAGCTACAGAACTTTTCTACCTAGTTCCCTATCCACCAATTGTACTAGCCTTTGTCTTCTCATAACAATCACTTATACCGCCTACTTAGTGATTAATGTGGCAAATATATAATTTAACTACCTCGCATGATTCCCACTAAATCATAAACTTAAATGCGTTAAACCCGTGTTGTAACCATCAGAACCTATCCGTACCTCGGAGTAAGTGAAACTCAATAAATCCAATGCTTGACCCTATACGGTAAGGTGTTTATATTGTCGCCCGCCCAACGGGGCACATCCTAAAATGCACACCGGCCATCCTGCCATCATTCGTGTATTTATATTGGTGTTGTGAACTTCCATGCTAACGAAACTTCGTCCTTTTACTCGTGAATCGGGTGCGCTTATGCATCTTTCTATTCCAATCATTTTGACTCAAATAGCGACCCAAGCGATGGGGTTTGTCGATACGACAATGGCTGGCCAAGTAAGTCCTGCCGATCTTGCCGCTATTGCGCTCGGCACCAGCCTTTGGATTCCTGTATTACTGCTACTACGTGGCGTGATTATGGCTTTAACGCCTGTAGTCGCTTACCACCGCGGCGCACGTGATTTCCAAAGTATCTCTGTTGAATTCTTCCAAATGGTTTGGTTGGCATTAATTGCTAGCGTATTACTCATCGCTTACTTAGTGAGTGCGAAACCGATCTTAGAATGGATTGGGGTTGCCGCTGAGATCATTCCCATTGGTAGCGACTATGCTTTTGCCCTGGCCTTTGGTGTTCCGGGTATTGCCCTGTTTTATACCTTGAATGGCTTCTGTGAAGGTATGAACAACACCAAAGTGCCAATGATCATTTCGGTAATTGGTTTGCTGATTAACATTCCGGTCAACTACGTGCTTATCTACGGTAAGTTTGGTTTCCCTGAAATGGGTGCTGTTGGCTGTGGCTGGGCAACGAGCTTAGTGTATTGGCTAATGTCGGGAATGCTGTATTCCTACATTAAAGGCCACCATCATTACAAAACCATCATCAGCTTTGCAGACGCTAAGCTAAAAGCAAAAGAGATGCTTCATCTTTTAAGGTTAGGTTTACCTATCGGGATGAACATTGCAGTGTGTGGCAGTATCTTTGCGGTTATCGCATTAATGATCGGCCGTATTGGTGCCGAGAATGTGGCAGCGGCGCAAATCGCTCTCAATATATCGAGCCTAACTTATGTGATCCCGATGAGTATCTCGTTTGGCATTACGATTCGTGTTGGACACGCTTTGGGTGAAAAAGATGAACTTGGCGCGATTGAGCGCAGTAAAGTCGGTATTTTGGTGGCAGCATTAATCTCGTTGCTTTCGGTAGCGATGTTCCTACTGTTCCCTGAATTAATCATTAGGCTTTACACCACTGACCCAGTAATCAGTGCAACAGCGGCAGTGTTATTGACCTTTACCGCTATGTACCAATTCAGTGATGCTCTGCAAACCTCTGCAAATGGTGCTCTGCGTGGCTATAAAGATACCAAGATCCCGATGATCTTAGCTATCGCTTCATACTGGGGCTTAGCGTTACCACTGGGTATGGTGTTGGGCTTAACAGACCACATTGTTCCAGCAATGGGTGAAGAAGGCTTCTGGATTGGTATTCTGACGGGATTAAGCGTATCAGCTGCGTTGATGTTGCTTCGCTTGCGATACGTAATTAAGAAGCGTGACTTGCCACCAGCAAGTACTCCATTGTTAAACTAAGATAGACCTATAAGCTAATACAAAAAAGCGCGTTATTGCTACTCGGCAATAACGCGCTTTTTTATTAAATTTCTATAAACCAGATAATGTCCTTGGTTTAACACTCATCGTTCATTACCCGAACTGTACACTCACAACCATCTACTGGACATGTGTCTCCACTTGTCCTGCCGCCAAAAGAGTCATAAAGAACATAACAACCTGAAGGTAAGGCATCATCAGTTATGTTATTGCTGTTAAGGTCAGCTTGACTAAATGGCTGAGTATACCCCACTACCGTGTGTCTGTTACCTAATTCAGAGATGATGCTGTCATCATCCGACAAAGTTAGGAAATCGAGCATATTTAACGCATCTCCTGATTCACCTTCACTTTCAGGACAAAGTGTTCCCCAGTCGACTTCAACTCTACCGATACCAAAATCGATTACGTAGTTGCTCTGATCACCTGGGTTTGTTGCGTCAGGATCAAGCCCTGCGATAATAGCTTTAGAAGTCACTTGCGTGATCACGCCTTCCATCGCACCCGCAACACCTTCAAGTACCGCTTCTCTCGCTGATTCCTGAATACCTAGAAATCTTGGAGCAGCCGTTACCGCTAATACTCCAAGTATCACGATCACGATGATTAATTCCATTAACGTAAAGCCGTTTTTCTTCATAACACCCACATCAACCGATAATTAAAGAACATTCAATAAGTGAATGAATTATCAACAACTATACATTGTGGAGAGATGCGTAACACCTTATGTGTCGCATCAAAGCTGCTGTTTAGTCGGTTTTTTGAACTTGCGCATGTGAAGTAAAGGGAAGTAGCTTCATGTTACTGTCTTATTTATTCACGTTCTTTTGAATAGGCTAAATTGTCACGATATAGCGACGCGCTTACATTCTTCATCTCTGTTGTGCGCTATTGGTGTATTTGCTTTGGCATGTCGCAAAAAAGCGCTCATGTGTAACATAAGCGCGATTGAATAACTGGAGACTCGACATACCTCTTAAAGACGCATGTCGGGAAATCTAGATTTTAAATGAGCCGACATAACGGTCAAGAACTTGTGACAACTCTGCCAGCTGCTGGCTTGATTGCTCTAACTTCTCACTTGCGCTCAAACCATTCTTGACTGAGCTATTAACCGTATCCATATTCATATTAATTTCATTCGCTACCGCTGATTGCTGCTCCGTCGCCGTTGCGACTTGCGTATTAATATCGAGAATAGCCAAAACTTGCGTAGAAATTTTTTCCAAAGCTTGGCGAGCCATTTCAGTTTCAGTCGTACCCTCTTCAATTAAGCTTTTACTATTACTCATCGAACTAACAGCGTTCTTAGCTTCGGTTTGAAGTTGGTTAATCATAGTGTCAATTTCATCGGTAGACTGCGCGGTTTTTGTCGCAAGGTTACGAACTTCATCAGCAACGACAGCAAAGCCTCGACCAGCCTCACCAGCACGCGCAGCTTCAATTGCAGCATTAAGCGCCAGTAAATTCGTTTGCTCAGAGATACCTCTAATAACATCAAGAATAGTACCGATCGACTGGGTATTATCAGCAAGACTAACAATGATGTCAGAAGCACTATTCATCTCGGCTTCAAGGTTCGAGATTGAGGTCGTGGTCTTCTCAATCGTCTTATGACCTTCTTGAGTTTCACTCGCCGCCATGTTTGCCGCACTTGCAGCACCAGCCGCGCTAGATGCAATTTCATTAACCGTGGCAATCATTTCATTCATAGACGTCACGACCAACATGGTTTGTTCGTTCTGCTCTTGCCCTCTTTGCAATGCTTGTTGTGACTGCTCACGAAGACCAATAGCAGTGCTATTTAATTCAACACCCGTATTCACTGTTTGCTTAATTATCTCGTGCACCTTGCCAACAAACACATTGAAAGCCGATGATATTTGGCCAACTTCGTCATTCCCTTTGATAGGCAAACGTACCGATAGATCGCCATCACCTTCAGAAATATCGTGTAATGTATTTTTCAATACTAAGAGAGGCTGCATCAGCTTGTTAAGAAGAAGCGATAGAACAACGAGACAAACAACAAAAATGAAAACCATTGAAGCGAGCTGGTAACTAATAATACCGTTCGTTGCTTGGCTAACTTCTGTGATAGGGATACCGATATCAAAGGTACCATACAGCTCACCGTTTACGTAGATAGGTGCCATGATGTCAAACACCCATACTTGTTGAACATCAGCGTACCATTTTGAATACTGTTGTACGCCTTGGGTTGCACCTTTTACGGTATAGCTATCTTCGTAAACTTTATTAAGTTTATTTTTATCGCTGTGAGCAATAGCACTTACGTTACTATCAATAACAATGGCATAAGTGACATCAGATCGCTGTTTCAGCTCACCCACCAGCTTTTGTAAATCTTGAACTGGATTATCTGAATTCTCTAAGATATACCCAGCATTTCCAGCCAAGAATTCAGCTTGAACTTGAGACTTGTTTAATATTATCTCATCGATTTTTTCGCTCGAAATGAAATAGGTTGACGCCATACTCGCAGCGACTGCAATGCCAAACATAATAAAAACGGCAAATAGGATTGTTTTCTTCATTTAGGTTGTCTCGACGCAAGTTTGTTAAAAGTTATCTAAAGGTTTCAATAGCTGAAACCAAAGCTCGCACGTTTTATCTCGTGTTAGAGCTCCCCACTAATCCTTTATCTGTAAAAATTCCGATAACTTTAGCTAAATCATATAAAAAAACATATGTTAGTCACACATCTTTAACACGCAGACAAGTCCAACTCGGAACCTACATTTGGAAATCTAATTAATAAGTAAAGCCGTCGCTTAATAAGTACATTTGTATGGATAGTCGATTTCACGTATCGAGTCGCAGAGTTGATATCTGATGAAATGTTAGGGCTTGGTGTAAACAGTTTGCTTAGGGTTACTTAACCTTATCGCTTGTAGTTAACGCCATAAAGCAAAAAAGGCGAACCATTCGGTTCGCCTTTCTACATGAAGAATCGTGCTTATCGATTTATCGCCAAATATGAGCCAGCAGCAATCATTATTCCACCAGCACTTTGGTTTAACCTTTTATGTGCGCGTGGCGTTTTTAACAAACCTGCCATTCTGCCCGCGCCCACAGCGATAAGCATTAAGCCTGACATCAGAGCAACAAATGCTAAAGCAGAAACCAAGACGATATCTTGTGAGCGCAGAACAGTCAGATCAATAAAAGTCGGCAAGAACGAAATATAAAACAGAATCACTTTAGGGTTCGATGCTGAAATCAAAAAGCCTTGCGCGAAACTCGCGAGTTCAGATTTCTGACTCTGTTTGGCCGCAAGTTCCGCAGAGCCTTGCACTTCAGGCAGGCTCTTAAACATCTTGTAGCCCAAGTAAATCAAATAAGCTGCACCAACATAGCGAATCACCTCAAACGCAATCGACCAATTCTCGGCAATCGTTGCTAGACCGAAACAGGCAAGCGCAAGGTAAATAAGATCACTGCATATCATACCTAACGAAAGCGTGACGCACTTTCGCCATCCTTGAACCATAGCACGAGCTAAAATGGCAAAGACGCCAGGCCCCGGAGTAATACCAAATACAAACATGGCAATAAAGAATGTAATCGCACTTTCTAATGACATTGGACTGTCCTTTTCTATAACCCAACATAATTGATCATGAACGTATCATGGAGATTCGATTCTGGTAAAGAACGTTTTTTACTAAATACGATTTACACAACTCATGTATTGAATAAGTGTCACACGTAATTTACCCACCAGACTTAATTAAACCTAAACCTAAGTACTTTTCGTTAGGGCATAAAAAAGGCGAACCTATTGGCTCGCCTTAATCATTTTGTTCGCCAGAATCGTTTAGTCGTTACGAATGGGTGATAACAACTCAGGGTTAACCACCAAATTTCTCACACCGTGGGCGTGATCTTCGTTAAAGTCATTGCCTTCACACCAGCTACCTACTGTCGCGATATTTACTTTCGCGACTTGTGGTCTAACGCTCCATGTTACTTGGAAAGGTGAACCTTGCTCATTATAACCAGGACCCGTTGTAGAGCCTGCGTATTGGATCGCTGAGCCCGTATCTTGTGGGATGTTTGGTGCTTGGTGTAAGCCGTTCACTTTTGAATGTTTAGCGAGCGCTTCAAAGTCGGGTGCTTTGTCGTCATTCACTAATACGTAAACTTGGGTTTCTACACGCAGTTGCGGGTTGGTAATCGCATCGTTAAAACAAGCACCCAGTGTTTCACCCGGTTCAACTTGCGCCGTTGAATAAACATAGTGAACTTCAATGGTGTCACCCGAATGCAAAGAACCATGCTCGCTCGGACAAACCTTGCCCTCAAATGGTTTCAGCTCAGCAGAACTCAGCTTGCCTGTGTATTTAAAGCCACTCTGGAATCCCTTACCATCACCGTTACCAGCGTATTGAGTAAACTCTCCACCTTTATGCTCAGCATTTTTATGGAAGTGAATATTACATAAGTTCATCGCTGTTGAATCAGGGGCATCCGAGAACAGCCTAGTATTTTTACCTTCTAATGAACCCAAATCTCGTGGAGCTTGCGGTCCAAAACCTTGCCCTTGGGTATTTTCAGAAAGCTTTGCTCTTTGTTCTGCGATAACACCATCTGATACAGACTCATGGTTCGCGTCTGATGCACTTGCATGAGCTGACAACATCACCAATGCGACACTTAAAAACACACTCTTATTCTTCATTTTTCTTCCCTAGAATATTGATAACTAAACCTAAACCTACTTAACAGCAAACATCTTACTATGCTCGTAAGTGAATATAAGAGTTGTCTTTGTAAGATTAGATTTCATTGCTTACTTTGGGATGAGTATTAGAACCCTTGATGCATATAACAAGTCAAACAGGGTAAATTCGACGACTCCCTTCCAGAACTAATAATTCCTATTTTCGTTAACCGTCGCCTGACTCAGCGCTCAGATAAGTGAACACGATTCTTAGGAAGAATGGTGGCCAGATTTAGAAGACCAAAAAAGGCGAACCATCTGGCTCGCCTTCACGTTTCATTCTATCTATTAGGTTGTCGTTCTAGGTTAACGATTTAACCGTTACCGGTGGCAAATATCCCAAACGTCATGACGTTCAATGCATCTGTCACGCCCTCTAGTGATTTAATCACCGTCTTAGTCGGTTTATTATGACGAATAAAATAGCTTCCGATGCCTTTTTCACCGCCACTCTTAGCATCGCTTTCAGTTGTTTCTGTCGCTTCTATTTGAGAAGGCTCCACTGATTCTGGCTCTGCATTGGCGTGAGCTATCGTGTCTTTATTTGAATCAAGGTTAGTGAGTGGTTGATGATTAACGATTGAATCATGGGAAGAATCAACGCTGGTCTCAGCGTTTGTATCCTTTGAAGTCTCGAGATTACTCTCTCCCTCTATACTTTTCGACATAGCGTCTTCGTTGCTCAATGTCTCGTCGTCTAGCTGATGATTACTCGTTGAAGAGCAGGCTGTTAAGAAGAACAGGCTAACGATGAATATGAGTAAGTTTCTCATCATAATGATAAAGCACGAATTAATAAAACATTGTTCGATTGTATTTTATTTGGCTGACGACATCCAGTGATAAGCGGAGTAAACACGAACAGTCACGGTCTTGAAGAGTAAACAAAAGCGTACGGGTTTAGTGCTTAAGAATAATAATTCGAGAGCTCAATTAGGTTGCCCGCCGCTTATCATCTGAAAGGTGGTGTCAGTTAGGCTTGGGGATTCACACGCTATAAGCTTAATCTTTACTGGAACACAGTTCAGAGATTCGGTCACACATGGCTTGGTTGACTGCGAAGTGGGTGTTGAGGAATGCTAGTTGGGCAAGTGCCGATTCAGCGGTGCGCTCGTAGCCTTGGGTAAAGGTTGGTAGCAATTGGGCAAACTTAGGGAAGCGTGCTTCTAGCCTTCTATCCGACATAAATTCATCAACGAATTCAGGCTCAGACTGTTCAGTTTGATCCACAAGATCGATCAAACGATCGAGTGCGTAAGATTGAACGAACCGACTGCCCGACAGCTTTTCGCCTCGGTTATAACGAGACATACCCACATAAAGATTGGTTAGAGCCTCACCAATGATCCAATCTTGGGAATTAGTGTCTGTCTCCCCTTTTATTGGTGAAACACAACACTGTGTATCAAATTCATGTTGCAGCCAAACAATACGCCCTTCAGCAAACGGAATGTGCGCTAACTCGTGGGGTTCAAACACTGCAAACTCACAAAAGATTACGTCAGCGTACAGAACTTTATAGCCATCGACGGTATTTCTCACTGCGTAGTCGATTGAGTGAATATCAGATAGCCAATGCAAACTGTCTAAGAAATACTGCTTGTGCCCCGTTTGCACTATTGCGAAAAAATCGACATCTGAGTACTGATCAAGTCGTTCTGTTTCAATACCTACTGAGCCCAATCCCAGCAAAGCATGAGCCTTACCCGATGCTTCCAAAGACTCCCCAATAGCATCTAAACGCTGGAGTAATTTTTCTGGTGTGTTTATGTGTCTTGTCTGTATCACTTTGTCCGTCTGCATTGCTCAATCCCTATCAAGTTGAATGCCACTCAACCTAACTGATAGTTAGAACATCTAAGAAGCTTAATTTATAAAATGTGTGTTTTGGATAACGATCTGTGCAAGTTATTGTTTGAATTAAGGTGGGATTTAGAGGTGAGAAAGAGTGTGTACAAGCTATAAACAACACTCTTCTATCATGACTTATCTTTTTAGCAGCTCATATTTGCAACAACGTTGACGCCATGCTCACGAAGTTTGCTTTTCTTCCAAGCTCTCGCGTCTGCCGACATGTGAACAGAGACCGTAAAACCCAATTTGGCACTCATGATACCGATCGACATGCCTAGATTACCCGTGGATCCTACCGCAATGCTGTATTGTTGGAAGAAGTTACGAAACTCAGGTTCGAGCAGCTTGCTGTAGTCATCGCTCTCACACAGTAACCCCGCTTCAATCGCAAGCTTCTCGGCATGTGTTAGTACTTCATAAATACCACCACGCGCTTTGATTGAACCTGAAATCGGCAAATGGCTGTCTTTTTTCATCATCAAACGCCCTTTTATTGGCTGCTGATAATGAGCTTCTAATGCTAACTTCATTGCAGGGATGTCGATAAGCTCAGATTCGATGATGCCATTCGTCACATGAGTTTCAGGGAATGCCTTCGCCAGATAAGGGGCAAACCTTTGTAACCTCAAACTCGCATCATGAATATCCTGTTCGCCTAATCCCACATAAAGCAAACCGCGCTCCAGAGTCGTCACATTTGGGTTAAACCAAACCACTTCTTCCAATGCAATCAATTGTTGAAGCAGTGGGAAGTCCGAGATGAGCTTGTCGATATTTAATACAGTCATGGGTGACTTTTCTGGCTAAGCGCGTACTGCGCAGGTTCAATCATTAGTAAACCTATTTAAACGGTATTTGTGTAATCATTCAATGATCTGTAGGCTAGCCTGTCTTCTCATAAGCAAACAGTAGAACAACCTATGAGCGCCTCTCTTCGTAATAGCATTTTCGTGATGTTAGGGATTCTATTCCTAGCACTTAACCTTCGTGGGCCTTTTACGAGCTTGGCTCCTGTGCTTTCTCAGGTTATGGAAGGCCTCAACCTTACGTCATCGGCTGCAGGCTTCTTAACAGCTTTGCCACTGTTAACTTTTGCCTTATTCTCACCATTAGTCACCAAGATATCCCAACGAATTGGTCTAGAGCCTAGCCTGTTATTAGGCTTAGTTCTGATCACTACGGGTATTACACTGCGCTCTGCTGGGTTAACCCCAACCTTGTATATCGGCACGGTGATGATCGGGCTTGGTATCGCGATTGGTAATGTGTTGTTGCCTGTAGTAGTGAAAGTTAGCTTCCCGACACGCATCGCTACTGTGACTTCTCTGTACATCTTTACGATGGGCATCGGCTCGACGTTAGGCTCAAGTTTGATGGTGCCGTTTTCAAATCTAACCTTATTTACGATCACGGGTTGGCAATTAGCACTGTTAATGAACCTAATATTCCCAATATTAGCTTTGATGATCTGGTTGCCTAAAATCAGAAAACGCTCACCTTCAGCCAACAATAACAAGCAACAAGACAAACCTCTGCCGATGAAACAGATGATTAAAAGCGGCGTAGCGTGGCAAGTAACGTTAGCGCTTGGGCTTAACTCATTTACCTTCTACTCTTTGGCTGGCTGGTTGCCACAGATATTGAACGATCTTGGCTACAGCGAAATCGACGCGGGCTACATTTATGGATTTCTGCAATTTTCGACTATGGTTCCAGGGCTGCTGTTACTGCCATTCTTAGCCAAAAGTGACAATCAACAATGGCTCATCACTCTGTGTGCATCGAGTGTATTTGTTGGATTGATTGGTCTTCTGTATTTGCCTGAGTTTGCGATCTTTTGGGTGGGACTGTTTGGATTAGCCAACTGCTCGACATTTATTATCGCGCTCTCTTTTGTTGGCTTGCGTACATCGAATAGCAGCCAAGCCGCATCATTGTCGGGTATGGCTCAGGGAATCGGTTATGCGTTGGCAGCCACTGGTCCAACGCTAGTGGGTAAGCTTCATGCTCAGACAGATTCTTGGAGTGTGCCGATTCTGTTGATCGCATCTGTTGCCTTTGCGTGCACGATTTTCGCGGCATTGGCAGCACGAGATAAGAAAGTGAGCGTTTAAGCCAAACATAATGACTATGGCGTCGCGACTCTATGGCTGACGACGGTTTTGATGTATTCACTTGGCGACAAACCAAATTTGCCTTTAAAGCGCTGACTAAAACGCCCTTCCGATTGGTAACCGCAAGACTGAGCCAACATCGCCACATTCTGCTGTCCGTTTTGCATCAGATAAAGCGCGTGACTCAAGCGAACTTCAGCCAGTACCTCTCGATATTGCATGCCTTCCAGTTTGAGCTTCCGAATCAATGTGGCTCGGCTCATCGCAAAACGCTCCGCCACCGACTCTAATGGATGTTTCTCATCTGGTGAATGTGAAAGGTAATGGCTGAGCTTTTGGCTAAACGAGACGTTGGCACTGACAAACAATAGATGCAACACCCCTTTTTCAGCTAATTGCTGGTACAAGCCCTGCAACCAAAACTGTTGAGTCTCTTTGCTCATGCTCTGTGTATCAAAAGAGAACAGAGCATTGAGTGAGTCTTGTAAGTTTCGATCCGCTTTTACTGTAGGCAGTCCCAGATCATTCGACCGTTCCTCACTTAAATCAAGCATCGCCTGAGAAGGTTGGAATTGAAAGCTGAACACTCGCGACAAGAAGCGCCCTTTGTGGGGCATGTTCTCAAAACTTAGTGAAGCTGATGCCTCACACAACAGCAGCTCAGAATGTGAGAGCTCTGCCGCTGAATCTTTCCAAAACAGGCGCTTACTTCCTGTAATGATCTGAATGATACTAGGGGATAGAATCCTCACATTACGCAGCTTTTGTAACTGCTCTGCACGAAAGATCGTCACTTGATATTGATGATTCATCTCATCCCCTTATTTACTTATTATGTATGTGTATAAGCTTTAACGTACATAAGCTATTAACGTGTATAAGTTGCGGTCAGTTTAGCTTTGTCTAAAGCCATGCTGTTCAACGTGAATCCAACCACAGCCGACGGCGTATTTTCGTCGAGGTTAAGTTTGTCCGTTGGTAATGCCCAAACCGTGAACTGGTAACGGTGCATACCATCTTTTTCTGGAGGACAAACGCCACCGTAGCCAACTGTACCGTAATCAATGCGACCTTCTTTGCCACCGACTTTAGAGATGTCGACACCGCGAGGTAGCTCGTTCACAGTTGCAGGGATATCAAACGCAACCCAATGCCAGAAGCCACTTTCAGTCGGTGCATCTGGATCATAAGCTGTGATAGCAAAGCTTTTGGTACCTGCTGGTGCATCTTTCCACATCAATTGTGGTGATTGATTATCGCCGTCACAACCCCAACTAGAGTATTCAAAAGTCTTTGCCATTGGGTGACCTTCTTGAATATCGCTGCTGGTTAATTCGAACGCATGAGCAGAGCCTGTAGCCAAAATACTGATTGCCAATACTGATTTGATGATGAGTTTCATGATGGTTCCTCTTATTTGGTATGAGTTGAGTATAGTCCTTCCCACATGCTTAATAATGACAATAAGTACACAATTATCTGATTTATTGGAATAAAATGATACTTATTGTAATTTCATCATATTATTTAAAAGCATGATCCACACGACAGTTTGTTGTTAAGGGAGCACTTGTTGACATTCAGGTTACAAATCTAACCCAAAAGTCTTTAGACTCGCCTCACGACTTTTAATGAGAATGATTGGATGCGCAGGTTTACCTTAGCCCTTTGCTTGACCTTTTGGCTCCCAACTTTAGCCAATGCCCAAAGTTTGCAAGACAAGTGGCAAACCCTGTATCAACTGACCTGGCAATCATCCCCAATCTTAGTATCTCAACAAGAGTTGGCTCAGTACCCAAAAGTACTGCTTCATGAAAGTAGCCGTTATCCTGATTTCAACCAATTCGGTTGGGACGACATCGCAACGTTAGCCTCAATACAAGATCACTGCCAAGCAATTGAAAACAGTAACCCTTCATTACATGACGCCATCGAGTTTGAGCTCGCTTTGTGTCAGCAACAAGCATTGGATTCGATTTGGTTTGCAGCACACTCCAAACGTCACCCTTCCGGTGGCAGCTTTGCTGATCGTTATTTGGCAGCTTACCCAGACGTAAGCGAGCAAATACGCCCGTTTTTGAGTATTACCAACCCACTGCACCCTTTATATACCAAGCTAGAAGCACTCACGGCACAAGGCAGAGAAGCACTGCTCAATGGATACCGCGCTTGGCAACAAGACGATGTGCTTTGGTTAAGTGGCGAACAAGGCTGGAAAGCCATTCCCTTAGATGTTTGGCAACCTATCGCAGAGCAACAAGAGGTATCTTTGGCAGGTGAAACCTGTACTTTTCGTTACAGTAACGTGTGCTTAAACGAGCCTAGCAATGACAATCTGATCATGAAAACCTTGATCTTTACATTGCTGCTAACGTTGCTTTCCGGGCTCGCTAGAGTCTTATACCTAAGAACAAAACAACGAAAAGAGAGGCAGTTCGTTTTACAGCTTCTTACTCATGAACTGCGCACGCCTATTACTAGCCTAGGCTTAACCGTCGAAATGTTTAGAAATCGCTACGATGACTTTTCTGATGAAACTCAAAGTGCGGTTTGGCGTTTAATATCTGACTATCAAAGGCTTTCTCAGCTCACCGAAAACAGCAAAGTGTACCTAAGTTCGGATCAGTCAGAGCCTTTGTTGAAGCAAAACGCTTCATTAGAAGAATGGCTCGATCATGTCTGTGAAAAGCACAATATTTCTTATCAATGTGAAGTGCGTGAAGTTGAACTGAACCTTCCCTATTACTGGCTAACCATCTGCTTGGATAATCTAATCAAGAATGCCAAACAACATGGTAAAGGTGAGGTTTTGGTAAAGGTCGAACTCGGTGACAAGCTGACGATTGAGGTACAAGACGAGGGGCACTTCCCTTCAACGATACAACGGCTCATGTCTGGTGTCACGCCAAATGAAACGCACGAACTGGATAACATGGGCATTGGCCTGACTATTGTCGAGCACTTGATGAAGCAAGCGAATGGCCGCCTCATTATTCTTCGTAACCCAACCCGATGTATTTTGGAAATTGCTTATAAACACCCTACTGCTGATTGAAGACGACCAACTGCTTGGACAAGGCCTCGTCAGCATCTTTGAATCCAATGGTTACCAATGCCTTTGGGCGAAGGATTCAGAGAATGCCAGTAAGAAATGGTTTCGAGCCGATCTTGTGATACTGGATCGACAGCTTGAAGATGGGGACAGCTTGCAACACCTTCCAAACTGGTTGCTCCTCAAAGCGCTGCCTGTGATTGTGTTGACCGCTAAAGTAGAAGTTCAACAACGTGTTGAAGGTTTAATGGCGGGTGCCAAAGACTATGTGACTAAACCATTTTCGAACGACGAATCACTCGCTCGAGTCATTACCCAGCTACGTCCGTTAGGTGTGAGCCTCTTAACTTACGCAAATATCCAAATCAACTTGTCGGAACGGATCGCTTATCTGGATGAAAGCCCTGTAACACTAAAACCTAAAGAGTTTCAGCTATTGGTACTGTTTGTTCAGAACCAAAGTCGTGTGTTTCACCGAGATGAATTACTCAATAAGATTTGGGGATATCAGGCTTTTCCTAGTACCCGAACTATTGATAATCACATACTGCGCTTACGCCAGAAGCTGCCAACATTGAATATAGAAACACATCGTGGCGTTGATTACCGCTTGGCCGGGGAATCATAATGAAAGTTACTTCGTTAACCGCACTGATCTACACATTGCCGCTCGCAAGTCATGCGGCATGGTTTACCGACACGCCATTGCAGCACACCTATCAATCTCTACTTGATGACCAACCTCAAGTTGCGTGGCAAGAGCTGCAAATCGCACTCGATCACAAATCACTCGATAGTGAGCTTTGGCTGCCAGTCAAACAAGAGATCCTGAGCCAGACTCAATGTGGAACCTTACTCAAACAAAGTGCTGAGCCAAAACACCACATCCAAGTCAGCTTCATTCGACGCTATGGCCTGTCGTCGCACGGTTATCAAATCAAAGTCTCTGCCGAGCAACTCAGCAAAGGCTCAGAAACTCAAACTCTTTCTTTGGTATCGCCTAAAGGTAAAGTCCTTCTCGATGGACAACTCGCTTCCAATAATGAGTATCAAGAGATTGAAACCAATGAAATGTTCATCAAACCCGAATCTGGTGTTTATCAACTAAAGATAGGTTCAAATCACTACCCTATTATTGTCGCTTTAAATAACAGTAATCGATGGCTGACGCTCGAAAGTAAACTCAGCGAACCACATATCGTGCTCTCGCCTCCAAAGGTGATCGACAACTGCCCCGACGCTAACGTGAGTTGGCAATGGTTTGATGAAAACTACAACCTGCTGGGTTACAAAGTGCCAATCAAAACAGCGCAAGCACCCGTTCCCACAGAAAGTCCACTTGGAACCAAAGCCAAGCACTTGAGTGCTTCGGTTGAAATGTTTGAATACCAAGGCGCTATTGAAGTCCAATATGTGCAGCGCGTCGCCGTGCCTTTCTAATGGAAAACCACTAAAGCCAAACAGAAAATAGAGACATATAGGTGACAAAGCACTAGCGCTACTTAGGTGTAATAACCGTAGTTACCCTTTACGGAATCTAAATATGCTCAGCGTACGTCACCCACTCAATCTTTCTAATTTTGCCATTGTGGCTTTAACAACAGCTTGTCTGTTTTCATCCAACGCACAAGCGAGCCAAATAACGCTCACCAGTAACAACAATACCGTCGCTACCTCATCGAATACTTTAGAGGTCGATTGGAACGGCTTAAGCGTTAACAGTGCTGCTCTCACCGTTGATAACAAACCACAGAAAGCGACCAATCTGGTCATTGGCTTTTCCGATAAAGCTGACTCAGCAAAAATCGCCACTTGGACCTTAGTACCCAGTGGAATAAACGTTAAGGCAGAGCTTAATCAAGACCAGCTCACTTTTCAGTTCAGCTTACCTTCAAATATACAGGTGAAACGAAACAAACCCATCGAATTGGCGTGGTTTGATCTTGCCGAACAACAAACTCAGACACTATTTCTTCCGTTTAGTGAAGGTATGCGCGTGCCTACTGACAACAAGCTTTGGGCAAGTTATCTCGTCGGTAACCATTCTGGAAGTAACACTACTCAAGACTTGAAGATGCCTTTTTGGACAGTACAGCAAAACAATCATTTCATTAGCTATCAAATGGTTAATGCAACCAACAATCAACTGCTCTTTTCAGATGCATCCTCTAATGCTTCCTCAAATACAAAAACCAAAATTGATATGAAGGCAGCACACCAATTTACGATGCTCAATCAGTCACAACCTTTTCTTGTTCGTATCACCCTCGGAGACTCGTGGTTAGATGGTGCCAAACAATACCGAGATTGGCGCATCAATAATGACCAGTCTGAAACGCTTGTAGCAAAGCAAAAGCGCAATCCAGATGTGACTAAGTTGATCGGCGCGAGCCACGTTTACCTATTTGGCAAAGACCCATTAAGCATCCAAGATGTGAGTGACTGGTGGGGATTGAAAACATGGTATCTAGAGGGCTCTAAACTCAATGTTTCTGCGGAAGCGAAAAGAGAGCTATCGTCACTCTCCAAGGGGAAAGATTGGTTCAGTCAGTACCACAAACAACTATTGTTGGACTCTATTAGCCAGTCATTGCAGGTGTTATATCCTGTTGGTAATCCGACACTCGAAGACAACACGATTAAAGCGCAATATAAAGCAGCACAGGATAAGAAGAACTGGTTGCTAGAGCACGCTTCCCCTTACCTAAACTCGTCAGAGACTTGGGGACAAGCGCTGTCTTCAGACATGGTCGCTAATCTAAATAAGGCAGGCTTAAACAAACTGTGGCTTGGATTCGACAATTGGATGCCAGTATTCTATCAACCTAACGCTGTGGGTCTGGCAAAACAGTCCGGATATCTGGTCGGTACTTACGATTCCTACAACACCGCAATTCCTGCGAAGCTCAATGACAACTGGCTAACCGCTCAATTACCAGAGCCGATGCGTCAAAGTTGTGCGATTGAACTAGCGGATGGGAGTTTGAAAAAAGGATTTCGTGGAAACGGCTTTTACTTAAACCCGAACTGCCATTTAGAATACGTAAAACAGCGTGCTCAAGACATTATGAGATTCGGCAACTTCAACAGCTTGTTCTTAGATGTTGATGCAACCGCCATGGCACGTGAAGATTACCGCGTCTCTATAGACAGTAATGGCAATACAAACGACGAATCAGACATGCTTTCTGCGTTCAACAACCGAATGAAGTGGCTTAGCGAGCAACCTTCGTTAGTATTAGGCTCTGAAGACGGCAACAGCCTAACAACAAAAGGCATCGCGTTTGCACACGGCTTAGAAACGGTTGGTTTTGGTTGGACAGACAAAGACATGAAAGAGAACCACCAATCTCCCTATTACTTAGGTCGTTGGTACCCAGACCACAAGCCCGACTTCTTCTTTAAGCCGGCCGAGGTTAAAGAGCCCTATAAGTCGCTACTGTTTTCGCCTCAATATCGAATTCCACTTTACCAAGCCGTTTTCCATGATGAAGTAATCAATACGCACCATTGGCATTCAGACAGCCTCAAGTTCACTAATGTACAAGCAGAACGTGACTTAACCGCCATGCTGTACAACACACCACCGATGGTTCACTTGACCAGAGATGAAGCTTTATCAAGTTCAAGCCAGAGAATCAAAGCACTCAAACACTATCAAGATGGCTTTGAACCAATGCATGAGCAATTATGGGATAAACAGTTGGTCGATTCCGAATGGTTAGATAAGAGCGGCGATGTTCAACAAACTGAGTTCAGTGACGGGAGTAAGATCATTGCTAACTTTTCTAACAAGGCATTTCGTTACAACGGTGTCGATATTGCTGCCCTATCGGTCAAAGCTATATTGGCGAATGGGCAAGTCGTCGACTGGCAGCCCGATCATAGTTAGCTTCGATACGGTTTAGACAATAACGAATAATAGGAAGCCTAAGCACTTAACCGCTAAGGTTTTCCCCGTTACTTTTGCTTCCTATTTTGAAAAGCAGTCAGTAGATAGTCGATAAAGACCTTCTTACGTTTCGGCATCAACTGCCTGTCTGCATACACTAGGCTTACTGAAACTTCCGGCATCTCATATTCAGGTAGCAAACGAATCAACTTGCCTGTCTTGAAGTGCTCACGACAAATGAATTCAGGAAGCACCGCCAAGCCGAGCCCATCTACACACGCTGTTAGGCATGCCGTGATGGTATTCACCCGTAACTGACACGGCAGATCGATCAAAATCGACTCACCGCCTTCTAATTGTAAATGCCACTTGGGTAGACGCGCGGCCTTGTTCACCACCTCAATCATTCTGAATGGCGGTTCAAGATCATCGGGTGAAGAGACGTCATCGAACTGCTCTAAATACTCAGGGCTGGCTGCCAATACACGCTTTGATGTTGTGAGGTAGCGAGAAACCAAGCTCGAGTCCACTAGCTCACCAATTTGTGCGTAAAGATCGATACCCTCCGCAATGATGTCGACTTCTCGATTCGACAGTTCTAAGTTCAAAGTCACGTTTGGGTGCTCTTTTAGGAAGCTGTGGATGTATTTGGCTAATACTTGATGCCCCAATTCGACAGGCAACACAACATTCAACTGCCCTCGGATCAAATCCTGATTGGCTGAAACCTCTAGCTCAGCTTGGTTCATGATCTCTTGCATCTGCATGCTCGACTGATAAAAGCGCTCACCCTCTGGCGTTAAGACTAAACTTCGTGTCGAACGAGTGATCAACCTCACACCTAGATGCTGTTCCAGCTCGTCTAGCTTTCGGCTGACGGTCGACTTGGTCATGTTCAATGCTTCAGCTGCGTGCGTGAAACTCCCACAATCAACAACTTGTGTAAAAACAGTCACAGCATTTAAGTCCATCGTACTTCTCCCAAAGCGCCATTAGTTAGATTTTTGCAACAGTGTTTCCCTTTTTTCCTATCTTATCAATCAATCGAATTCATTTACAATTCGTTACATCTAAATAAAAACAAAATGAGAAAGAAAAAATGACAGAGAACAACAACGCTTCGCAAACAGTAAGCACAAAAAAACGTAAAAAAGCTCCGCTTATTGCTACTGCGATCATGCTGTCATTGGGTTTAGCCGGTGCTGGATACTGGTACGGCTATGGCCAGTACTTTGAATCTACCGACAATGCCTACCTACAAGGCGACATCACGAATATTAGCCCTAAGGTCTCTGGCTATATTGTTAAGTCTTATGTGAGTGATAACCAATCGGTTAAAGAAGGTGATTTGCTGGTTCAAATCGATGACCGTGATTACCAGTCAGCACTCGCTCAAGCAAACGCCCATTTAAGCGTCGTGCAATCAGACGTCAAAAATCTAGTGGCACAACAAACGTTACAACGTAGCAAGATCAATCAAGCAGAAAGCCGCGTTGATTCTGCACAAGCTGAATACGAACGCGCGATTCAACAAGTGGTACGTTCTCGTAGCTTACTAAAGCGTAACTACGCGTCTCAAGATGAAGTCGATAGCATGGTTGCACAACAAAAAGTAACTCAGGCAGATTTAGAAGAAGCAAAAGCAAACCTCGTTGCAACCAATGACCAATTAACCGTTATCGCTAGTGAGATTGAGCAAGCAAATGCATCCGTGACCGAAGCTCAAGCCCAGAGAGATCAAGCACAGCTTAACCTTGATTACACCAAAATTTACGCGCCAGCAGATGGCGTGATTGGTAAACGCAGCGTACGTGAAGGCTTGCTGATTCAAGCAGGCGCACCACTGATGAGCTTGGTACCAAACAACCAAGTGTGGATTGAAGCCAACTTCAAAGAGACACAGCTAAGTGGTATTCACAAAGGTCAGACGGTTGAAGTAGAGCTGGATGCGTTCCCGGGGCAGCCTCTTGAAGGTGTGGTAGACAGTTTCTCCCCTGCGACTGGCGCTAAATTTGCGCTCCTACCACCAGAAAACGCGACCGGTAACTTCACTAAAATCGTTCAACGTGTACCGGTTAAAATTACTATTCCAGATCAGCAAGAGTTGAAAGGTCGACTGCTTCCTGGTTTGTCTGTGGTAGCGACCATCGATAAACGAGGCTAGACCATGAGTAACGCTGGTGTTGTCACCCAAACAAATGATGATGACGAGGTTTCGAGACGCCATTGGATCGCCCTATTTGGCGGCTTGATTGGCGCGTTTATGGCGATCTTGGATATTCAGATCACCAACTCGTCTCTCAAAGATATTCAAGGTGCGCTATCAGCCACCTTGGATGAAAGCTCGTGGATCTCTACCTCTTACCTAGTCGCAGAGATGATCGCTATCCCACTCAGTGGTTGGCTTTCTAAAGCGCTCGGTAAACGCCGTTATATCACGTGGACGACAGCCATTTTCACCATTTCATCTTTGTTGTGTTCGTTCTCTTGGAACATGACCTCGATGATCGTGTTCCGCGCGATGCAAGGCTTCAGTGGTGGTGCTCTAATCCCGCTTGCTTTCTCGCTGGTGATTCAGTTATTGCCGGTCAACAAGCGTGCTGTGGGTATGGCACTGTTTGGTGTAACCGCGACCTTTGCTCCATCGATTGGCCCTACCTTTGGTGGCTGGCTGACGGAGAACTTCTCGTGGCACTATATTTTCTACATCAATATTCCGCCAGCTTTGCTTGTGATCACCATGATCCGATATGGCTTGGACGATGAAAAGCTCGACCTTGGCACGCTGAAAAAAGCCGATTGGTTTGGTATCGCCACCATGGCATTAGGGCTAGGTTGTTTGGAAGTGGTGTTAGAAGAAGGTAACCGTGAAGAGTGGTTCAGTTCGAGCTTTATTATTGGCTTGAGTATCGTGTCGGCGGTGAGTTTGGTTTACTTCGTGATAAACGAACTCCAACACAAGAAGCCATTGGTTAACCTGCGGCTATTGCGGGATGGGCAATTTGCGATGTCTTGTATCGCCTATTTGATTCTAGGAATGGCATTGCTCGGCTCTATCTATGTTCTACCGATGTATCTCACTCAAATTCAGCAATATAACGCGATGGAAATTGGTGAAGTGCTAATGTGGATGGGTTTCCCACAGCTTCTGATATTCCCAATTGTGCCAAAGCTAACACAGATCATTAAGCCTAAGTACTTGGTTACCTTTGGCTTCGCGATGTTCGGTTTTAGTTGTTACGTAAATACACACATGACAATCGATTTTGGCGGGCAACAGCTGATTTTATCTATGGTTCTGCGTGCTATTGGTAGTCCGTTCATCATGGTTCCGCTGTCTTTGGTTGCCATGAAGAACATCAGCAAAATGGACACGCCAGACGCATCAACGTTAACCAACGTAATGCGGAACTTAGGGGGCGCTTTCAGCATCGCGATTATCGCTACGCTATTGGATAACAAAACCCGTGAGCACTTAGCACACATCAAGGAGTCGCTACCTTCAGTGAGTCAACTTGGTTGGCAGACGCTTCAGCAACAACAAGCGTTTTTCATTCAGTCAGGAAGTGATGCCGCAACTGCGATGCAACAAGCACAAGCAAGTTTGCTCGGCACAATGCAACGTGACGCAGCCATCATGGCTTACAACGATGTGTTCTTAATGATGACGGCGTTCTTGGCTCTAGCGGCAGTATTGATTCTAAACATGCGTGATTAACGCTAGAGTTTCGGTAAATAAAACTTCAAGCAAAGAACAACATTTCGAATAAAAACTCGAACAATAAAACAGATAGGTGAGCTTATCGGCTTGCCTCTTTTTTATTTCTAAAACACGTATAACCCCACTAAAATCAGGTAAAAGTCACCTGCGTTTGAAGGCTTTCATAAATGTTATCTAATACTCTTTAATTACCAATAGTTTATTGAGTGTTTGTATGTGATATAGGCACCTTGACAATGTGCAACTTGACACCTAAATTAAAAAATAACATTTGGTATTAAGGAAAATGGATTTGACCTTACCAACAGACCTTCGAATTTTGATCGTCGACGACTCTAAAAGCGCAACAATACTTATTAAGCAGCAACTGGCTAGTTTGGGAGTTTCGCGCGACTGTATTTTTATTGCGACCGACTATCGAAAAGCAATTAAAGCGGTCGAGACACACTCTTTTCATGTACTCCTCATTGACTACCACTTAGAACAGTCTTTTACTGGCTTTGAGCTGTTGGGCATTCTGTATCGAAACCGCCTCATCGATCATACTGTGGCGACAATCTTGCTCTCTGGGGATATGCGTCAGGAAACAGTATTAACCGCCCTTTCAGGTGAAGCACACCACTTCGTTTCTAAACCGATTAATACTCAAACGTTGGGTAAAAAGATCCAAAGTGCCGTGTCCGTTTCAAAGAAACTCACCCAACTGAATGATTTGTATCCCATTGCCAGTCAAGAGAGATTAGCTCAAGCTTTGGCGATCTCCCCTAATGGTACTAGCGTTCAGTTCGAAGCGACATTGATTGAACATTTAATTGCAGGTAAGAAATGGCAGTTACTCTCTAGCGTCATTAACAACTCCAAAACCAACATGCACCCAACCAAATTGGTGGCTGAGGCGCTGATTCTCGACAGCTTAGGCAAGCCAAATTTAGCCATAGATAAGCTCCACAATTTTCTAATAGCACAGCCACTCTCATTGAGCGTGATTGACTGCTTAAGCTGTATCTATGAAAAACATAAAATGCTGCTGCCTGCTCTTAAATTAGCGATTCGTGCATTTGAGATGACTCCCAGCATCAGCCATCGTGCAATCAGGGCCATCGACTTAGCTGAGAACGCAGATAACACACATATGATCATAAAGTTAGGTGAGATGTATGCAACCCACATTTCAGCTGCTGACATTGATGTCATCCATTCCATTGGTGCGCACTTTAATTCCTTAAAAGCAACGTATCAGCGCGAGACGCAACTAAAGTACAAACGTATTTTGCTTGAGCACGCCAACCAATTCACCGAGTTGGTAAACCTGAAACTTCCGGTAAAACAACAGCAGCAAGTTTTGGCCAGCCTTGCCCTATTTCAGAGCAGCATATTGCTCATCGAAAATAGCCCTCAAATTGCCCACAAAAAAGTGATTAGAGCTTCGACACTGTTAGCGAACAATTTCCACAGCCAACCGACTTATTTGCTCACTCAGTTATTACCCATGCTCGCCCACTTTGGTGAGTACTCTCTTTATCATTTAACAGTGGAATGTCTCAAATCTCGTGGAGAAGCCATAAATCACCAACTTGAGTCCAAAAATGTCGACCCTTCAACGTGTATAAACATTGAAAATTTGGGTTCGATCCAAGAAATAAAGGACTACATTCACAGTTACCCATATTCAGTTGCCGCCAAACTTGACTATATATACGCCGTCAATAAAGCTCATATAGATGAGAAACTTAGCGACGACTATCTAGAAGAAATCTTACAGTTAGAACTTCCTCCAAAATGGAATCAATGGATTAGTGATTCATCAAGGTATGGTTTTTCCACTAAGCCGCCTAGCCCATTTTCAACATTCAGCCGACAGGAGTCCACATGCTAGACTTTGATGCTTTAAACGCCTATTTAGACAATGACAGAGACGTCATTTACGCCGTTTTGTCTACATATCAAGAAGACCATGGCAATTCGCTACAAGAGATCGAAGAGTTGGTTCAACAACAAGATTGGGGCAAGCTTCATTTTACCGTGCACACCTTAAAAGGCATTTTAGCCAGCTTTGGTGAAGAAACGGCCACAGTTGCATTGGAAAGAGTAGAACAAAACACACTCAATAAGCTTGCGCCGCAAGATGATGATCTTTCGGTTATCTACAGCGAAATGAAGATCATTAATCAGCAAATCGATGAGGTTCTTAGCACTTATTAGTCGATAGAATTAAAACGTGCATGGCGATACTTAACAGCCGACACAGCTAAAAGAGTTGAGGTGCTTGGAAACATTGAACCTCGACTCTTAACATTTTTCTCATCATTTCTCCTCTCAATTATAGTTCTAACCCACACCTATAAATTCACGTCATTTATCTAGATAAACCGATGTATAACACATGCTTTATAAACTATCCGTCTTAATGTTTTAAACGAAAAACCAACACACTTGATGAGATGCAAAATAGTTAAATATTTGTAGATCTTTTTGTGACATAAACATACGAAATTGCATTTTATTTATTGGTAAAGAAGAAATTGTTATCTACACTCTAATGAAACCAAGCGTTAATCACTTGGTGGCATAATAAAAAAAACTAAAACGTTCAGTCGGCTAGATAAGGACAAGGAAATGAACAACGATAGTTTTGCTGCGTTTCAGGGGCTCACGGATGAAACACCCATTACCGAATCATTTTCTACCAGTGCAGACCCTTATGCTCATTATCTGAAAGATATTGTTGGCATTGATCTGCTGTCGCGTGAAGACGAGGTGTATTACGCAAAATTGAATCGCGCGGGTGAGAAAAAAGCGCGTGATGTAATGATCGAATCAAACCTGCGCCTTGTTGTGAAAATCGCAAAGAGTTACCTAAAACGTAAAGGCAATAATTTCACCCTGCTCGACCTGATCGAGGAAGGCAACATTGGCTTGATTAAGGCCATCGACAAATACGATCCAGAACCAGGCTATCGTTTTTCAACCTATGCTGTTTGGTGGATCCGCGAAAACATTGAAGCCGCACTCATGAACACGGGTCGAACCGTTCGATTGCCAGCCCACGTGTGTAAAGAAATAAACAGCCTCGCCTCAAAAAAGCTCGATGCAAGCAAAAAAATGAGTAAAGAGGTTTCAATTTCTGAGCTATCAGACAGTTCAGGTGTAAAGGCCGAACGCGTCGATCAACTGGTGGCGTTAAGCGGGTTTATTGACGTGACGACAACGGTTGGAACTAGCCATGCGCCTATGGTGCTTGATCAATGCGAAAGTGAATATATCCCAGACCCTCAACAAGATTGTGAGGATCAATCCTTTACCCAAGCTCTAGAACAAATCATCTATACACTTCCTCCAAAATTACAAAAGGTGCTCATCCACCGTTTTGGTTTCTTTGATAACAAGGTGAAAACGCTGTCTGAGGTCGGACAAATGTTGGATGTGAATGTTTCTAATGAACGTGTTAGACAAATGCAGAAAGAAGCGGTCGAAAGAATTCAAAAACGACTCAAATTTGATGGTTGGGTGTAAGTCGTAGCCCAGTTGAGAATTAGTTGAAAATAACGTTAAGCCAAAACAAAGACCTTTAGGGTGAGCCTCCAAGCTTGCCCTTTTTGTTTGCTGATTCGTTAGAAAAATAAAAAAATCGTAAGCACACGAACCCTAAGTCGCTAATGCCTAATGAAAAATGACAAATGACAAATGACAAATGACAAATGCCACACCATTAACTTACCTTAAAGAAGTGACTCGCTCACTGCGTAAAATGAGATAATGGATATAAGTGGTTTCAAGACAATCTTGTTCCCACACTGATAAAATCCGTTTGGCCGCAAAATAATAATCTTTGTTTCTCAACAACATCCCAACGGTGCGGCTATGCTTTTCAAATCGAACGTGATCGCTCGCAGAGATGTAGTCATCTTCACTTTCAATAATGGGCGCTAAACCATCAGCAAACCAATTATTCAATATTTCTCGCATCTCTAATTCAGACTCAGGCACATCCACACTAGACAACTCACGATGTTGAGGTGGTCGCACTATGTACTTCGACGCTTGCGGTGAACTGACATAACGATACATGTCGCCCCTCCTGTCTAACTGACCCTTCTAATAATTAAGGACATATTTACCTGTTCTCAAGTTTATTTATCGAAACAAACAACAAAAAAATTAAAAAGAGCCATGTATCAATAACGCTACATGGCTTTAATGAGGGCAACTTTACGCTGCCCTATCTGCTTGTCGGTTTAGACTAAAACTAAGCTCTCTCGATTAAATCGAGCTTTGGTCGAAGTCGTTGCCTTGATCAGTTCCAGTTTGAGAATCTGAATCGAAGCTTCCAGAGTCGTCCGTGAAGTCGACACCTTGGTCTTGACCTCCCGCACTTGTCCAGTCGCTGCCACCAGATTCCATACCCGCCATGTCTGGTTGCTGTTCTTGCGTAGAGCCTTGCATGGTGTATTGATCATCGACCTCAACTTCAACAGAACCGCTAGCACCGTCTATTGAGCTACCCAATTCGTCGTAACCTTGGAATTGGATCTCGCTAGTACCTTCGTAACCTTCTGGAAGTTCAACAGATACAGGCTGCTCTAAGTTGCCACTGATTGTGAAGCTACCATCACCGTTATCCAGTGCGTTACTTACAGTAGCGCCCTCAGGTAAGCCAGACATATCAGCGTAATCAACCGATTCGTTACCACTCACCTCATCTGGAATCGAGATAGAGATAGTATCGCCCGGCGCCGCAGTTACATCTGCTGCGCTGTCTTCAGTTTCAGCATCTTGAGCTTGGTCATCAGCTTGTTGAGCCACTTCCACTTGTTGCTCTTCTGTTGCTTGAGCAGCTTGAACTTGTGGTTCATCACTTTGCACTGATTCATCGGCTACTTGAATACTTACACTGTGACTTGATACTTCACCGCCGTCGTTAACTTCGACATTCATCGCTAAATTGCCATCGAAGTCTTCGTTCGGCCAGTAAGTCCACTCACCTTCACCTGATTCGGCAAAGAAGCCAGCATCGTTCGCGTCTGCAACATCAACAACCTGTGCAGAATCACTCACGCCTAACTCATCCACCAGCTGTGCATCCGTGATAGTTAGTGAACCATCATCAGCTAAGGTATAACCTTCGCTCGCCGCTGCTTCATCGCCACTTTGGATATCCACATTGAAGAAGCTTTCGATGCGATTTTCGCCATCGGTCGCTATAAACGCAACTTGAACATCGCCGGTGTAGTCTTCAGCAGGAGTGAATTGATAGTTACCTTGGTTATCGCTCTCAATTACGCCCTGACCTTCCATCAAGCTTACTGACTCAATGCTCAAGCTGTCGCCTTCTGCATCGCTAAGATTCGCTAACATGTCTTCATCAGTGAACGACAAGGTGGCATCCGCTGCGATTTCCGTCGTTGTGATGCTGTTAACTTCTGGTGCTGCATTCCCTTGCGAGTCACCTTCTTTCACGACTACGCCAGTTTGCTCATCATGAAGCACGCCATCTTTATCAACTACGTACGCAATGTCTGCTTCGCCCGTGAAGCCTGGTGCTGGTGTGAACGTCCAAGTGCCATCGCCATTATCGACAATCTCACCTTGGCTGCGGTCGGCAAGATGAACCAGTTTCACTTCATCATCGCTGTCTGCATCCACATTCTCAGCCAAACCAATTAGGTCGTCCGCCGTTAGGATGATGGAATCACCCGCCACAGTTTCGAAATCACCTGAATCGATACCATCATCAAACGCTTCCGGCTCATCTCCGTAATCAACCGTTGTTGCGCTTACGGTTACGAAGAACTCACCATGGAAGTCTTCAGGCGGCGTCATTTGAATGTTTGAGATATCCCAGTCGAACAGGTCGATGTATTGACCCGGCTCGGTGATCATCACGGTATTCACACCATCTGTTACCTCGAATCCAACAGGGAAACCTGTCATCACCAAGTTACTTAGTGTTTCTGAATCATCGACTAGGCCAACGTTCAGTCCCAAGTGACCCGTTTCATCTTCGCCGAAGACTAATGGACCGTCATGGTCAGTTGAAATAACCGCGCCATCTGCGACAGGACGTACGTACACAGGAACATCGAGAACCGTTTCGAACTCACCGTCACTCACGACAACTTGTAGGTCAGAAACACCCGCAAAGTCGCCTGTTGGTGTGAATGTCCAAGTACCATCACCGTTGTCTGTAACTTCTCCGCCATCTTCACCGTCTGCGGTGATAATGCGAGAAACAACAAGGTCTGCGGTATCAATGTCACCGAACAAGTTCATCAAGTCGCCAGCATCGAAGGTGAACGCGCCATCTTCGTCTGTGGTCATCATTGCGTTGCCGACATTGAATGGTGCGTCGTTAACCGGAATGACATCCACATTCAGCGAGCCATCAACCACTTCTTCACCGTCAGTAGCTTGATAACCCAGTTCCACTAAGCCATTGAAGTCTTGAGTAGTCACTAAGTGATACATGCCGTCTGGTTGCTGAGTTAAGGTCGCGTTCGCTGGAGCTCGAACTGTGATGCTCTCAATGCTGATCTCGTCGCCATCAAGGTCTGTCACTTGATCCGCGATGTAAGCTGGGTCAATCACCATGACCACATCTTCTTCGCCTTGCATCTCAATCATTGGCGCTTCAGGTGCATCATTCACTGGCGTAACATCGATGTTGCCGTCGACTGAAATTGTCTCTTGGCCATCGCTAACGTTAAACGTCATTGGCACATCGCCATTGAAGTTTTCGTTTGGTGTAAATGACCAAGTACCATCTTCGTTATCTAGCAACTCACCCAAGCTAGGGTCGATTTGTAGACCAGAAGCCGACAGCTCGTCTGCGGTGTTATCGATGTCGGTAGCTTGAGCTAACAACATGTCTTGTGTGATAAGAATGGTGCTGTCTTCGGCTGTGGTTAGTTTCACATCCTCAGATTCAGGTCCATCGTTCACAGCCAGAACTTCGATACCTGCCGTTGTTGTTGCCGTTGCACCGTCATCATCGGTCACGACCACATCTAGGCTGATATCACCATTAAAGTTCTCGTTTGGCGTGAAGGTCACAGACCCATTATCGTTTTGAACCAAGGTGCCGTCAGAGCCTGAGTAAGTCACGCTTTCAAGTGACACTTCACCATCAACGTCAGAGCTATTAGCAATTAACTGCTCAGGGCTGATTGTGATGGTGCCATCTTCGTTCATTTGGTAAGACGTAGAACCCGCTACCGGCGCATCGTTAACATCCGTTACCGTCACACCAATATTGGCATCGACTGTCTCAGTGCCATCAGTCACTGTGAAGCCTAGGTTGACATCGCCATTGAAGTTCTCGTTCGGAGCAAAGCTATAAGTGCCGTCACCGTTATCAGTGAACACACCTTCTGCGCCCGTGTAAGACACGTCAACGATAGACAAGTCATCGCCGTCAATGTCTGCAGCACCTGCTAGTAGGTCTGCATCCGTGAAGATTAGCGTTCCATCTTCCTCAACAGTAAAGTTTTGGTCTTCTGCTGTTGGTAGGTCATTGACTGGGTTAACCGTTAGGTCGACTCCAGCTTGAACAGTTTCAAGGCCATCTGACACATCGAAGCTCAAATCAATGTCACCGTTGAAATCAGCATCCGGAGTGATAGTAAATGAACCATCTTCGTTCGCTGTTACGGTCGCATTGTCACCTGCAGATAGGTTGCTTGCGGTTAGTGCATCACCATCAACATCGGATGCGTTAGCCAGCAACTGCTCTTGAGATAGCGTAATTGAACCGTCTTCATCAACCGAGTAAGCCACGTTTCCGGCCACTGGTGCGTCGTTAACTGCAATAACTTCAATACCAGCGGTAGTCTGAGCCGTTGCACCGTCGTCATCAATAACCGTCACATCAAGGTTGATGTCGCCGTTAAAGTTTTCGTTTGGTGCGAACGTTACCGACCCATCTTCATTTTGAACCAAGATACCGTCTGCACCTGAGTAGCTCACGCTATCAAGCGACACTTCACCGTCCACATCGGAGCTATTAGCAATCAACTGCTCAGGGCTCAATGTGATGGTGCCATCTTCGTTCATTTGGTAAGACGTTGCGCCTGCCACTGGTGCATCGTTAACGTCTGTTACCGTTACGTCGATGTTAGCATCGACCGTCTCTGTACCGTCAGATACTGAGAAGTCTAGGCTTACGTCACCGTTGAAGTTCTCGTTCGGTGCAAAGGTGTAGGTTCCATCGCCATTGTCGGTAAACACACCCTCTGCGCCAGTGTAAGACACGTCGGCAACTGAAAGCTCATCACCATCAATATCAGAAGCACCTGCTAGCAGTTGCTCGTCCGTAAAGGTAAGCGAACCGTCTTCTTCAATGGTGTAAGCGACATCTTCTACAACTGCGATGTCATTCACTGGATTCACAGTAAGGTCAGCCGTTGCCACAACCGTTTCAGTACCATCAGAAAGGTCGAAGCTTAGGTCAATATCACCATTAAAGTCGGCATCCGGTGTAATAGTAAATGAACCATCATCGTTTGCCGTAACGGTAGCGCTATCACCCGCGGTTAGGTTGGCCGCGGTAAGATCATCGCCGTCCACATCCGATGCTTGAGCCAGCAGTTGCTCTTGGCTTAGCGTGATTGAACCATCTTCATCCACTGAGTAAGCCAAGTCACCTGACACTGGCGCGTCGTTAACCGCGATAACTTCAATACCCGCAGTGGTTTCAGCCGTTGCACCCTCTTCATCAGCAACGGTGACATCTAGGCTGACATTGCCGTTGAAGTTTTCATTTGGTGCGAAGCTGTAAGTACCATCACCATTGTCAGTAAATATACCGTCTGCGCCTGAGTAGGAAACGTCGCTAACGGATACATCACCTTCAATGTCTGAGCTGTTCGCAAGAAGCTGTGCTTCAGAGATGGTAATCACGTTATCTTCGTCAACGCTGTAGGTCGTTGAACCTGCAACCGGCAAGTCATTAACAGCAATGACGTCGATACCTGCGGTTGTTTCAGCGGTTGCGCCATCTTCATCCATAACAGATACATCAAGACTGATGTCACCGTTAAAGTTTTCGTTTGGAGCAAAGGTGTAAGTACCATCACCATTATCAGTGAATACACCATCAGTGCCGCTGTAGCTTACATCGCTGACAAACACTTCCCCTTCAACATCCGAGCTATTCGCTAGAAGTTGTGCATCGCTTAGGGTGATACTGCCGTCTTCTTCAACACTGTAAGTCGTAGAACCCGCTACCGGTACGTCGTTGATTGGAACCACTTGAACATCAATATTCGCCGATACAACATCTGTACCATCACTCACATCGTAAGTTAGGTCGACATTACCATTGAAGTTCTCGTTTGGAGCAAAGGTATAAGTACCGTCGCCGTTATCCGTGAACACACCGTCTGTACCTTCGTAGTTAACCGACTCGACAGAAAGGTCATCGCCATCAATATCCGTTGCACCAGCCAATAGCTGTTCATCGGTAAAGGTCAGCGAACCATCTTCATTAATGGTGTAGTCGTGGTCGTAAATTACAGAAAGGTCGTTAACTGCTGTTACGGTCACGTCTAGTTCCGCTGGAGTAACCCCACCGTTGCCATCGTCTACGTTGTAGCTAATCGAGAATTCACCATTGAAGTTCTCTTCCGGTGTAATGGTGTAAGTACCATCACCATTGTCAGTGATAAGAGCGTTCTCAATGGAAACATCTCCAACACTTGGTTCGTTACCACCCGTTTCACCAGAATCATCACCTTCCTCGCCGGTTAGCAATTCAGAGATATCAATGCCGTTTTCATTCGCGAGCGCTTCTTCTGCCGTTGGTAAATCAAACGCATTCTCGCTGCCTACATCTTGGCTTGGAACAATAACGCCGTTCACGATATCGAATACATGCCAGTGGTCACCCGATGGGCTTTCAGATAAATCAGGGCTAAAGGTTTCAACCAATGTATCGCCTACAAACACCTGAACTTGTACATCTTCAACACCATCTACATCCCAACTTCTGTTGGTGTAGTTGTGTACTGAATAGTGCATGTCCGCATCTTGGTAGTTTGGAATGGTGATGGTTTCAGGGCCGCCACCATTTGTGTCATCTACATCTTGTTGAACAACGTTACCTTCACCAAGATCATGGCTCATGTCGCGGTAGTAGATATGGTCTAACTCATTGCCATTCTCTGTATCGTATAGCCATAAGTGGTTATCCATATCACGAGGACTTTCACCCCAAGTCACCACGATACGCATATCTGTTTCTTCAAGTACTTCCGATATTGCGGTTACGCCGCCATTCACATCTTCGCCCGCAGGGACAAGGAAGCTACTGGTAATTGAACCTTCTTGTTCAATGGTTACCGTGCCTTGGTCAACGACTGAACCTGTAACAGAGTAATTACCTGAATCATCCGTTACTGTGGTGTAGCTATTGCCAGCGCTGTCGGTCAGGGTGACTTCTGCACCAGACACTGGATTACTGGTTTCAGCGTCCAACACTGTACCGGTTACGGTTGTTTCATCGCCCTGTTCTCCAATAATTGCGGTCATGTCATCGTCTTCGATGTCAGTCGCGAATTGTAGGAGCTCTTCTTGAGTAATGGTGTATGAACCATCTTCTTCAATGGTTATCGCCACATCAGCAGAAACAATCGGTGCGTCGTTCACTGGGTCAACGGTTAAGCCTAAGTTAGCGGCAATTGGAGTGTCGCCATCGCTGATGCTGTAGGCAACATCGATGTAGCCATTGAAGTTTTCGCTTGGAGTGATTGAGAACGTGCCATCGCCATTGTCGACAATCGTTGCATCGTCACCCACTAAGGTTAAGTCGGAAGCGACAAGGTCGTCGCCCTCAATATCAGCGGCATTCGCAAGTAGCTGCTCCTGCGTGATAGTGATGACATGATCTTCATCAACGTTCGCGTAAACATCAGATGTCGTTGGCAAGTCATTGACTGGGTTTACCGTCAGATCGGCGTTCGCCACAATTGACTCAGTGCCGTCTGAAATATCAAAGCTTAGGTCGATATCGCCATTGAAGTTCGCATCTGGCGTTACCGTAAAGGTGCCATCGCCATTATCAACAACGGTTGCATTATCGCCTGCGCTTAAGTTGCTTGCGGTCAGATCATCGCCATCCACATCAGATGCTTGAGACAGCAACTGCTCTTGAGTCAGAGTAATCGAACCATCTTCATCAATGCTGTATGCCAAGTCACCCGATACTGGTGGATCATTAATTGGAAGAACATCAATACTTGCGCTGGTGGCTACTGTCGCACCGTCTTCATCTGTCACCACTACATCGAGGCTAACATCGCCATCGAAGTTTGCGTTCGGTGCAAAGCTGAATGTGCCGTTGCCGTTGTCAGTAAAGATACCGTCAGCGCCTGTGTAAGTAACACTATCAATCGCCACTTCACCTTCAATATCAGAAGAGTTCGCCAACAGTTGCTCTGCACTGATGGTGATAACTTCATCTTCGTTGACTGAGTAACTGGTTGAGCCTGCGATTGGCGGATCGTTCACCTCAAGTACAGTGATTCCCGCGGTAGTCGCTTCTGTTGCCCCTTCTTCATCGGTAACAACAACCGCTAAACTCACATCTCCATTGAAGTTCTCGTTTGGAGAGAAGGTGTAAGTGCCGTCACCGTTGTCTTCGAACACACCATCACTGCCAGTGTAAGTCACGCTATCAATCGCAACCTCACCTTCAATATCTGAAGAGTTGGCTAATAGCTGTTCGTTACTGATCGTGATTGAGTTGTCTTCATGCACAGTGTAAGACGTGCTACCCGCCACTGGTGGATCGTTCTCAGGCGTCACGCTCACATCAATGTTGGCTTGAACCGTATCCGTGCCATCTGACACATCAACGCTGAAGTTCACATCACCATTGAAGTTCTCGTTTGGCGCAAAGCTGTAGCTTCCGTCACCATTGTCGGTAAGCACACCATCAGCACCAGTGTATGTCACACCTTCGACTGTTAGGTCGTCACCTTCAACATCCGTTGCACCCGTTAACAGGTCTGCGTCAGTGAAGTTAAGAACCCCATCTTCACCAATAGTGAATGCTTGATCTTGTGGCTCTGGCGCATCATTGACAGGTGTTACCGTCAAGTCTAGGCCAGCCGCGACCATGTCCTCTCCATCGGTGACATCGTAACTAAATTCGATTTTACCGTTGAAGTTTTCACTCGGTGTAATGGTGAAACTGCCATCGTCGTTCATTTGAACGGTCGCATTTTCATCATTGGTGGTTAGGTTGATTGCTGATAGGTCATCACCATCAATGTCGACAGCGTGCTCTAGCAACTGCTCTTGAGTTAGCGTGATGCTGTTATCTTCGGCTGTAACGGCACTAATATCACCGTCAACTTCTGGAGCATCGTTCGCAGGTGAGATGTGAATCGTCACATCTTGGGTTGCCGTCGCGGTGGTGCCCGTATCAACATCAGTCGATGTCGCATTTACAGTTAGAACCACATCACCATTGAAGTCACCTGAAGGGATAAACTCTAGCCCTTCTAGCTCGCCTGGTTGCAATGACCATGTGCCATCACCGTTATCGGTACCTGCAGAAAGCGAGCTGCCTTCCGGCACATCTTCAATCAAAATAGCAAGGTTTTCTGAACCATCGGTATCAGTAAGCGCCGCATCAATATCAAGTGGTACAGGTGTATCTTCGGTACCAATGATTTGGTAATCCGCGTCAGACACTGTGATTTCAATGTTATCGATGCCAAACGACTCATCACTTACACCTTGATTCAAGGTTGAACCGAAGCCTAACTCAAGTTGGCCGTCTTCAACGGGTACCGTTAGGTTGATTTGGTGTGCTTGGTCGTTCCAACCACTGAAGCCTTCACCTTGCGACACGCCGTGAACAACTTCACCGACTTCATTGCCCGCTGAATCGTACAACGTTGTAGTGCCATCTTGAGTTTGGAACGCCGAGTTATCTAACGAAGTAAGCTCTTCGCCGCCGACAAAGATTTGGAATGACTCACCATCCCAAGAATCAATTTCGTAGAAACTGAACGAGATATTAACTTCGCTCACATCACTTGGAATGTCGTAAGTTTTGCTGACAGCTTCATCGCCACCAGTGCCACCAATACGACCTAGCATGTCACCTGATTCGAAGCCTTGTGAGCTTTCAGTACCGGTATTCCAACCGTTTGAGCCAGACTCGAAGTTGTCTGAAGCAATGACCAAGTCAGACGCAATCGACAGCTCTGGCATATCAACCACAGATTGAACATCAATTGTCGCTTCTGCTGGTACTGTCGCGGTACCGTCATTCACGTCGAACGTCACATTCACATTGCCGTCGAAGTTTTCATTCGGTGCGAATGTGTAAGTGCCGTCGCCGTTATCAACCAAAGTACCGCTATCTGAAGCCACATTTTCAACCGATAGGTTATCACCATCAATGTCGCCCGCATTTTGCAGCAGTTGTTCTTCTGTGAAGGTAAAGCTGGTGTCTTCTTGAGTCACAAATTGTGGCTCACCGACTGTTGGCAGGTCATTAACTGGGTTAACCGTTAGGTCAGCCGTTGCTTGAAGCGTCGCATCACCATCGGTAATGTCGAAGTTCAAATCAATGTCGCCATTGAAGTTCGCATCTGGTGTGATAGTAAAGCTACCGTCATCGTTTGCAGTGACGGTCGCATCACCACCAACGGTCAGGTTAGCCGCTGTTAAGTCATCGCCGTCAACATCACTCGCTTGAGCAAGTAATTGCTCTTGGCTCAAGGTAATTGAACCATCTTCGTCCACGCTGTACGCCAAGTCGCCCGATACCGGAGCATCGTTAACAGGCAGAACATCAATGCTTGCGTTGGTCGCTACGGTTGCGCCTTCTTCATCAGTAACGACAACATCAAGGCTTACGTCGCCATCGAAGTTAGCGTTAGGTGCGAAGCTGAATGTTCCGTCACCATTGTCGGTAAAGATACCGTCTGAACCTGTGTAGTTAACGCTATCAATCGCCACTTCACCTTCGATATCAGAAGCGTTTGCCAACAGTTGCTCTGAACTGATGGTGATAACTTCGTCCTCGTTGACTGAGTAGCTGGTTGAGCCTGCGATTGGTGGATCGTTCACCTCAAGTACAGTAATACCCGCGGTGGTCGCTTCAGTTGCGCCCTCTTCATCGGTAACGACAACATCAAGGCTAACTTCGCCGTTGAAGTTTTCGTTTGGCGAGAAGGTGTAAGTACCGTCACCATTGTCTTCAAAGACACCGTCAGCGCCAGTGTAAGTAACGCTGTCAACGGCCACATTACCTTCAATGTCCGAAGAGTTAGCAAGTAACTGTTCGTCGCTGATGGTAATTGAGTTGTCTTCATGAACGGTGTAAGACGTGCTACCTGCAACCGGTGGATCATTCTCTGGTGTCACGCTGACATCAATGTTGGCTTGAACCGTATCCGTGCCATCTGACACATCAAAACTGAAGTTTACATCACCATTGAAGTTCTCGTTTGGCGCAAAGCTGTAGCTTCCGTCGCCATTATCAGTAAGAACACCGTCCGCACCTGTGTAAGTAACGCCTTCAACCGATAGGTCATCCCCATCAATGTCGGTCGCACCTGTTAGCAAGTCTTCATCAGTGAAGCTCAAGATGCCGTCTTCGCCAATGCTGAACGTTTGATCTTGTGGTTGTGGAAGGTCATTAACTGGGTTAACGGTGAGGTCAGCCGTCGCAACAAGCGTATCTGTACCGTCGCTAATGTCGAACGTTAGGTCAATGTCACCATTGAAGTTCGCATCTGGCGTAATGGTAAAGCTGCCGTCATCGTTAGCAACAACCGTCGCGTCTCCATCAACAATCAAGTTAGAAGCAGTAAGGTCGTCTCTGTCTACATCGCTTGCTTGAGAAAGAAGCTGCTCTTGGCTCAAGGTAATCGAACCGTCTTCCTCAACACTGTATGCCAGGTCGCCTGATACTGGCACGTCGTTGATTGGTAATACATCAACCGTAATAAACGTATCAACTTGAGCGCCGTCTTCATCTTGAATGGTCACATCCAACTGCACTTGGCCGTTGAAGTTTTCATTCGGAGCGAAGCTACATGTACCGTCACCATTGATTGAGAAGATACCGTCTGGGCCATCGTAGTTGATCTCAACAAGCTCAACATCACCTTCAATATCAGAAGCGTTCAGCAGAACTTGAGACTCATTGAAAGTCAGTACTGAATCTTCATCGATGGTGTATGACGTTGGGCCAGCAACTGGCGGATCGTTCACCTCAAGGACAGTAATACCCGCAGTTGTTGCTTCGGTCGCGCCATCTTCATCCGTAACGACAACATCTAGGCTAACTTCGCCATTGAAGTTCTCGTTTGGAGAGAAGGTATATGTGCCGTCACCGTTGATTTCCAGAACACCGTCGCTACCACTGTAAGTCACGTTATCAATTGCGACTTCGCCTTCGATATCCGAAGAGTTCGCTAGCAATTGTTCGTTACTGATCGTAATAGAGTTGTCTTCATGAACCGTGTAAGACGTGCTACCCGCAACCGGAGGATCATTCTCTGGCGTCACGCTCACATCAATGTTAGCGGTTACCGTATCGGTTCCATCTGATACATTGAACGAGAAGTTCACATCGCCATTGAAGTTTTCATTCGGCGCGAAACTGTAGGTGCCATCGCCATTATCGGTTAGGACACCATCTGCGCCAGTGTAAGTTACACCTTCAACACTTAGGTCGTCCCCTTCAATGTCCGTTGCACCTGTTAATAGGTCTTGGTCATTGAACGTTAACACGCCATCTTCGCCGACTGTGAATGCGTGGTCTTGTGCTTCTGGACCGTCATTTACTGGTGAAACTGTTAACTCAAGGTTGGTAGAGACAACATCATCACCATCAGACACATCAAACGTAAAGCTCACATCGCCATTGAAATCAGCATCTGGCGTTAATGTGTACGTACCATCACCGTTATCGGTAATCGTAACGCTCTCATCATCGGTTGCTAAATTCAGAGCCGTCAACTGATCGCCATCTAAATCACGCGCATTAGCCAATAAGTCTTCTTGCGTAATGATGATTGAACCATCTTCTTCAACCGTTGCAGAAACCGGAAGTGCTTCAGGTGCGTGCTCAATGTGCGCGCCTGTCGCGTTAATGTAGATGGTTTGAGATACCGTTTCAGAATCATCATTCGATAACTCTGTCGCAGTTGCGGTTACATGAACTTCAAGCTGCTCATTGAAGTCTTCTGGTAACTGGATTTGTAACGCATTTTCGATAGCCGTTGTTGGTAAGTTCACCGTACCATCAGGGCCAACCGTTACTTCACCGCTGTAGATTTGGCTGTTCACTTCACCGACATCGATTGTGAAGTTGAAGTCAGAATAGTCAGCATCACCGCCGCCATACAAATCTTCAAATCCGTAAACCAGCTCGCCGTCTTCATTAACCGTAGTACGAGTATGTTCGATACCATCTTGGTTTAGCTGAGAGCTTGAACCACCATGGAAGATCGCGTCACCATTCTGGCCTTGAATCACTGTCTCGGTTCCATCAGCAGCCACAAAGACAAGTTGAGGATCAACCGTATCCATGTTCGCAGGCGAACCATCCTCAGCACGGAACTCGTACTGACCGTCTTGCATCGCATCAAAGTCGTTGTGCTGATGTCCGTTTGGAATTAAGAACAGGTTAAAGCTTTCGCCTTCCTCGACTTGGAAGCTGAATTGATCTTGCCCTGGAACAAGGTCGCCGCCACCACCAACTTGTGATGCGTTTTCGTAAACAACTTCAACACCTGTGATGTTGCCGTCTTCGTCTACTTTGTAGTAACCCGCAGCGTTTTGGTAGCCAGCCGTCTCACCTTCAAACGTTACTATGATTTCAGTGTCGTTGTAACTGGTGATACCGTTCTCTTGGTCATTCAGAACGCCTTCGTTATCGTATTGAATAACCGAACCTTCTGGCACACCATCTACTGTAACAGTGAGTGTTTCAGACAAGTCTTGGTCGACAAGTGCCGCAGCAATGTTCAGTTCAACAATACCGCCTGGCTCAACCAAAATCGCCTGGTCGTCGACGTTAACACCATCACCATCCGTGATAACTAAGTCAGGCGCATCAGCAACTGCTTCAATGTGAACATTAATGTCTTGTTCAACTTCATCCGTACCGTCTGTCACAGTAAAGCTGAACTGCAGATCACCACTGAAGTGCTCTTCAGGAACGAAGCTGAACGTGCCATCGCCGTTGTCGGTTACTGTGCCTTCATCACCAGAGTAATTGATGCTGGTAACGCTTAGGTCGTCGCCATCAATATCAATTGCAGCACTCAATAGATCTTCTTGAGTGAACAGGATGCTGCCATCCTCTTCGATGTGGTACATTCCTGGAGCAACAATTGGAATGTCATTCACCGGATTAACGGTCAATGTCATATCATTAGACGTGCTCAGCTCACCGTCGCTCACCTCATAAGTGAATGCAATATCGCCATTGAAGTTCTCTGAAGGTGTCACTGTGTACGTGCCATCACCATTGTCTACAATGCTGGCATTTGGATCGTTAGTTTCAAGCGCGCTTGCAAACAACTCATCGCCATCTTGGTCGCTCGCGTTCTCCAACAACATTTCTTGTGTAACGAGGATTGAACCATCTTCGTCGACATCTGCCACCATTGGCGTCGCTTCTGGCGCATCGTTGACGAACTCAACTTTTAGGTCGATGTTTGCGGCAACCACATCAGTGCCATCGCTCACATCAAACGCTAAGTCAACGTTACCGAAGAAGCCCTGCTCTGGTGTTAATGTGTATGTTCCATCGCCATTGTCTGTGACTTCTACCGTGTCGCTTGCACTCGTCACATTCACAACTGACAGTTCGTCGCCTTCAATGTCTGTCGCTTGTTCTAATAGTTCAGCTTCGGTAATGGTAATCGCTTGACCGTCTTCCGTAGTGAAAGACATGTCAGGCACGTCTGGAGCATCGTTGATAGGGTTTACGGTTAGGTTGAGGTCAGCCGCAACAGTTTCGATCGCGTCAGTGACATCATAAGTAAACTCAATCTCACCAAAGAAATCTGCACTTGGTGTAATAGTGAAGCTACCGTCTGGGTTTTCTACAACAACCGCATTTGGATCGTTGGTCGCAAAGTTAACCGCTTCAAGGTTATCGCCATCTACATCGGTTGCATTCGCTAACAGATCCTCTTGAGTGATAGTGATTGAACCATCTTCATCAACAGCGGCTTCAATTGGACCACCAACCTCTGGGCCTTCATTGACAATTTCAACGTCAACTCTTGCTGTACTTGGTGCGCTTGCTTGGCCATCACTGATATCGAAAGTCAGATTCACTTCACCGTAGAAGTCTTCTGCAGGTTCGAAGGTAAATGTATTATCACCGTTATCCGTTAACGTACCTTGCGTTTGGTCTGCAAGTAATAGGTTTTCGACATGAAGAATGTCGCCATCAACATCGGTAGCACCAGACAATAGGTCTTTCGCTTCGATGATCATGGAGCCGTTTTCAAGCATTTGGGTGTGCAATGGTTCACCCGGAACCGGCACATCATTGACTGGTACGACCGTTAGGTCTAGATGCGTTGCAACTTCATCAGTTCCATCAAACACCTTGTAGTCGATGTCGATTTCACCATTGAAGTTTTCATTCGGCATGAAGGTAAACGTACCATCGCCGTTATCAACTAGCTCACCGTTATCACCACCGTAAGTGATGTCAGAAATAGACAGCGTATCGCCTTCCACATCTGTGGTGTTCGCTAGCAAGTCATCTGCACTGAACGTGATACCTTCATCTTCATCTGTCGATAGAACAATCGGGCCAGAAACGATTGGCGCATCATTTACTGATTCGAAATTGATATTGATGATATTGCTGTCTGTCAGCTCACCATCGGTAACTTGGTAACCAAGTTCGATTTCACCATGGAAGTTTTCATCCGGTGTTACCGTCCAAGTGCCATCACCATTATCGGTGAGTGTTGCATGCTCTGAGTTTTCACCCACTAGCTCTAGATTTTCAATATCAAGGTCGTCGCCATCAATATCAGATGCTTGCGCCAGTAGTTGCTCTTCGGTAATCACAACCGAAGCAAACTGGGCAGAACCATCGGTATCGACAGTAATATTCGGAAGATCAGCCGTTAACTCGATTTCGTTGTCACCCGCATGGATATTCAACTCAACCGTTTCAGTAATCTCTGAGCCATCTACACCAATCGATGTAAACACCGCTTCATCATGACAAGTTTGTGACACTGTCATGTTTTGAACGACGTAAGTACCATTACCTTGCACGGTACCGAGCTCAAAGTAGGACACTGGTTGATCAACCGTTAGCGTGTAATCTGTCTCGAAAGTACCACGGTCTTCTTTGTGGTAAGTCATCGAGTCAATTAGGTCGCCATCCTCATTGAACGCTTTGATTTCTACTTCTGTAAAGTGACGAGACTCTTCCATGAACCAGCCACCCAAACCATCTAGGTGGAAACTGATTTCATTGATGTCTTGACCTTCAACTGAAACCGTCAGTTTCTCATCACCACTTAAGCCTTGGCGGTCAGTATCACCGATACCATGACCAATGTGGGTGTTGCCATTCCAGGCACCAAGAGGGTCATCGTTACTTTGAACAGTTACCGTTAAGTCACCATCTGAGAACTCACGCGTATAAGGGTCAACTTCTGTACCCCAATCATCCACACTCGCGTTATCGTCAAACGTACCGATTTGTGTGGTGTGTGTACCTTCAGCAAGAGCATCTTCACTTGGAACAAAGCGCACTTCGGTATCTGCAGGAACTTCTTGTCCTACTTCCAGTACCACCCATTCGTCATTCACATTTGCTTCAATGATGCCGTTTTCTGGCGCTTGGTCTAAACGTAGTGCTGGTTCTTCACGAAGTGTCACACCAACTGTTTGGTCTTCTTGCGCTTGGATGAAGATTTCATCGCCCGCTTCTGGCGCATCGTTGACAGGGTTAACCGTCAAGTCGAGTGTCGTCAGAACTTCATTCTCACCATCACTGATGCTGTATGTGAAGTCCAACTCGCCATTGAAGTTTTCTGTGTGCGTAATAGTGAATGAACCATCGTCATTAGTAACAATTGTCGCATCTGGATCGTTGGTTTGTAGGTTAGATGCCGTTAACTCATCACCTTCAACATCGGTCGCATTAGCGAGTAACTGCTCTTGAGTAATGGTGATTGAATTATCTTCATCGACTTCAGCCTGAATGCCCGAAGTTTCAGGTCCGTCATTCACAGCGATAACATCGATGCTAGCGGTTGTGGTTGCGGTTGCACCGTCTTCGTCAACGACAACAACGTCTAGTGAAATATCACCATCGAAGTTTTCATTTGGCGTAAAGGTGTAAGTACCATTGCCATTATCAACAAAAGAGCCGTCATCACCGGAGTACGATACTCCAGACAGTGAAACATCACCTTCTACATCGGAAGAGTTTGCCAATAATTGCTCATCACTGATCGTGATTTGGCCATCTTCTTGAACTGTGTACGATGTTGAGCCCGCTACTGGTGGGTCATTCTCAGGCGTTACGCTGACATCAATAACAGCTGATGTTGAATCAGTACCGTCAGAGACATCGAATGAGAATTGAACATCACCATTGAAGTTCTCGTTTGGAGCAAAGCTATATGTGCCGTCGCCATTATCGCTAAGAACACCATCTGCACCTGTGTAGAGTACGTTTTCAATCGACAGTTCATCACCATCAATATCCGACGCACCTGCAAGCAGGTCAGCATCGGTGAAGAGTAACGTACCGTCTTCTTCAATCGTGAACTGTTGATCTTGCGCTTGTGGCAAGTCATTAACCGGATTCACGGTAATGTCTAGGCCAACTTGAACTGAACCACCATCGTTATCGATGATATCGAAGTTCAGATCTAGGTCACCGTTGTAATCTGCGTTCGGTGTGATGGTGTAGCTGCCATCATCATTGTGTTGGATGGTCGCATTTTCATCAGTAGATAGATTGATAGCTTCTAAGTTATCGCTATCGATATCACCTGCTCTTGCTAGCAATTGCTCTTGGCTTAGCGTGATGGAGCTATCTTCATTGATGGTGTAAGCCAAATCGCCCGATACTGGCGCATCATTGATTGGCAATACATCAACGCTAATGTGTGTTTCAACCGTTGCGCCATCTTCATCTTGAATGGTCACACCCAGTTGAACCTGACCATTGAAGTTTTCGTTGGGTGCAAAGCTGCATGTACCATCACCATTTACAGTGAAGATACCGTCAGAGCCATCGTAGTTAATGCCAACAAGTTCTACATCGCCTTCGATATCCGAAGCATTCACAAGAATCTGAGATTCACTGAACGTCAGAACCGAATCTTCGTCAATGGTGTATGACGTTGGACCCGCAACTGGTGGATCGTTCACTTCAAGAACGGTAATACCTGCTGTGGTTTCATCAATTGCACCTTCTTCATCTGCAACAATCACATCAAGGCTGATATCACCGCTGAAGTTTTCATTAGGAAGGAAGGTATAGCTGCCATCGCCGTTATCTTGGAACACACCATCAGTGCCACTGTAAGTCACAGTATCAACCGACACCGCACCTTCAATATCCGAAGAGTTAGCTAGCAACTGTTCATCAGAAATTGTGATGGCATTGTCTTCATTGACCATGTATGAGGTTGAACCCGCAACTGGCGGATCGTTCTCAGGAGTCACACTCACATCAATGTTAGCGCTAACGGTTTCTGTGCCATCAGACACATCGAAACTGAAGTTCACATCGCCATTGAAGTTTTCATTTGGCGCAAAGGTATAAGTACCATCACCGTGGTCGGTCAGTACGCCATCACCACCTGTATAGCTAATACCTTCAACGGTTAAGTCGTCGCCATCAATATCGGTGGCACCGGTAAGTAAGTCGGCGTCTGTAAATTGAAGCGTACCGTCTTCTGCGATACTGAATTGTTGGTCTTGAGGAACCGGCAAGTCATTAACTGGGTTAACAGTAAGATCGGCGGTTGCTTGAACCGTGTCAGTACCGTCAGTGATGTTGAATTGAATATCAATGTCACCATTGAAGTTCGCATCTGGTGTGATGGTGAAACTGCCGTCATCGTTAGCTACAACCGTCGCATCACCACCAACTGTTAAGTCACTTGCGGTTAGATCTTCGCCTTCTACATCGGACGCTTGAGACAACAGCTGATCTTGGCTCAGTGTGATTGAACCATCTTCGTTAACGTTGTAAGCCAAATCACCAGACACTGGCGCATCATTGATTGGTAATACGTCAACATTGATGACGGTTTCCACTTCTGCACCATCTTCATCACGAATGGTGACATCAAGCTGAACTTGGCCATTAAAGTTCTCATTTGGAGCGAAGCTGCAAGTGCCGTCACCATTTACTGAGAAGATACCCTCAGGGCCATCGTAGCTAATACCAACAAGATCAACATCCCCTTCTACATCTGAGGCGTTAAGCAACACTTGAGACTCACTGAAGGTCAGTACTGAGTCTTCATCAATGGTGTAAGACGTAGGGCCTGCAACCGGCGGATCGTTCACTTCAAGAACATTGATGCCCGCGGTCGTTGAGTCGGTCGCACCATCTTCATCAGCAACAACCACATCCAGTGCAATTTCACCGCTGAAGTTCTCATTTGGCGAGAAGGTGTAAGTGCCGTTACCATTGATTTCGAGGACACCGTCGCTACCAGAGTAAGTCACGCTGTCTATCGATACATCACCTTCAATATCTGAAGATGTTGCCAATAGTTGTGCATCAGAAATGGTAATCGAATTATCTTCATTCACCGTGTAGGACGTTGAGCCCGCAACAGGCGGATCGTTCTCAGGAGTCACGCTAACATCAATGTTTGCAGACACGGTATCGGTACCGTCTGACACATCGAAGCTAAAGCTCACATCACCATTGAAGTTTTCGTTTGGAGCAAAGCTATATGATCCCTCCCCCAAGTCAGTCAGTACGCCATCAGTGCCTTCATAAGTGATGCCCTCAACCGTCAGGTTATCACCTTCAACGTCTGTCGCGCCTGTAAGCAGATCCGCGTCTGTGAACTGTAAAGTACCGTCTTCTGCAATACTGAACTGTTGATCTTGAGGTACTGGTAGGTCGTTTACTGGGTTAACCGTTAGGTCAGCCGATGCTTGAACGGTATTGGTGCCATCAGAGATATCGAAACTGATATCGATGTCACCGTTGAAGTTCTCATCTGGCGTAATCGTGAAACTGCCGTCATCATTAGCAACGACTGTTGCATCACCGTCAACCGTTAGGCTGCTAGCTGTTAGGTCATCGCCTTCTACGTCAGAAGCTTGCGATAGAAGCTGCTCTTGGCTTAGACGAATCGAACCGTCTTCGTCGATTGAGTACGCTAGGTCACCAGACACAGGCGCATCATCTACGGCAGTTACGCTTACGTCGATGTTTGCTGACACCGTATCGGTGCCGTCAGACACATCAAAACCGAAGTTTACGTCGCCATTGAAGTTTTCATTTGGCGCAAAGGTGTACGTACCGTTGCCATTGTCAGTAAGGATACCGTCGCCACCATCGTAGGTCACACCTTCAACCGTTAGGTTATCACCTTCAATGTCGGTAGCGCCTGTTAACAGGTCGGCATCAGTAAAGATTAACGTGCCGTCTTCTTCAACGCTGAACTGTTGATCTTGAGGTACTGGCAGGTCATTAACTGGGTTAACGGTTAGGTCAGCTGATGCTTGAACCGTATTAGTACCATCTGAGATATCGAAGCTGATATCGATGTCACCATTGAAGTTCTCATCTGGCGTGATGGTGAAGCTGCCGTCATCATTAGCTACAACCGTCGCATCTCCACCAACCGTAAGGTCGCTAGCTGTCAGGTCATCGCCTTCAACATCTGACGCTTGCGATAGCAATTGCTCTTGGCTTAAACGGATAGAACCGTCTTCATCGATTGAGTACGCTAGGTCACCAGACACAGGCGCATCATCAACCGTAGTCACACTTACATCGATGTTGGCAGAGACCGTATCGGTGCCGTCAGAGACATCGAAGCCGAAGTTGACGTCGCCATTGAAGTTTTCATTCGGAGCAAAGGTGTACGTGCCGTTACCGTTGTCGGTAAGGATACCGTCGCCACCATCGTAGGTCACACCTTCAACCGTTAGGTTGTCACCTTCAATGTCTGTCGCGCCTGTAAGCAGATCCGCGTCTGTGAACAGTAAAGTACCGTCTTCTTCAACACTGAATTGCTGATCTTGAGGAACTGGCAGGTCATTGATTGGGTTAACGGTTAAATCGGCAGAAGCTTGAACGGTATTGGTACCATCTGAGATATCGAAGCTGATATCAATGTCGCCATTGAAGTTCTCATCTGGCGTGATGGTGAAACTGCCATCATCGTTAGCTACAACCGTCGCATCACCACCAACCGTTAGGCCGCTGGCAGTCAGGTCATCGCCTTCCACGTCAGATGCTTGTGATAGCAATTGCTCTTGGCTTAAACGGATAGAACCGTCTTCATCGATTGAGTACGCTAGGTCACCAGACACTGGTGCATCATCAACGGCAGTTACGCTCACATCGATGTTTGCAGATACCGTATCGGTTCCGTCTGACACATCGAAACCGAAGTTTACGTCACCATTGAAGTTTTCATTTGGCGCAAAGGTGTATGTGCCATTACCGTTGTCGGTAAGAATACCGTCGCCACCATCGTAGGTCACACCTTCAACCGTTAGGTTATCACCTTCGATGTCTGTAGCACCTGTTAACAGGTCTGCATCGGTGAAGATGAGCGTGCCATCTTCTTCAACGCTGAACTGTTGATCTTGAGGGACTGGCAGGTCGTTAACTGGGTTAACCGTTAGGTCAGCTGATGCTTGAACCGTATTGGTGCCATCAGAGATATCGAAACTGATATCGATGTCACCATTGAAGTTCTCATCTGGCGTAATCGTGAAACTGCCATCATCGTTTTGAGTAACGGTTGCATCACCGCCAACCGTTAGGCCGCTGGCAGTCAGGTCATCGCCTTCCACGTCAGAGGCTTGAGAAAGCAGCTGCTCTTGGCTTAGACGAATCGAACCGTCTTCATCGATTGAGTACGCTAGGTCACCCGATACAGGCGCATCATCAACCGCAGTCACACTTACATCGATGTTCGCAGAGACCGTATCGGTGCCATCTGACACATCGAAGCCGAAGTTTACGTCGCCATTGAAGTTTTCATTCGGTGCGAAGGTGTATGTGCCATTACCGTTATCAGTAAGAATACCGTCGCCACCGTCGTAGGTCACACTTTCAATAGTAAGGTTGTCACCTTCAATGTCAGTAGCGCCTGTTAATAGATCTGCATCGGTGAAGATAAGCGTTCCATCTTCTTCAACACTGAACTGTTGATCTTGAGGTACTGGCAGGTCGTTAACTGGGTTAACCGTTAGGTCAGCTGATGCTTGAACCGTATTGGTACCATCAGAGATATCGAAACTGATATCGATGTCACCATTGAAGTTCTCATCTGGCGTGATGGTAAAGCTGCCATCGTCGTTAGCAACAACCGTTGCATCACCGTCGACCGTTAAGCCGCTGGCTGTTAGGTCATCGCCTTCAACATCTGATGCTTGTGATAGCAACTGCTCTTGGCTTAGACGAATCGAACCATCTTCGTCGATTGAGTACGCTAGGTCGCCTGACACCGGTGCATCATCAACGGCAGTTACACTCACATCGATGTTTGCAGAGACCGTATCGGTGCCGTCAGAGACATCGAAGCCGAAGTTGACGTCGCCATTGAAGTTTTCATTCGGAGCAAAGGTGTACGTACCATTACCGTTATCAGTAAGAATACCGTCGCCGCCATCGTAGGTCACACCTTCAACCGTTAGGTTATCACCTTCAATGTCTGTAGCGCCAGAAAGGAGGTCAGCGTCGGTGAATACAAGAGTTCCGTCTTCCTCGATTTCAAACGTTTTATCTTCAGGAACAGGCGCGTCATTAATCGGGCGTACCGTTAAATCAATTGCGCTGCTAATCGTTTCTTGGCCGTCACTGATGTCGAAAGTAAGGTCAAGTTCACCATTAAAATCAGCTGAAGGAACAACGGTGAAAGTACCATCACCATTGTCTTGAACTGTTGCATCATCACCAACTTGAACGTTAGAAGCAACAAGCTCGTCCCCATCTACATCACTTGCGTATTCGAGTAATTGTTCTTGAGTGAATGTTATGGAGCCATCTTCATCCATGATGTAAGCCAGATCTTGTTCAGCTTCTGGCGCATCATTTTCACTTTCCACTTTGATTTTAAACGTTTCGCTTACCGTTTCAGAATCAAAGTCATCCTCTACTTCGCTAATGGTCTCTTCGTCAGAAGCTTGAACATCAACTGCAAACGTCTCTTCTACTGTTTGTGAATCTAGCTCATCACCAACTTGTTGGTCACCCGACTCTGAAGATGTCGCACTCGGCGCTGCTGAAGTACGCGCAGCTTGGCCTTGTTCTTCATTACCTTCAGCGTCTACACCACCTGTCGCAGCCTCTGCGATATCACCACCTACAGCTTGTGCGCCCGCTCCAGCACCGCCACCACTGCCAGCAGCGTTATCCGAGCCAGCTTCAGAAGCGGCTCCACCAACTACATTGGATTGTGCTGCGTCTGAATCTCCATCGCTTTCTGGCGTCTCTTCTTGAACAGCCGCACCAGAAGCCGACGCATCTTCAGCATTACCTGCGCCACTCGGATTTTCGTCTAAAGCCTGATTAACTTCGTCGGCCGCATCCGTGTTTTCAGCACCCGTCGCTATTGTCGACGCAATCGTATTTTGTTGATTTTGTTGATTCTGCTGTTGGGAGGGCGTACCCGCGTCGTTCGTGTCCGTTTGTTCTACCGCGTCATTTAGATCTTCATTTTGGTTGTTTTGGTTATTTTCGCCTGCCATTACAGCCTCCGTTGCTACTAGCTAACTGATCGTATTTAGAGGCATTAAAGGACACCATTTTGAAAAACCAAGTTTTTATACAACATTTTTCATATTTTTCTTTTTATACATAAAGAATCAAAAAAAATTTGAAAACTTCCTTTAAACATCCTTAGTTATTGTGATTAAAGCAATTACGGCGGTGGAATGATGATAGACATGACGAGTTTGCTGCGTTCAATCGACAACAACCACAAAGGGCTTCAATTGCTATTAGGCGATTTTTATAAGGACTTTTCAGACGCAGCGATCAACATAGAGACGCTTCATAAAAGTGACCGTTTTGATGAGCTCAACAACTACTCAAAGAGATTAAAGACCATCTTAACTTTACTGTGCGATCAAGACTTGCCACCCAAAATGGCCAAATTGGAACATTTGAGTAAGCACGAATTCCCTGCACCAGAAGATCTTTTAGAGGATGTAAAAACTGAATTGCACAACGTCAATCGACAAATCAATCACTTGTTGGACATTAAGGAAGTAATAGATGACAAGTCATCGAGGTAGTCATGAGCAATAACCAAATAGAACACCACTTAAGAAAAGCGCTCGTCTCTAATAATGAGGCTTCTAAGGTCACAGCTGATGACACCATTGTGCTTGCAAGTGCCATGACCAGTGTTCACAAAACGTTGCTCATCATATTCCTACTCGCTTTAGTCGCTATCGCCGTGGCATCACAAGCGCGTATCGACATCGTCGTTTCTGTACGTGGTGAGCTGTTGTTGGAATCTGACGTTGAGAAGGTTCAACACCTAGAAGGCGGCATATTGGAAGAGATGTTAGTCCGAAAAGGAGAAGTCGTTTATGAAGGACAGCCGATCGCACGAATACGCTCACTAGACCGCAACACTCAACTTGATACCGTGAATACTGAAATTATTCAGATAGAGCTCGATAAGATTCGTTATGAAAGCTTACGCGACATGATAGAGCCTAACTTCGACGCTTTCATTGAGAAATACCCTGAGCAAGTTCAGGTCAACATGAATACCTGGAGACAAGAATTCTCTAAAAACCGTTCAAATGAAGAACTCATTACACACGATATTAAGCACAAGAACTCGTTGATCAGTTCAATGTTAAAGCGTCGCAAAAGTTCAGAGAATCAACTCTCTCTGATACGTAAGCAGCTCAACATCAAAAACACCCTCTATAAAGAAGAGATGGCGTCTTATGTCGACGTTCTTAACATGAAAGTACAAGAGTCGAATATGGTGCGTGAGATTGAGAACCTTGACGAATCTGTGATGAATGAGCGTTTCCAACTCGACAAACTGGAAAAGCAACACCGTGACTTGGTTGAGAATCGAAACTCTGAGTACCAAGCACAAATCATTCAAGCGAACAAAGACCTCAAGCTAAAGCGAATCTTACAACCGCAGCATTCCGACAAGGTTGATCGCCTAGTCGTCTACTCGCCAGTCGATGGTGTGGTCGATAAACTTCACTTCAATTTCCGTTCTGCTGTGATTCCGCCAGGAGAAAGTATCGCCGATATTGCCCCAATAAATAATTCGTTACACGGTGAAGCGAAGATCCCACGTAAAGACATGGGATTTGTCGAAATTGGTCAGGCAGTGAAAGTAAAAATGGATACCTATAACTTTGCAAAATACGGGTTTGTTGAGGGAACCATCGCCTCAATCAGCCGTTCATCATACGAAGAAGAAGACGCTGAATTCTATTTAGCTGAGATTGAAATTGACCGAAACTTTCTTGAACGAGGAGGCACTCAATACAAGTTATCACCTTACATGGAGTTTACCGCTGATGTGAAAACAGGCTCGCGTCGCGTGATCGAATACGCTGCGAAACCGGTGATGTCAGCCATCGAGGATGCTTTCGATGAGAGATAATCAATGAGCGGTAAACCTTCGTACAATATTTCCATACCCGCCCTACGTCTAAGCATACTATTTAGCGTGGTATTGGCTGCGCTCGCTTTCTATTTATACTTTTCTTGGTCAAAAATAGATTCAGTCGCACAAGTGCAAAGCGCCCCACTGCTCATACAAGCCCAGAAGCTTAATCAGACCATAGAACAAGATATTCAAACTCTGCAACAGTGTTTAAGTACCAACACTTGCGGCACTAACGAATTCAACCTGGTTAACTTGAAGCTTGAAATTGATGAATTTCGCTCTTTAGCCTCGTTGAACAAAACCGAGTTCAGCTTGGTTGGGGCAACTGAATACACACAACTGGAATTGGCGATTAATCGTTTCTCCGATAGCGCAAAAACACGTAACGACGTATTAGGCTTGTACCTTTCATTGACCAATAACTATCTGCAGATGGACGACAACTATCGCACCATGTTTAACAACCATGCAAATGACTTAATGTCAGAAAAAAACGAGTTCTTTATCTGGTTGTTTATGGTGGTCGTGATATTGGCTGTGATTACGATTCTATCCAACTCAGTTGCTATGTTGAAGCTAAAGAAATCCAGTTCTAACGAACGCGAAATCGACTATGAATTCGATGCCCTGTATCAAGAGCTGAAGCAGCTAGATTTACAACGTCTTGAAGAGCTTCTTAATGAAGTTAGCATCAACCCCAAGCAGCGTCAGATTTACTCTCATCTCAAACTTATTTTCAGTAAATTAGAAGACCAAAAGCGCAATAACGATCTCTACAAACAGTTGTATGCGCTGATCGGTTATGAGATTCGCGGAATTACAAACACCATCAACGGTGGCGTCCAATATCTGGTTCAAGAAACCGATGAAAACGGCGTGTTGATGGCGAACGATATTACCTCTGCGTGTAGCACACTATCTGAGTTAGCAGAAAACTATAATCGCTTGATATCACAGGGTACGGAAAGCAAGTCGAAAGAGTTCTCTTTACTGAGTGTGTTATCTGAATTAATGATTCATATCAGTGCCAAAGTACAACGTAATGAAAGCCAACTTGACTGTTTTATCTCTGACAACTTACCCAATCGTGTAGAAGGTCAATCCACCAGCTTGTTCTGGATATTGTTCCTGCAGCTTTCCAATGCCATTCAACTCAAATCAAATAAGAAACTGTTTGTAACGATTGAATCGGGTGCGGCTTCAGACATGGAAAATACCCGTGTCACCATCAACCTCAACTTCTTATCAACACTGGATGTTTCTGTTGCCAAGCTCAACAAACTCCATTGGAGCGCACACAAAGACCATACAGCCAGCACAGATGACTTAGCGAAAAGCGTTCTGAAGGATTACGGATATTACGAGAGCCACTGGTTCCAGTCAGGGGCTCAGGAACGTTTTCAGATCGAGCTTGATCTTAAGGCTAAGAACTTCCACACAGAGAAAACTCGCTTTGATGGCAAGCGTTTACTCTTGTGTGCTAATACTCAAGTTCGCATCGATGTGATGAAGAAAATGCTCAGTAACTTAGGGCTTGATATCACCGAGATTCGCACTGCAAATGAGCTTTTCTCAGCGGCGAAAACGTTCGGTGATTACGATGCGATTATGCTCACCGATACCTTTGAACCCAACAAGCTGCCGTCGTTGAGCAAGACGGTGAAATCTCAGCTTAAGAACCACCCAAATACCAAGTTACTGTTGTCAGTGACCAACACTCAGCAAGCACAAGAGTGTCATAGCTTCGTCGACAAAATCATCAACGCCCCTGCTATCCCTTATGAGTTCATTCCAAACCTACTCACCATTATGGAAGCGGAAGCATCGGAAGAACAGATGGAGAACAGCTCATTCCTGATCGTAGAGGATGACCGAGTTCAGCAGATTTTACTGAAACGAATCTTGACCAAGCAAGAATACGAACCAGACATGGTTGGCGATGGCGCCGATGCTGTGAAGCACTTCATGAATAAGCGCTCTGACATCATCTTCATGGATTGCATCATGCCGGGGATGGGCGGCATCGAAGCCACAAAACGCATTCGCCAATTCGAACAAGAAAACGAGAAAAACCCTTGTACCATCATAGGTGCAACCGCATTGACCAGCAGTAACGAACACCAGGCTTGTATTGAGGCCGGAATGGATTACGTAATCAGCAAACCTTATAAAAGCGACCAAATCATCAAGGTGATCAACAAGTATGTGGCGGTACAAAAACTTAACTAGCAGCATCATAGCTGCGCTTACATTAAGCACGACACCTTCAGCATCGGCGACTACCCTGCTTGAGGCGGTAGAACTCGGTCTGCAGAACAGCCTTTCTCTTCGCGCTAGTGATAAAGGGGTCGAAGAGAACGAGTACAACATTGGTATCAGCCGCTCAAAATTTCTTCCTTCCCTCAATGGTGCTGCCGATACCACATGGAACGAAAATGAAACCTTGCTATCAAGTGTACCCGATGAAACCTCTAGCTATAACTCAAACAGCTACAGCCTTTCGTTATCGCAATCCATATTCAACCTTGGTGACATTTTCAAATATGGGACAGCAAAGCTCGACTTCAATATCGAAGAGATTAAACACGAGAACAAAATCCAAAGCACCATCTCTGAAATTGGCTCTCAATACTTTGAGTATTTGAAAAACAACGCACAAATTAAAGCGACCAAGGTAGAGCTTAAGTCGTCTGAGACGCGTGAACATCAAATGCGACGCAATGTGGAACTCGGCAATACAGCCGCCAGTGAGCTTTACGAAGTGATTGCTCAGAAAGAAGGTGTGTCGAACCGATTAAGAACCTTGCAGAAAGACCGTCGCGTCATTCTCAACGGGCTATCGATTCAGATTCAATACCCTATCACTCCGTCTCAAGATATCTACGAAAGTGTGCCTTTAAAAGAGATAAACGAAACCGAACAACGATCAATCATGGATCAAGCGTTAAAGCTCAACAACGACTTGTTAGTGGCTAAGAAAAACGTCGAGAGAAGCCGCAGAAGCTTAAAAGAGAGCGGTTCGAACTTCTTACCGACCGTATCGCTTTCAGCCAGCTATCGACACGATGACGCCAATAACTTCGACAAAACCGACATTACAGCGACAGGCGAAAGTAACTCAACCAGTGTTGGGTTAAACCTAGCAGTTCCTATCTTGTCTGGTGGCTCTGATTACTACGGCTATCAAAAATCATCGACGGCCATCGAACGTACTGAGCTGCTTTACCAAGATTCGCTTTACACCACACGTAACAGTGTGAATACCTCCGTGCTCAACATTAACGATTTCTCGCAGTCTATAAGCAGTTACGAAAACATCATTCGCGCCAACTACGCGTCTTATAAAGGGATCCAAATAGCCTACCAATTGGGCACGCGTACTATCACCGACTTGCTGGCGGCGGAAAGTAAACTATTCAGCGCCTTAAGAGACTACGAAAGCGCACGGTACGACTACATCATCGAGACCATCAAGCTTGAACAAATTAAGGGAATACTCTCAATTCAATCTATCGAAAGCGTGATGCAATTAATGAGCGATATTGAGGGACGAGACAATCAAGATTTGGTGCCTAAACATCTTCTCTCAACGGAGTCGTTGAGGAAAGGAGGTCGCAATGCAAACTGAGCAGTTTTCGCAAAAGATCAACATGGCAGATAAGTGTTATCTGACTTTCTCAACGATAATATCGACCCTGTTTGGTTTGGTACTGCCCTTCTCCATTCTGATCATTTTTGACCGAGTGTTACCCAACCAAGCACAAGATACTCTGTTCTTATTGTTCGCGATTATCTTGATTTCTATCTTCCTCGACTATCACTTAAAAAATCAGGAAGAGAAGATTTCCTCTGTCATCATGAGGCAGTTTGAGACCAACTTAACCAATAAGGTATTTCAATCCATCTGTTTGGCGGAAATCTCTAAGTTCCGACGTTTGGAGCCAGGCGAATACCTAGAACGAATCTCAACCATTCCTGAATTGAAAACCTTCTTTGGTGGCGAATCGGTTCGAGCGCTTATCAACCTTGCCGTCAGCGTGATCACTATCCTCATCATAGGACTCATCAACATATGGGCTGGCATTACCCTTCTGATTGCCTCTGTCATCTTGGCTATTTTTGCGTGGAGCCTTTCCAAACAAAAGATTGGTAGTTTGCAGAATAAGTCAGACATCGAAGGGTTAACTACCTCCAAAATCATTGAGATCATCTCTAGCCCGCTTGATATCAAAGCTCGAAATATGGAATACCGCGTTGAAAGCCTGATGACACAAATGGTCGAAGAGCGCGAAGTTGAGAACATCAAATATGAGCAGATTGAATCTAACTTCAGCCTAATATTGGCGCTCATCCAACAGCTTTCTATTGCTTGTGTTGTTGTGGTACTGGCAACGGCCGTTATCAATATGGAATCTAGCCAAGGCATCATGGCCGCGATCATCATGCTAACCAACCGTTATTTTGCGCCTTACCAACAAGTGATGCGCACCGCGAGCCGTTGGGAGTTAAACAAACTCCATATCCAACGTATCGTTGACCTCCTTGAATTGGCCGCCTCTGTTGAACACCAACATGAAACAACAGAAGTAGAACGTATCTCGGTTAAGTATTCTGAAAAGCAGCGTATCGAGTTCGAACTCGGACAAGCCTATTTGCTGACAGGGAAAAGTGGTTCAGGTAAGACCCACCTCGCTAACTGTATTACGCGTCAGAACAGTGATAGCAAACTAGATATCATGATTAACGACACGCCTTTGGATGACGTCAATTACAACGTTTGGCGTAACAGTGTTCTGATGGTTGATAAGACCAGTTCGTTCGTAGAAGGGACGATTATCGATAACCTCACCTGTTTCCGCCCAAGCTTGAATAACACGGCGTTTGCACTGTGTGAAACCATGAACATCAAAGCTCAAATTGATGGGCTTCCTGCCGGTTTTTATACAGAACTCAAAGGCCATATGCGTAACCCATTCTCACGCCAAGTTGGCTACGCCCTATTATTAGTTCGCGCCCTGCTCGCCAGTAAGCGCGTATTGATATTTGATGACATCGACTGTGTGTTTGATGAGGAATTTGCACGAATGGTTCTCACCAGTACGGCTTATCGAGCCAACGACAAAATCTTGATCATCGCCAGTAATAAAATGGACAAGCTTAACCATCGCCTCAAACGCGTAAAACTTACCGGAGGTGACCAATGAGTATCTTAGTCGACTTCAATAATGTACCGCAACGTGTCTTGGATTTTGAATCCAGCGGATACGACGAACGTTACAGTCAATCGCCACTTATCCGCGGTTTGGCCTACACCTTGATAGCACTCGAATGGGAAGGCACACCCGCGATACTCAGCGATGCTTTTATTCCGAAACACAAAGACAGCGACAGCTTTACAGCAACCATAGAGCGTCTTGGGTATCGCTGTGATGTGACCAAATTAAAGACACTCGAGAATATAGATAAACACCCTCAGCCATGCTTTATTGAAATAGAGAATCTAAGTGCGATTTTCTTAGGCACCAAAGATGGAAAGTTGCTGCTGTTTGATTACACGAACAACAACACCATTGAATACCCAATGTGCAAAAAGCCCTGTTTGCTGATTGCGATTAGCGAATATTCTCGTCTGTTCCGCGAGCCACCTCCGGAATCGCAAGACAGAAGCAATTGGATTAAATACGCTTTCTATCGTTATAACAATGAACTTAAAAGCCTGATCATTCTCAGCTTCGTCATCAGTATTCTCGGTGCATTGCAGCCATTCTTTATTATGAGTGTATATAACTTCGCACTGACTTCGAGCTCCGAAGCCACACTCTATTGGCTAACCTTATTCGCCATTATTGTCGGCTTCTCTGAATACTTCTTTAAGAAAATGCGGGTCAATATCATTGCCACTTCCGGTAAAGACCTCGCCGTGCACATCTCGCAAGCCGTTATATCTAAATTGCTTTGGCTACCCTATTCGATGACATCTACTGCTGGGGTCTCTTCTCAGCTAGCACGTTTGAAAGATATCGATACCTTCCGACGCTTGGTGACCGCAGAATCAACGCTTAGCTATTTTGATATGCCGTTTGTGATTGTATTTATCATCGCCATTGCTCTGATGTCTGGTACAGCGGCATTAGTGGTGATGGGTGGTTTAATCCTGATGTTAGTGTTCTGTATTTACTCTCGCTATATCTACTCGCAAGCCACATCCAAAAGTTCGCGCGCCAATGCGATGGTCTCGTATCAATGGAACGAAATCCTTCGTGGTATCAAAACAATCCAAGGCCTGCCTTTACTTCGTGTCGTTCAATCTCGATTCAGTGCATCGCATATGCAAAGCACCAGCGATGCAGAGAACGTTGCCGTGACTAACAGTAAGATTCAGGCCGCTGGTGGCAGTTTGATTCAAGTGATTGGTACAGCAAGTATCGTGACCGCGGTAATCGGCGTGATGGAAGGTACTTCTGATGCGGGTGCCATGCTCGCAACCGTTATTTTGGTTTGGAAAGCGTTAGGCCCAATCATGGGTATCTATAACTCAATTTCCAAGTTCCAGTCGATCAAAGCTTCGTCCGCACAGATCAACAATTTAATGTCGATGAATGACGACAAATTAACCTTAGAGAAAAGCCCGCCTATTCGCCTGTTCCAAGGCAGCATCGTGGGCAGCGGTGTCAGTCACCGATACGCGGGAGCAGCAACCGGCTTAACTAACTTGGGGTTCAAAATCCCACCCAGTGCAAAAGTGGTCATTTGTGGCCCAACGGGCTGCGGCAAAACCACCTTAATTTCAATCATTGCTGGGTTAGAAGACCGCTATCAAGGCGCAGTCTCTGTCGATGGTTACAACATTAAACAGTTCAATAGCTACCGTTATCGCACCTCGATTAACTACATCCCTTTTAATTTGCATATTTTTGAAGGCTCACTCGAGACCAACTTCATTCTACACAACGGGCTGATTCCAACAGACAAGATGCAAGAGATGGTGAGCTTCTTCGAGTTAGATGAATGGCTTCCGGAAGGCTTAGCTACTCAGTTAAGCGTGGATAAATGCAAAAGTCTCCCGAATGGAATTCAACAAAAATTGCGTCTGGCACTCGGCTTAGGTAACTGTGAGCAATCTCTGATTATTATTGATGAGCCATTCAATGGTGCAGAAAATGAAAATGCGCAGTACTTTAACCGTTTGTTCAGCGATAAGTTGCTGAATAAAACAGTCATTTTTTCGACCAACGACCCTGGTTTGATCGCAACATCAAACATGAGTTTAGTGTTAGAGCCGGATGGAAATTTGAAATATTTTGGCTTAACAGACAAATACTTAAACAGCTTAAGCTAAAACCTCAACGCTTAATCACAATTCGCTATTTAGGGAAATGGATATAATTGACAAATTCATAAGCGAGAGGGATGATTCGCCCCAATACCACAGGTAACAAGGAAGAATATGTACACATTCGTTGCAGACAAGCTTGATGTAGCTTACTTATCCGCAATTCCTGAAAACCACCAACTTCAGGAGTGCGATGTACCTGAAGAAGAGATGGAGCTTCGAGAGATCGTTGAGGTTTGGTATGAGTCTGCCTTCCTACCCGCTTTCAATCTTCAGAAAATAGACATTGAGAACAAAGCAGAGCTCACCATCGTACAAATGCACGTATTCAGCAATGATACGAGCACACTCGCCTTCCTACTAAAAAACAGAGTGTATCGCGCCGCACTTAACAGAATGCTCGGTATTTGGACATTAGAACCCTCTGCAAAAACCGTATTAGAGCAACTTCTTTTCGAATTAAGCCTCGATAACAATCGTCCTCATTAGTAAGCTTTTTAAGTGATTCATCAATAAGCATAAAATTAAACAAACTGCCAAACGCTATAAATTACTAATAAAAGAACGCATTTCAAAATAAGCTCTGGAATCACAAGAACTTATACCTCTCCCACACTTACGTAAAATTTACCGTTTCAAAGTTTCCATATCGGCATTTTTATTCTACTGTTTTTATATAACGACAGTTGGATGGATCCTTATATGGCGATTACGGTTTGGAATAACCTTTCAGTCAAACATAAACTCTTTGGCTTAGTTCTACTTCCCATTTCATTATTACTCTTCCTAGCAGTTAGACAGGCTTATATATTAACGACTCAGTTAACCGATTTTGAACGAACCAATCAGTTATCTGTCTATCTTCAAGATATTTCTATTTTGTATAGAAGTACCTTAGCCTCTAGCCCTGAAGAGTTTGCTACTCAAAGCAACCAAGTAAAGGCAGAACTTAAAAACCTGTCTCCCATCATTTTTTTAGACGCATCTGATGAAATGAATCAACTTGTTGCCGATTTCAGCGAAGCGACCTTATCGACGATGCAAGTGACTGACACTTACGATAAATTGGATGCCCTCGAATGGCAGAGCGATTTATACAAGCAACTGTTACTTGAAGTAGAGAAAGTCCCTTTTGAAAACACTAAACGTGAAATTCAACAGCACCTCACTGCCCTTCAACAACTTGAGTGGTTGATGTTTTGGTCGAACGAAGAGTTCAAGCTTGGTAGTTCACTGATTGAGATCTTCCAAATCAGCCAAGAGTACGACCCAGAACTCGCCGAACAGATCAAAACCTTGAGTGAAAGACAGCAATTGTTCTTAGAGCGCTTTGTTTCATTGAACGCCAACGAACATCAAGTTTCTTTGATGGTTGAAGTGTTTCGAAATGATGTGTTTGCTCAAAGCCAAGAGATAAGAAGCGCGCTACTCGACCTAAATACAATCAGCCAACTGACGCCACAAGAAGTGTCTGTCGGCTTAGAAGCGATGAGCGCACGGCTCAACTTATTACAAAGCCTTGGCGGCGTAATCAAGCAAGAGTTTCAACAAGAAGTTGAGCAAGCCATCTATGACGCGCAAATACAACGAACCCTGTTTATTTCAATCGTCGCTTTGCTGGCAGCGATTGTTATGGGTTTAACTCTTAGCTTGGCGAGACAAGTCACTAACAACCTTAATTTGGTGTTAGCTTTCTTAAAAAGCGAAAATGATGACACGCGCCCTTCTTTAGATAAATTAATCCAAGGTAAAGATGAACTCAGTCTGTTTGCTCAGCAAGTTGAACGATTGACCATCGAACGAGAGCTCGCGAAAGAGAGATTGACGGTAGCAAAAGAAGACGCAGAGAGGGCCAAAGAGGATGCCGAACACGCGAAAGACAACGCAATACAAGCCAGCAAAGCAAAAAGTAGCTTCTTGGCCAACATGTCTCATGAAATTCGCACCCCGCTCAATGGTGTTATTGGTATTTCGGAAATCCTCGCAGATACGCCGCTTACACCGACACAACGTGACTATGTTGATACGATCGAAACTTCATCCCAACTGCTCCTTAGCTTAATCAACGATATCTTAGACTTCTCTAAAATTGAGTCTGGCATGCTATTAATCAGCCCGCATTCTGCATCGATTAGAGAGTCGATATACGACATCGCCTCTATTGTGGCACCAAAAGCGAAAGAACAAAGAATATCGATTAACGTTGATATCAGCCCAGATACACCAGCACGCGTGATGATAGACGATCACCGTTTAAGACAGATCTTGATGAACTTTATGTCGAATGCGGTGAAGTTTACGGCTGAAGGTGGCGTCACATTATCAATTCAAACGCTCAACAAAGCAGATAACAATGCCACCATTCGATTTGCTGTACGAGATACGGGTATTGGTATCGATTCACTGCAACAAAAACAGATATTTGAACCATTCGCTCAAGAAGACGATTCAACCACACGTCAATTTGGTGGTACTGGTCTTGGTCTAGCCATCAGTACACAGTTGGTAGAGCTGATGGGTGGTCAAATTCAACTCGACTCCGTCAAAGGTGAAGGAAGCTGTTTCTACTTCGACTTGGTATTGCCTGTTGACTTGATACTGCCAAAACCAAGTACAGCAACGGCTGATATTTATGTGCTGGGTAACGAAAACATGCTCTCCGAGCGAATCGAGTCCGACCTTAACCTTTATGGTTTGAAGGTTACCGATAAAACGAATGATATAACGGCAATTACAGAGCAGCTCTCCACTCAAAAACACACTAAACCTATTACTGTTGTTTTCGCCGAAGATGACGCATTCCTAGCTAATACCCACGCAGATAACTTAGAAAAGCTGCACCAAAACGGCATCACTATCTGTTTGATACGTTCCTTCTTAAGTGAGCCAGCGAATCTTGGTGACAGCGTTACTGCACAAGTCGCACAGCCCCTACTCGGCTTGCGTTTAATTAAAGCTATTGAGCTTTGTGATACACGAGGTTTGGCGGAACTATCAGAAGCAAGCCAGACATCAGTCGAGATCCAACACAAAATCCTCATCGTTGAAGACAACAAGATCAACCAAAAAATTGCTGGTCTTCATGTCGGTAAAAGTGGTTTTGAATTCGAGTTCGCTAATAATGGTCAAGAAGCTGTGGACATGTTCACCGCTAATCCTCATTACGCGGCGATACTCATGGACTGCATGATGCCGGTTATGGATGGCTTTGATGCAACAAGCAACATCCGAAGAATTGAAAAAGAAACGGAAGCGACGCGACGCATCCCTATCATTGCATTGACCGCCAGTGTCATCGATGACGATATTCAGAGGTGTTTCGACGTTGGTATGGATGACTATGTACCAAAACCATTCAAGTTCGAAATGCTTAAAGAGAAAGTACTCACCGCGGTAGAAGCTATGCCACTACCAGCTTCCTATAAAGCTCAACCTAAGAAACAACCTGCAACTGTCACTCCAATTATCAACGGGGCTGCGACCAAACGTACTTTGCCTGAAGAAGCGGAACAAAACGCAATTCCGAGTAAATCAGAGAGAATCTTGCTAGTCGAAGACAACCGCGTCAATCAAAAAGTAGCTTCTATCATGCTGAAGAAGGCCGGATATGCCTTTGAAATTGCAGACAACGGACAAATTGCCGTTGATATGTACCAGAACGACAGTAGCTTCGACATTATTTTGATGGATTGCATGATGCCTGTTATGGACGGTTTCACAGCAACTAAGGAGATTCGAGAACACGAGAAAAACCAAGGCTTAAGCAAAACTCCTATTATCGCGTTAACCGCTAGTGTTATCGATGATGATATTCAAAAGTGCTTTGATTCCGGAATGGATGGATACGTAGCGAAGCCCGTAAGAAAAGAAAAGCTATTCCATCAAATAGAAAGTGCGACTTGTTAGGAGATACCTCATGGATTGGATTAGAACAATAAAAACACTTCCCCGCAGAGTCATGTTGCCAGTCGCGGTAGGGCTATTAGGAAGCTTACTTTTTCTAAGCCCTGCTCACGCCGCTGAAGATTATGCCATATTTTCTTTAGACTCCGGATTTGAAGAGATATCAATAAACAAAGCGCGAAAGCTCTATAGAGGGAAAACTAAGCACCTCAATGGCAAACGTGTTGAACTGTCTGATTGGCCTGAGAACAGTGCCGAAAGAGAGGACTTTTATCAGCTTTTGCTTGGAAAAAATGCCGCTCAAATGAATGCACACTGGGCTGGTTTATCTTTTTCAGGAAAAGCGCGTTATCCAAGAGAAATCAAAACGGCGTCAACCGACAGCTTAGTCGACTGGCTTGATGACAAACCAAACCGTATTGGTTACTCCCCACTCTCTTCGGTTCCTCAAAATGCCAACGTTCTCTACGTTATAAGTTCGGAGAAATAATATGAAAAGAATAATTACGTCAGTGTTATGTGCCTCAATGGCCTCTCCGGCTTTTGCGAATATCGAACTTACCGATAATTTATCCTTGAGTGGCTTTGGCTCAACGTCTTGGGCAACATCGGATAACGATAATCCATTAATCATCAACCGCGGTTTTACTGATGAGAGCTGTTACGACTGTGATACCACATTTGGTGTTCAACTCGATTACTTCTACAACTCATTCAAAGCTTCCGTGCAAGTTGTCAAGCCACCCCAATATGATTGGAGTGAGCCGCAGCTAGAGTGGGCTTACTTAGGTTATGAATTTAATGACTTTGATGTCAGCATTGGTCGATTACGACTACCATTATTCCTTGCCTCTGAGTACTACTATGTGGGCCAAGCCTATATGACAGCAAGGCCACCGACAGAGGTGTATAACAGCGTTCTCGGAGTCACAGCTTTCAACGGTATAAAAGTGAGCTGGACTCATGATGTCAGTGATAAAGCAACGCTATTGCTCTCACCTTTCTTCGGTGTAAAAGACAAAAACAAAGTTGACTTTAATTCGAGTACAGAGCTGGAATTTGAAACCAACCGAATGTTCGGTGCCAATCTTCAATTGAGCGGTGAAAACTATCGTTGGAACTTGTCATTCCTCGACTCCAATTTTGATCAAACCGTTTCTGGCACGATTACAATCCCTGGGACTTCGATAACAGCTCCATTCAGTAGCAAACAAGGCAACCAACACATTCAACTTTGGTCGTTAGGTGTTGAGTATGAATTAGGTCAAGCGGTGCTTGCAAGTGAAGGACAGATCAGTGACATCTCGTCCTCGATGTACGCTAGTTTGGGCTACAGACTAGATTTATTCACTCCATACGTCGTTTACGGAGCAGAGTTTGATTCTCACGAACACCTAACAGGAAACAGCTACCTAATTGGTGTGGATTACGATGTGTTACCTAACGTCTCCATCAATGGCGAAGTGCAATATTTTGAGGCTCGTAAAGCAAACGGTGCCTTTGTTGAGAATTTCAACGCACTTACTGGTTTTGATGACAAAGATGCCGTCCTTTATACCATCATGTTGAGTTTCGTCTTCTAACCCAAATCCTTTTCCAATTACGCCAGACGAAACTGGCGAAGAGTTTATGGTAAGTGCAACGAATCCATATGTAAGCAGCACTGGGTATTCGGTACTCAAGCAAGGAGGTAATGCAGTCGATGCAATGGTGGCGATGCAGATGACAATGTCGGTGGTTGAACCGGATATGACTGGGATTGGCGGCGGTACTTTTGCGCTGTTTTACCAAAAAGACAAAGACCAAGATTGATCGCACCAAACCTTACGACCCAACGGGTTTGCTCGTCGAAAAGAAAACCTACGCCGAAATGTTAGTACCAGAGTTCATGCAGCTCGGTTATCCGGTGCATGTCATTCCAGTCGTCAGTGGCTTGAATGCCATTGAAGTCAAAGATGGCAAGATCTATGGCGCGACCGACAGACGCCGTGCATCAAGCTCTATGGGTGAATAATAAAACGAAATGGGCAAGTAACAGGCTTGCCCTTATTTTGTCTTTAGTTGCTTGAACCTCGTCTAAGCAGTTCATGGATGCGAAAAAGCCAGTCGAACGTGTCGACTGGCTTTTCATTATAGGCTTCGCTAATTACTCATTAGGATATTATGAGCTTGGCGCTACTCGTTTATCTTTCAACTGATCAATAACATAGTCAGGAGCTACTTTACCTAGCTCACCTAAGCAATCATCGGTCTTTTCATTTCCGTAGCGCACATAGATATCGCATACCGCGTATAGCTGCTCTGGAGAACCAGAGATCAAATATGCTTTCTCGAACGATTTAGTCGACTTGTCGATATCCAACTCTTCTTGTAATACCCCATTTAGGTACCAGTAGTAGCTGTTATCTTTCGCTAGCTTCGCAGCCACTTCAATCTCTTTGGCTGCCGCAGTTTTGTCTTCAAGGCGAACCAGAGTCAACGATTTCGAATAATGCAGAGCGGCGTTGTTTGGCACGCTCTCCAAACCACGATCTAATACTTCGACTGCTTGCTTATCTTTGTTCTGAGCTCGAAAATTATCTGCGTAGCTCAACCAAACTTGCGCTTCTTTTGGATGCGTATTGATCAGCTCTAGATAAACCGTTTCCGCCTTATCCCAGTCATTGTGCCAACGAAGCACATCAGCAAACAGTAATTGGTACTTTTCAGATTCTTGCTCTTCCAAGAAGCTAATAAGCTCTATGACTGGTGGTTCAATTTGTGCTTTCTGCTCGTCATCCAATGCATTGAAGTCACGGACTAGGTTTGACGTTGCCGTATGGCGAACCATGGTATCGCTGTCTTTTAGCAAGGGTGAAACTAACGCCCAGCGATGTTCAAGTTGGTAAGGTTCAGAACCGATAACCGCCGCTTCACGAACTTCAGGGTTTTGATCTTTTAAGCCTCTTGCCACCGCCACCAGCGCATTTTGGCTTGGATATGAAGCAAGCTCTTGCAGTGCACCAGTACGATTTTCAACAGATTGATTCTGATCTTGTGCCATGTAAGACAACTGTTGAATGCGGCTTTGAGTGTCCGTCATTTCAAGCACTTGATTGATATTTTGTGCTGGCGCGTCAACCGTTTGTTGAACGCTATTCGCAGCCATCGCAGACGTTGAAATCAATAAAGCAACAGCCGTCGCTAAACTCTTCTTCATCATAGTATTACCTTAAACTGGAGAACTTAGCCTGTCCTTAGACTCGTATCTGATTAAATTTATCTTGGACCTGTTGATCCAAAGAACGAGTTAAAACTTGGTCTCGAACGTAGCTTGTTGCGCCTGTTTTGCTCGATGCGCCATCAATACTGAGTCGCTGAATTTACCATGAGCAACCGGATGCCCCATCGCGCGAGCGATGTACGCCATCGACTTATCGACATGAGAAAAGAACTTATGCCAACCTGCACATAAGTAGTTCAAGCCCGGTTCGCCTGCACGAGTTTTGATAAAGCGGTTCTTAGGGCACTCACCATGACAAGCGAACTTGTAATCACACTGCTGACATTGACTGGTCAGTGTGCGGGATTTAGCAAAACCAAACTTTTGCTGTGGTGCGCTGTACGCCAAATCATCAAGTTTCTCGTGATGAATATTGCCAATTTTGTACTCAGGGTAAACATAGTGGTCGCATGAGAAAACATCGCCATTTGGCTCCATTGCCAAACCCTTTCCGCATATCTCGTTCAAGGTACACAATGGGTTCGGACGCCCAATCCACGTTTCTAAACTTGCTTCAAAATACTGAACAAACACCTTACCGATGTCGTTCTTAGCCCACTCATCAAATACAGAAATAAGGAAATTACCCCAAGCCAAATCCGACACACACCACGATTCCATGATCGAATCTTTATGGCCGGGGATCAGGCGTTTGTCGCCTTGTTTGAGCTGTTCGCTCACTTGGGATGTTTGTGGTGCAACCGTTCGGAACGTTTTCTGTTCAACGATAGGAATAAACTGCATTTGCGGTGACTTCACAACATCACGTAGGAAGCGATAGACCTCAAGTGCATTTTGACTGGTGAGGTTATTCACACAGGTAAGCGTTGCGAACTTCACTTGGTGTTTGTGCAGCAGCTCCACAGCCGCCATCACTTGTTTGAATGTGCCACGGCCAGCTCTGTTAACACGATAGGCATTGTGCAGCATTTCGGGACCATCAATACTCAAACCGATCAGGAAGTTGTTCTTCACAAGAAACTCCGCCCAATCATCATTCAGCAAGGTACCATTGGTTTGTAAATCGTTTGAAATCAATACACCTTCAGGTTGGTACTTTTTCTGTAGCTCAACCACGCGTTCAAAATACGCCAAACCTAGCATTGTCGGTTCACCGCCCTGCCATGAGAAGATAATTTCTGGCGTGTTTTGACCTTCGATGTATTGTCGGATGTAGGTTTCTAACGTCTCATCATCCATTCTTGGAGAACTGCCTTTCTTGTACTCCAACAAATCTTGCTTACTTAGGTAGTAACAATATTTACAGTCAATGTTGCATGCTGCGCCAATCGGCTTAGCCATGACATGCAAGCGCTTAGACGCTTTACCGTTATATTGTGGACCTTGAGTAATATGCATGATCTACCTACCTATTTTAGTATTCTGGACACATCATAATTCCTATTCGATCAGGTGACATGTTATACCCTTTATAACCAATAGGAATGACCTTAAACGTTAGAATTAGACCCTATTTCGAACATCTGAGGCACGTGATGAAATTTCTTAATTACAAACAGTTAGCAACAATTAGCAGCGTCACCATGACTATCCTTCTGAGTGGCTGTGCAAGCGTGCCTACACACCCCATCGCCCAACAAATTGACCAAGAGATGGTGTTGGTTGAAGGCGGCACATTCACCATGGGGTCGAACGGTCCAGAAGCGACCAAAGCAGAGCGTCCTGCACGTAATGTAACTGTAGATAGTTTCTATATTGCGAAGTTTGAGGTGACTCAAGAATTGTTCGAATCGGTGATGGGTTCATCTCTCAGTTATTTCCAAAACCCACAAGTTCCGGTCAATAACCTTAGTTGGCAGCAAGCAAACTATTTTGTTGAGCAGTTGAATGAATTAACGGGTGAAGAATACCGTCTGCCTACTGAAGCTGAATGGGAATTTGCAGCCAAAGGTGGCAATAAAAGTAAAGGCTATACTTACAGTGGTTCCAATAACTTAGATGATGTTGCGTGGTACTCAGCAAATTCTAAAAATAGCGCACATCCAGTCGGGCTAAAGAAACCAAATGAACTAGGCTTATATGACATGACAGGAAACGTGGGCGAGTTTGTTATCGATGCCTTCGATGACACCTTCTACCGATTCGGTCCAACAGACAACCCTAACAACGCAAAACACAGCGACGTCGGTTTATCACACAAATCGGTTCGCGGTGGCAGCTTTGCTTATGACGAAAATGAATCTGAAAGTTACCGTCGTGACTTCGCAAGCCAATCGATCACTATGTCAGATATGGGGCTGCGTTTAGTTAAGGATGTGAACTAGCTAACGAAGCGAACTAACTAAAGATGCCGAAGGTTATGGTTCACTAATCGTCACCAACAATACTAAAAATACGATTCGCACTGCACACACGTTACATGTCTGGCCAAACGTTGGAAACCTGACCAAACATTAGAACTCAGCGGCAACAGTGAATAAGGAAACTCTATGCAATACACCAAGCTTTCAGGACTAACCCTCGCGTTACTCTGCGCTCTCCCTGCTTCAGCTGAGGAAAAGCCAAATCTAGTCCTTCAAATCACGGTAGATGGCCTGCGCGCAGATCTAATCGAACGATATAAGCACAACTTCGGTGAAGGCGGTTTCCGGTACTTAATGGATGATGGTACCTACTACACCAACGCAAACTACCAACATGGCAACACGGAAACGATCGTGGGCCATGTGTCGCTTGCAACAGGTGCTCCACCGAGCGTACACGGCATGGTAGGTAACGTTTGGTATGACCGTAGCGAAGAACGTTTGGTGTATAACGTAGAAGACGGTAACTACCAAATGCTGACCTCTGGTGCAGGTGTCGATAAAGCAACAGAGATCGACCCAACGCAGAAGACAGCACAAGGCGATGGCCGCTCTCCAGAGCCAATACTCTCCACCACGTTTGGTGACGAACTGACGATTTCCAATAGTGGCAAATCAAAAGTATTCGGTGTATCAGTGAAAGACCGCGGCGCAATCTCATTGGCAGGACACAGTGGTAAAGCCTTCTGGTTCTCCAAAGCACAATCGGAGTTTGTCACCAGTAACTATTACTATGACGAGTATCCAGATTGGGTATCACGCTGGAACGAGAAAGCGATTGCTGCTCAGTATTCCAAACAGAAATGGGAGCTCTCATTACCGCGTGATAAATACACGTTGCAAGAACACGATACCGAACACAAAGTGAAACTCGGTGACTTCCAACGCACCTTCCCTCATCCTTATGGCCCGGCAAGTTACAAGTACTACAGCACAACGCTAACCGTCAGCCCTGCTGGTGACGAAATCACGGAAAACTTCGCTAGCACCTTGTTGATGCAAGAGAAGCTTGGCCAAGGCGACGTGACCGATTATCTGTCAGTGAGTTTCTCATCAAATGACTACGTGGTGCACCTTTACGGCCCTGAAAGCCTAGAAACAGAAGACAACCTTATCCGACTTGATAAGACTCTCGCTAAGCTTTTCAAAACCGTGGATAACCAAGTCGGGCTAGAAAACACATTGATTGTGCTGTCTGCCGACCACGGCGTTCCTGAATCTTCACCTGCGGCAAATGCACTTGGTTTCAATCAAGCTCAATACTTCAATAAAGACACACTACTCTCGAGTGGTGTTGAGAAACGATTGAAGGATGAATTTGGTTTAACCAAAGACGCGATTCGCTTGTACGCACAACCTTACATCTATCTGAATCATGATCTGATCGCTGAGAAGAAGCTTGATCTGGCTAAGGTCCAAGAAGCTATTGCGGATGAAATTGCAAAAGTGAAAGGTGTTGCGTTTGCTGTATCAAGTAGTGACATTGCGGCTAACCGAGTACCGGATACGCATGTGATGCAGCTAATTAAAAACAACTACCACCCTGCTCGTTCTGGCGACGTGTACGTAGTATTTGCACCGCGCAGCTACATTAACGACATGGAAGGCCTCCAAATTGCCTCTACACATGGTTCTCCGTGGAAATACGACACTCATGTGCCTGTGATCTTTGCAGGCTACGACGTTGAAGCTAAGAAGGTATCGCGAGCAGTCACGCCATATGACATTGCGCCAACGCTTTCGAACAAACTGGGTATCACCCAACCAAGCGGGTCAATCGGAGAAGTGCTGCAAGAGATCACTGAGTAGACTCAATCTCTAAGGTTTCGTGAGCTAGATTTCGAATCCAGCACCCACTCAATAAAAGAGCCGTTTATCTGTTTCTGACTCACTAGGTCGAAACAAATAAGGTTCATCGCGCATTAGCGGGAACTAAAAACAAAAACGGTAGTAAGTGACATGGTTTAGTCGCCAAACAA
>NZ_JBFRST010000029.1:0-329 GCF_041473705.1 Vibrio sp. 10N.222.55.B11
CATGCTGCCACTCAAGAGCAGTTAAATGATACGCGTAAAGAACTCGATCAGAAGATCGAAGCGGTTCGTCATGACCTTTCAGATAAAATTGAAGCGGTTCGTAATGAGCTGAAATCTGATATTCAAGGGGTACGGAATGAGGTCCTGGGGGTTCGTAATGAAGTGAGTTCCCTTAAAAACCTCATTATTGTTACTGCCTTCGCTATGATTGCGACTGTAGCCGGTGCGGCGTTTTGGGTTGGTAGTCATATCAACGTTTAATGTTCAAATATGTTTTCTGAAATGCCTCTTATCCTAGAGGCATTTTTTTTACCTCGTGATTGCTGTGT
>NZ_JBFRST010000030.1:0-34846 GCF_041473705.1 Vibrio sp. 10N.222.55.B11
CTTAAGTGAACGGCATTACCCTTTATCAGAGCCATTTTTAATGGGTTACGATGAGCATTAGCATTAGCATTAGCATTAGCATTAGCATGAGGCTTAGCGTTTAGAGACTAGAGTTAAACCGAGCCAGTGATACGTTTACTCGACTTGTGGTAAAGCTTAAGTGCTAATAACGAACCCCATAAAGCGACCTGTCCCCAGAGTAATGTCCATTGAGATGCCACCTCTTGCCAAGATGCACCCATCTGATCAAGTGCTAAGAAACCTTGGATAGCCGGTGTGCTTGGGAACAGCTGTGATAATAGAACTAACCATTCGGGCATCATTTCAACTGGCCAGATAAAACCTGAAGAGAAGATCAGTGGCATTGAACTGATTAACACTACTACCGTGACGAGTTCTCTTCGTGGCACTAACTCACCAATAAAAATCCCGATCAAACAACTGGCCAGTAAGAAGGGCAGAAGTAAGGTTAAGATCTGTGTTGTTGAGGCGAGCTGGTTTATCCCATACATCGAAAAGCTAGCGCCGAAATAGTACATCGACAACAGGTAATAAATGCCGACTAAGGTACAACAGCGGGCAAGCATCAGTTTCGCTGGAGAGGTCTTACTCCAGTAGCCAAATGTCGATTGAGCGTTTTGGGTTGCACCCACTAAACCAGAAGCCATGGCTAAGGTTTGTTGCAGGATCAACACAAAGACGGCTGGAACTACGTAATCGATGTATCCCATGCGACTATTAAACGTTGGTTTCAGGTTCAAGCTGAATGCACTGTAGCCTTTGGCTGCCGATTCTAAAGGCACACCTTCGACTAACAAATGGCTGACCTTAACTTGCGCAGCTAACGTACCACCGGCCTTGGCAAGCCCTTCAACAATGGTTCCGTAGACCAAAAAGTAAGAAGCATCACCAGCGTAAGAAAGTGTCGGGCTCTTACCGAGCAACAAGTCTTTATAGAAATCTTCTGGAATGACAAGGAATCCGCCAATCTCTTGGTTAAGCACGGCTTGTTTCGCATCGGCGATGGTGGAGTCTCGACGGACCAATTCGATCTGAGAGGTGGCATCCACCATACGCTCTAATTGATAGCTGCTTTGACTCTTATCCAAGTTCACAACCGAAGCTTTCAGTTGTTGAGGAACTTGGTTCGCGTAAGGCAATGGATACAAGAAGGAATAGAAGACCACACCACCAAATACCGTAAGAAGCACGACAGGGTTGCGCAATACCGCTAAGAGTTCTTGCTTGAGCAGTTGAGTAAAGCTCATCGTTTTACTCCTTGTTGTGCTGATGCTTCTGGCTGTGTTGACAGCGTTGTTTTTGCAGATATAGCTGCTTTTGTAGATGGATCTGCTTGTGCAGTTAGAGTTGATTGCGCCAAGTGTTTCTTAATTAGCAACATTACCACGAAAGCAGGAACTGCATACCACAACATAGAAGAGAGGCTGATCAAAGACTGTGCTGCGCTCACACCATAACTAGACTGCGCCGTTTGTACTTCGATGTAATGACTCACGGGCAATAAGCTTCTCCAAATTTGAGCAGCTGTATTCATGTCTGTTACTGGAAAGGTAATACCCATGAAAGCAAAGCTTGGTGCCGTAAATGCGCCAGCGAAACTCATCGCCCTTGCTGGATCAAGTGTTAAGAAGAAAAACAAACAACCCATAATGATACAACTGATCACGGTTAGCAGTTGGGCAATAGTCAATGCCACAAAGCTGCCGTTAAATGGCCAGTCTAAGAGCACATAGAACCAAAAACTAAACGCGATACCAAACATCAAAAACAAGACAAGGTAGGGCGTTAATGTTGATGCGAGTGACTTCATAGGGGCGTTGGATAACCAAGCGTGAAGCCCACGAGCTCTAACGTTCGCCGTCAAAACCAATATCGTGCCCACCACAATCATGATCTGCCACAGTGCAGGAATAACCGCAGACACCAAGAACTGTGCATAACTGGTGTTCTTGTTGAACAGTGGCGTGATCTGGCTTTGCACTGTTACTGCTTGGCCTAATGCTGATTGGACTGTGGTATCACCGAGTGACAGTTGTTTAACCACTTCAAGTTGAGCGTTAAACGTACCTTGAGCTTGTAGCAGAGCCGAGTTCACTAATTTGCCGATCAAGATAAATTGGCTGTTGTAGAACACGGATACCTGCGGGTTTAAACCTAGGTAAATATCTCGGTCAAAGTGTTTAGGTATTACAACATAGCCGTAGATATCACGTTCGATCATCGCTTTTGCCGCTTCACTCGCTGAGCTGTATTTCTGAGTGACTTGCAGTGTTGGTGAAGCATCAACAAGGCGTGTGAACTGTTGCGAGATTTGACTGTGCTCAAGGTCGACAACTGCGACCGGTAAGTCACGAGCGATCCCTTGTGAAAAAATCAGCCAGATACTGGCAGCAAGCAGCAAAGGAATCCAAGTTAGGCAAGACAACAACCATTTGTCTTTGCGGACAATCGCCCACTGCCGAAGCAAGGTATTCTTCGCTCTATGATGCTCAGTTGATTGCGAGCCTCTAGATTGCGATCCAGTATATTGAGAGTTAGCAGACATAAGTCACCTAAAGCTCAACCACTAGGCTCATGCCCATACGCAGTGTTTCGCTCGTATCGACAGGGTGTGCTTCTACTTCAAAAGTACGTAAATCGAAGCCTTGTGCTGCGTCTGTTGAGCGCCAAGTTGCGAAATCACCCATTACGGCGATGTGAGTTACTTGGAAAGTTAATGATTTATCCAGAGCCGGTAGGTACGCCTCAAACTGGCTGCCTTTCTCGAAATGCTTAAGCATGTCTTCACGAACATTGAGCACAGCCCAAGCATCCTTGGTGTCGATAACAGTCACAACAGGGAAGCCTTGTGGTGCAAGTTCTCCACTGCTCAATAGAACCTGAGAGACTTCGCCATTAAACCAGCTGTGGATCTGTGTGTCTTTTGCGTAAGCTTCAACTTCCGCTACCGCACCCGCTGCCATTAACGCTTTTTGAGCGGCGGCCACTTTGGTTTCGTCACGCGCACCTTCTTGCGCTAATTGATACATTTGGAATGCAGCGCTTTCGGTGTACTTCGCCGCTTGCCACTGTGTTTTGGCTTCATCACGCTTCTGCTCGGCAACCACACCATCGTTGTAAAGGTTGTTTACACGTTGGTAGGTTTTGTCCATCAGATCGGCAGCTGCTTTGGCTTTCAACCATTGGTCTTTAGCCGCTTGGATCTGTTGAGTACGCGCGCCATTCTCTGCTTCTTGTGCTAATGCACCAGCGGCTTTCTGACCAGCTTTTGCTTGCTCTAGCTTCGCATCAATCTCAGGGCTTAGTAGAGAGAAGATCAATTCGCCTTTTTCAACCGAATCGCCTTTGCGCACGAATATTTCATCAATTCTGCCAGGTATTTTCGATGAGATGCTGTATTGCTGCACATCGATTTGACCTTGAAGCTTAACCGGCTGAGGTTGATAAGCTTGATAGAAACTGTATCCGACCCAGCCAATAACGCCGATACCAACTAAAGATAGAAGAAGGGGCTTAATAGGTTTCATGAATTATCCTTTTGACTGGCTAACGGTGTCTGTTTTTGAGTCGAAATCAGACGGAACAGAGGAGGTTAAGTAACTGGAGTAAGCATTCATTTCGCTGGTTAGCGCTAACAGCTTGTTGAGAGAGATTAGGTATTTGAAGCGAGCAGCAGATTGCTGGGTTTTAATGCTCGCAAGATAAAGCTCGGCATCAACCACTTCTAATGAGTTAGATAACCCTTGTGTGAAGGCTTTTTTACGAAGTAATAGGTTTTCCTGAGCTAAAGACAAGCTCGAGTTTAGGCCTTGAACCTCTTCAATGGCTTGGTTTGCTTCAAGGTAAGTCTTTTGTACCAACACGGTTAAGTCTTGCTTAGCTTGCGACTTAAGGAATTGAACCTGTGATACGGCACTGTGAGCCGCAGCGACTTTGTCGGAACGGCCAGAGGTATCAAGCAGTGGCACATTCACACCAATGCCAACCAACCAATCGGGTTTCATTTCACTGGCTAGAGAGTCATCTTCATACAGGCTGTAATCACCATAAAGGTAAACCTCTGGGTAGTATTTACCTTTCTCGGCTTTAATTAAGCTGCTTGCTTGTTTCTCTTTTGCATCAAGAATCTTAAGGCCGGGGTAGGTCATGAGTGTCTGGTCAATGAACACGTCCATATGAGGCAGGTTCTTATTGATAAACAGTTGTTCAGAGGGTTCTACACTTTCATTTTGACCAAGGATTTGGGTCAACGCCAATTGCGCAATTTTAAGATCGTTCTGAGCTTTCGTGCGCTCTACAATCGCTTTATCTAAAGAAGCATCGGCTTGTAGGCGTTCTACTCGGGCGATTTGTCCTTGCTGTTCAAGCTTGATGGCGAAATCACGATGCTGAGTTAAGCCTGCTTCAACGGCTTGACGCGTTCTCACCACGTCTTCCGCTAAGATCACCGAGAAGTAATACTTACTTAAGTCTTCGTAGCGAGCTTGTTTCTCCATCAACAGTTGGCTTTGCGCTTCTTCGCTTTTACCTTCAGCCGCATTTTGCGCAGCGGTTATTCGACCACCAGTGAAGATAGGCCACACAGCACGAATGGAAGAGCTAAAGATGTCTTGTTCGGTAATCGTTGAGGTAACGCCACCAACTAGAGGGCGCAAAATCGCGGATATAGCAGGGTTTACTCCACTCAAGCTATCTGAAAACTGTTCACCATTAATCGTCACATCACTATCAAGGTGCGTGTAGTTAGCCCCTAAGGTAATAGAAGGAAGATTGAGGCTACTTGTTGAGTTCTGAAGGTGTTGATAACGTTCAACGTTGGCTTGTTGAGCCGCAAGAGAGTTGTTGTTTTCTTGCAATATTTGCCACGCTTCAGAAAAAGTGAGCGGAGCTGCATAGCCTGGCGAAGCCATAGTGCCGAGAAGCATACTGGCGATCGCAAGGTATCGGAATTTTGGTTTGGTCATCTGCATTAAATACCAATTAGAGTATTAACTCTAATGTTAACAGGGCGATAGTCATTTGTCTTGAATAGATTGTCTCATATGAATAGAAATTCTCATAACTCGTTAATCAAGTGTAAATAAGATTGAGTGACGTGAATATCAAAGATAAATGAAACTTAAAAAGCACGCATAAGCATGCTCTTTAAGTTCAGTATAGAAGTGTTTTTACAAAATGAAGTGGCTTATTTAAAGCTAGGACAATGGTGATCGGCGCGCCATACCAATTGTCTTGAACCTTGCATTGTTTGTAATAAATCTCTACCTGACATTTGCGGGAATGCTAACAATACCTTGAGATCGAGAGGGGAGGTGCCATCTTTCTCATAGGCTCTTACGTGAGTAAAAGTCGATTGTAAGTGTTTGAACAGCATAGTCTTAGTAAGACAAATTCCAAAGTTATCGCGTTTCATTGCCTTGTTTCCTTTTCAACAATGTTTATACGTTATGTTTGTTATCCTGTTTCTATTGGACGTTGCCACTGATCGATACTTCCTGCTCATCAATGTTTTATTATTGGGTGATGCTTTTATCAGTCACCTCTTCGTTGTCTGGCTAGCCGAGTTTGAAATAGCGATGGATGAATAGGGGAGAATACTTAATCCGTTTGTTCATCATTCGTAACGGCGAGCGTGCAACTTTTAGTTATAGATACGTCCAGCGAGCGAAGGGTTGTTGCTATTTTGTTAATCGAAGTTTCGATTCAAAGCGCGGTCTGAAAATCATGACCTATGGCTTAGCAACAATAAACTTCTTCATATGCAACCATTATAATTGTATTTATTTTAAACAACCTAAAAAACACCTAAAAGCTTAGTGATCTAGCTCAATATTTATTCGTTTATTTTGGTTTTTAAGCTAATCAGTCCTAAAAATGAACGATTAATCGAGATGAACAACGTAAAGGATTATCAATTAACAATCTGCTCAATTATTTAGTTGAGTAGCAGTCACAAATTCACGCCCCTAGAAAGGTCATGCGATTAACTTGGTGTTAACATTGATCGTCTAACACTAGGGACGGTGGAATATGAAATGGAGCAGTATCAGTTTCCGTAAAAGGTTACTGATTATCATGACGGTCACTGGCCTCGTTGAACTTTTGATTCTTGCAGCGGCTGGTTTTTACTACATCAAACAATCTCAAGAACAAGAGATGGGTTTGAAAGCGTTAGGTGTTGCTGAATTTCTATCTGAATCGCCGCTTGTCACCAGCATTATTCAAGAAAATGGAACGTTGGACCCTAATGGCGTTCCCTACGTTTTGTCTGAAGAAACCCAAGTTAAATTTCGTAACCTTACTCAGCTCATTGGCGCGGCGTTTATCGTTGTTGGAGATGATAAAGGTATCCGCCTGATTCACCCTTATGATGACAGGCTCGGTAAACCCATGCGTGGTGGCGATAACCAAAAAGCATTGGTATTGGGCGAGTCTTATGTGTCGACAGCCAAAGGATCGCTGGGTTTTTCAGTTCGTGGTAAATCCGCGGTAAAAGACACCCAAGGTACCGTTATTGGTGTGGTGTCAGTTGGTTACTTATTGGATTCGTTGCAAGATCGAATCGAACCTTATTTAGCCTTTTTGATTGTGATGGCGTTGCTGGTGGTTGCGGTCAACGCTTTGATTTCGAGTTATGTATCTCGCCGTTTTCAACGCGCTATTTTAGGCTTTGAGCCTGAAGAGATAGGGCGACTTTATGTTGAGCTAGATGTAACCATGAGTACCGTGAAAGAGGGCATTCTGAGCATCGACAAGCACGGCATTTTGCGTTCTATTAATAAAAGTGCCTGCGATATTTTATCGATAGACAGGGATAAAGCACTCAATCAACAGCGCCTTTCTGACGTATTGCCAGGCAGTGATTTAGAACAACTGCTATCAACGGGCGACACCGACCACGATGTAGAGTTGTATTTGAACAATAAGCGAATCATTGCTAACCGTAGCCCGATTATAGTGGCAGGTGAGGTGGTCGGGGCGGTATCGAGTTTCCGATTACGAAATGAAATCAACGATTTAACCGACCAGCTCTCACAAACCAAAGAGTATGCTGATCTATTGCGTTCACAAACCCACGAGCATCAAAACAAGCTCAACACCATCAGTGGCTTGATTCAGATGGGCGAGCTGGACTCTGTTCAACAATTGATTGGTCAAGAAACCGCTCATTACCAGAGCTTAATTGAGTTCTTAAGAGAGACGGTGAAAGACCCTCTTATTGCAGGCATGCTTTTAGGCAAAACAGAGCGAGCTCGAGAGATTGGGTTAGAGCTTAAAGTGGAAGAGGGATCAAGGCTTGAAGCTCTGCCTAGCTGGTTAAACGCGGATGACGTTGTCACAATTCTTGGCAACCTGATTGATAACGCCTTTGACGCCACCATGACGGCGATTAAGCAAGAGGGTCAAATTGCGCCAGCGCGTCGGATTATTGAAGTTTCAATCAGTGATTTTGGTAATGAAATTATCGTAGAAGTAGAAGACAAAGGGTGCGGTTTGCCGAAAGAGTTGGCGACCAAAGCACTCACCGAAAAAGGCGTATCGAGCAAAGCGAAGCAAAATCGTGGTGTGGGTTTGTATCTGATAAAGCAGCTGGCAGACCGATATCAAGGGCAGCTTGAAATGGTCGACAACCACGATTTTGGCACGCGAATGACGGTTTATCTGCCAAAAGAAGAACAATAATTAAGCACGAAACGATCTTGCGAAGATCATCGTGACGGAAAAAGCATGGTTAAAGGAAGAACATAAATGAACGCAATCACGAGAGTCATGGTCATTGAAGATGATATTGCGATTGCAGAGCTACACCATCGTTATTTAGAACAGATGGGTGGCTTTGACGTGGTCGGCATTGCCACCACACAGTCTGAAGCGCTCATGCAACTGGACATCTTAAAACCTGATTTGGTGTTATTGGACGTGTACCTGCCGGACGGGTGTGGGCTCGATATTCTTAATCACGTAAGAGGGAGCAATCAAGGCTGCGACGTTATCTTGATTACTGCTGCTCGGGATGTGGATACGCTGCAGCAGGCAATGCGCGGGGGAGTGGTGGATTACCTATTAAAACCAGTCATGTTTCCTCGTTTGGAAGCAGCACTGAAGAAGTATCAGTCACAGTTACAAGAGTTCGAAAGCGTGTCTGATTTGAACCAAGGTTTGGTTGATAAGATGCTGCAAGCCAATGCCAAAGCGGACTCAGGAAAAGTATCAACCTTGCCCAAAGGAATTGATGGCGTAACGTTGGATAAGATCAGAGCCATTTTTCAGCAAGCTGATGCCGTTAATATTACCGCCGATGAAGCCGGAGAACGAATTGGTGCTAGCCGAACCACCGCCAGACGCTATTTAGAATTTTTGATTACCACTGGTGAGTTAGTCGCAGACTTAAATTACGGTACCGTAGGTCGCCCGGAGCGCTGCTACAACAAAGCGCAAAGATAAACACGACACCATCAAAATAAATATAAAGCCAGTTGAATAAGCTGGTTTTACCTTTTTCTCCCTTTCCTATTGCTCACTCCACCGACCAGATACCGTTCTTTCTTGACTACACTGTTTGAGAATGCCGATTTGCTTCTCCCTCGGGTCAAATGAACGGAACTATCGATTAGAATTTGTTCGAAATGAGTCAATATTTAATCGATTGCTTTCACAGTGGTTGATGTAAATCAAATAGTCATAGACAATACTGTCCCGAATAGAGGTGATAGCTTTCACCCTCGTTTACCAAACGCATTCTCAAATTTAATAGGCGCTTACTATTGATGTAATAGTTAAGACCTATTATCTATTTTCGTATGTCGCTGATACCTTTGGCGAATACTAAAAACCTTGTTTTTATAGGAAAGATGATGGTAATACCTGAAAACAGCAGCATCGTTATTTTTGGTGCGTCGGGAGATCTAACTTACCGCAAGTTAATTCCTGCTCTATACCACCTGTATGCTAGCAATCAACTACCAGAATCCTTTGCGATTCTTGGAGTGAGCCGTACTGAGTACAGCGATGAGTCTTACCGTGAGAAGCTGAAGAAGTCTCTTCAGGAAATGGAAAAAACTGAACCAGAGACGCTGAATGCATTTATTGAACATCTGCATTACCAAGCGATCAATACTTCAGATGTAGACGACTATGCTCGTTTAGCACAACGTCTAGACAAGCTTGAGCAAGACTACCAATTCGAAAACCATAACACATTGTTCTACTTGGCAACCCCGCCAAGCCTATACGGTGTGATTCCAGCAAACCTTGCTGCGCATGGCCTTAACGATGAATCGAACGGCTGGCGTCGTCTGATCATCGAAAAACCATTTGGTTACGACTTAGCATCAGCTCAAGCGTTGGATGAAGAGATCCATCATCACTTCCAAGAACACCAGATCTACCGTATCGACCATTACCTTGGTAAAGAGACGGTTCAAAACCTTCTAGTGCTTCGTTTCTCAAACGCGATGTTTGAACCACTGTGGAACCGTAACTTCATTGAATACGTTGAAATCACAGGTGCTGAGTTCCTTGGCGTTGAAGAGCGTGGCGGATACTACGACGGTTCTGGCGCAGTTCGCGACATGTTCCAAAACCACCTGCTGCAAGTGCTAGCGATGGTAGGTATGGAGCCGCCTGCACAAATTAACGCTGATTCTATTCGTGATGAAGTGGTTAAAGTGCTTCAGTGTCTGAAACCATTAGAAGAAGATGATCTGCGTAAAGACTTAGTATTAGGTCAGTACACAGCATCAGATGTTCGTGGTCAGCACCTACTAGGTTACCGTGAAGAGCATGGTGTAGCGGATGATTCTCGTACCGAGACTTACATCGGCTTGAAAGCTCACATCAATAACTGGCGTTGGAATGGTGTTCCTTTCTACGTACGTACAGGTAAACGCTTACCAACACGGGTGACTGAAATCGTGATTCACTTTAAGAACACGCCACACCCAGTATTTGGTCAAGATGCACCAGAGAACAAGCTGATTATCCGCATCCAACCGGATGAAGGTATCCAGATGAGCTTTGGTTTGAAAGAGCCAGGCGCAGGCTTCAAAGCAAAAGAAGTGAAAATGAACTTCTCTTACTCTGACTTGCCTGAAACTCAGATGCTGACGGCTTATGAGCGTCTTCTTCTTGATGCGCTGAACGGTGATGCGACTCTGTTTGCACGTACCGATGCGGTAGAAGCATGTTGGAAGTACGTTCAACCAATCTTAGACTTCAAGCAAGATCCTCAAGCACTGTTTGGCTATGCTTGTGGTACTTGGGGCCCACAGGAAGCAGATGAACTTCTGCAACGTGATGGCCGCGCATGGCGTTTCCCATGCAAAAACTTAACAGACACGGATTACTGCGAACTATGATCAATCACAAGATCTTTGCAACGCCTGAACTGGTTGTTGAAAACCTAGCAAATGAAATGAAAGCATACAGCGAGCAGGGCAAACCTGTTCACATTTCACTGTCTGGTGGCAGCACGCCAAAAATGCTTTTTAAACTTTTAGCACAGGCGCCATACGCGGAAGGTATTCAATGGAATAACCTTCACTTCTGGTGGGGCGACGAACGTTGCGTTGTACCAGACGACGCTGAAAGCAATTTCGGTGAAGCAAACGCGCTCTTATTTTCAAAACTAAAAGAGTTTACTCAAGTAAACCTTCCTGCTGAAAACATCCACCGCATCCGTGGTGAAGATGAACCAAAAGCAGAAGCAGAGCGTTTCGCAAAAGAGATGGCAGACGTAATCCCAACAGAAAACGGCACGCCTGTATTCGATTGGATTCTGCTTGGTGTTGGCGCAGACGGCCACACAGCTTCACTATTCCCAGGTGCAACCAACTACCAAGATGAGAACCTATCTGTATTAGCTTCTCACCCTGAGTCTGGTCAAATCCGTGTTTCTAAAACAGCGAAAGTTTTAGAAGCAGCAAAACGAATCAGCTACCTAGTACTGGGTGCAGGTAAAGTTGAGATCGTTAAAGAAATTCATACAACTCCTGCTTCAGAACTGCCTTACCCGGCAGCGAAAATCCAGTCTAAAACTGGCGAAACAGAGTGGTTCCTAGATTCAAATGCAGCAAGTGCTATCGCATAAGTGCGAATAGCCGCAAGGAGATAAAATAATGAAAGGTGATATCGGTGTAATTGGCCTAGCAGTAATGGGTCAGAACCTTATCCTAAACATGAACGACCACGGCTTCAAAGTTGTGGCTCATAACCGTACTGCTGCTAAAGTAGACGAGTTCCTAGAAGGCCCAGCTAAAGGTACTAACATTGTTGGTGCTTACTCTCTAGAAGAGCTAGTTGAGAAGCTAGAAGCGCCACGTAAAGTGATGCTTATGGTTCGTGCTGGTGACGTTGTAGACACGTTCATCGAAAACCTAATCCCACTTCTAGACGAAGGCGACATCATCATTGATGGTGGTAACACTAACTACCCAGACACTAACCGTCGTGTAGCGCATTGTCGTGAGAAAGGCATCCACTTCATCGGTACTGGTGTATCTGGTGGTGAAGAAGGTGCTCGTTTCGGTCCTTCAATCATGCCAGGTGGTGCGGCTGAAGCTTGGGAAGCGGTTAAGCCAATCTTCCAAGGTATCTCGGCAAAAACTGACGCTGGTGAGCCTTGCTGTGACTGGGTTGGTAACGACGGTGCTGGTCACTTCGTTAAGATGGTACACAACGGCATCGAATACGGTGACATGCAGCTTATCACTGAAGCATACCAGTTCATGAAAGATGGCCTAGGTATGTCTGCTGACGAGATGCAAGCAGTATTCGCTGACTGGAACAAGACTGAGCTAGACAGCTACCTAGTTGAAATCACTGCTGACATCCTTGGCTACAAAGATGAAGACGGTGAAGCGCTAGTTGAGAAGATCCTAGACACTGCAGGCCAAAAAGGTACGGGTAAGTGGACTGGTATCAACGCACTAGACCTAGGTATCCCACTAACACTGATCTCTGAGTCTGTATTCTCTCGTTGCCTGTCTGCTCTTAAAGACCAACGTGTTGAAGCTGAAGCTTTGTTTGAGAAGACAATCACTCCAGTTGAAGGCGACAAGCAAGAGTGGGTTGATGCACTACGTCAAGCTCTACTGGCTTCTAAGATCATCTCTTACGCTCAAGGTTTCATGCTAATGCGTGAAGCGTCGAACGAAAACGGCTGGGACCTAAACTACGGTAACGTAGCGCTAATGTGGCGTGGTGGTTGTATCATCCGTTCTGCATTCCTAGGCAACATACGTGATGCGTACGAAGCAAACCCAGACATCGCGTTCCTAGGTTCTGACGAGTACTTCAAAAACATCCTACAAGGCAGCCTAGTGGCATGGCGTAAAGTAGCAGCGAAATCTCTAGAGTCTGGTATCCCAATGCCATGTACGATTTCTGCGCTATCTTTCCTAGACGGTTACACAACTGCACGTCTACCAGCGAACCTGCTTCAAGCTCAACGTGACTACTTCGGTGCTCACACTTACGAGCGTACTGACCGTCCACGTGGTGAATTCTTCCACACAAACTGGACTGGTACAGGCGGCGATACTGCTTCTACAACTTACGACGTATAATCGTTAGTTAGAATCAGTTAAGAACCTTGTTGTTCTTATTAGCTGTAAACTAGAAAACAAAAGGATGCCAACTGGCATCCTTTTTTGTTGGTTTGCGTATTTTTAGATGGTCACTTCAAACACACAACTAATTATCGCTTAGGCGGTCATGATATGTGGTTGTACATCGTCGTTGTATTGATCTCGAATGGCCATAAAGCTGTCTAGGTTTTGTTTAGGCGCTTCAACCCACTCTGGGTCAAACATTGAACCAGTGTTTGCTTCTATATAGGCCATCACCTCATTCAGTGACCAAGCGTGTTTATAGGCTCTTTTACTCATTAACGCATCGAATACGTCTGCCAGTTAATAGCGTATGCGCTATTGCTTAACTAAAGTGCTGTTAATGATGATCTGGACGTTAAATAACCATTTTAAAATTAAATGAAAAGATAAATAGGATAACGCACATGCTTTATGCCATCATAAAGACATAAACAAGGGCAATGGAAATAATGCCCAAATGATTGAGCTAGAAATGGTCAGTGATGACGGTGTTCTAGAGTAAATTCAAGGCCTTTAGTTGCCTTGAAAAAGGTAATGTTATGACTGAAGAAGAAAGAATCGAACTGCAACAAAATAACCCGCTACACGGCTTAAAGCTTGAAACCATGATCACTGAATTAGTGGATCACTATGGTTGGGAAATTTTAGATGCGGCCATGCGTATGAACTGCTTTAACACTAAGCCTACAGTGGCAAGCGCAGTTAAATACCTGAAGAAAACCGAATGGGCTCGTGAGAAGGTTGAAAACTTCTACCTTTACCGTTTCAAGCGCATGCCTAAAGCATCGGACATCGAATACCAGATGCCTCCGCGTTCACGTACATTCCGCCATGGGCTAGAGCCTCGTGAGCCAATGGAACTAACGGTTGAGTCTATCCACGCTTCTCAAGCTAAAGCTGCGTCTGCATTTAAAGAGCGCCGCGGCGGTAACGGTCGTAACTTCCGTCGTTAACAAGAAGACGTCGCTAGAAAGAACCGTCGCTAAATAAGGCGTCGGCGATTAGCACGGCTAATTAGATAAGCGAAAAACACAAAAGGAGCCTATGAGCTCCTTTTTTAATTCGTTCGATTAAACCGTAATTGGCTAAGCTTCGCGGTTCTTTCTTTGATTCTTCCAAAGATCGGTGACATAAACGATCGCACTGACCAGTAAGAATAGCGCTGACACAGAAAACAGAGCGGGCATTTTTAAGATCCACGCGAATGTGGCAGCAAGAAAAGCGACAAAGCAAATGAGTCGACTTGATGACATGACATGACCGAGTTTAGTGTTCATAACGCCTCCTAATGAAGTCTCACTTTCGACAGGAGAATTATCCCACCTTTGGCAAAATAAAGGCTAAAAAACAGTCTAAATTGTTATCAAATTTGCTAATTGAAGGACTCGTCTCACACATTTTGGCTTGGCTATTTTATAAGCAATGAAATAGCGGAATCGGTATGAGAAGGGTGTAGTCTCTTTGCTTAATCTTTCCAGTTGCAAGTCTTATTAAACCGAACGTCTAATTAGCATAGAAAAAGTAAGCGGTGATCAAAAAGCTCGCGATGATCACTGTGGTTCGAACATAGTGTTGAGGGATGCGGCGAGAGATTTTTGCTGAATAATAACCACCAACCAATGTACCCAATAATACAGCCATGCCAGACGGCCAATCAATCGAACCATTGACGATAAAAAATACGATCGCTGCGAGGGAAGCACACGCGGACACGAGCAGTTTGATGCCATTCATCACGTTGATGTTGGTGTAACCAGCCAGCGCCAAGTAGCTCAATGTCACAATGCCCAAACCTGCATTAAAATACCCACCGTAGATACAGACAATCAAAAGTAATAAAGCGGAAAAGAATGCGCCTGCGCTAGTGGCGTGCTTATGTTTTGCTGTAGCTTGTTTAAGCCATTTATTGAGCATGCCGCCAAACGTGAAAAGCAGAGCAGCATACAGCAACAGCCAAGGGACAGATTGAGTGAACAGAGCTTCTGGTGTGTGCAGCAGTAAAAATGCCCCGATACCACCGCCAATCACACATAAAGCTATAGTCAGTTTTAGCTGCTTAGTACCAGATTGAATTTCGTGGCGCAGAGCGTAGGCTCCGCTAATGTATCCAGCACACGAAGCAAAGGTATTGGTCGCGTTGGCTGCTATTGGTGGAACGCCAGCAAATAACAAAGCAGGGAAAGTGATGAAGCTGCCGCCACCCGCAATGGAGTTAAGCACACCGCCAACCACCCCTGATAAGAATAGAATCAACCAATCCATAGTTTTAGAATCCAATACGTTAACTAACTGGTTACCTTACTTGAATTTGTTATGAATATCAGCGCCATGTGTGTTGTAAAGATAGGTTTGTGAGTTTGCTACCATCTTTAACCGCTGGTTTTAATTGAGGCTTTAAATGAAAAAAGGAGCCAATGGCTCCTTTCGTTGAGGTTTAGTTGATTCGATAAAGCTTTACACTTCTACTGGCTTCGCTCTAAAACTCTTAAATAGTTTCACTAGAATCGGGCTAGACAGCACCAATACCGCCAGAATAGTGAAGGTCATCGTAATAGGGCGTTCCCATAAGAAGTTCAACTCACCATCGCTGATCATCAATGCTCGTCTTAAGTTCTCTTCCATCAAGCCGCCCAATATGAAGCCTAACAGTAATGGTGCCAATGGGAAGTTGGCTAGCCTTAATGCTATCGCAGCCATCGCTACCAGTAGCATCACAAATACGTCCATCGTGTTGAATGACACCAAGTACACGCCAGTGATTGAGAAGAAGATAATCATTGGCAGTAGAACCGTTCTAGGTACCGCTAGCAGTTTAGAAATATAAGGGATTAAAGGCAGGTTTAAGATAACCAGCACGATGTTGCCAAAGTACATCGAGATAATCACCGACCAAAATACGTCTGGGTGCTCAACGAACAAGCGAGGACCCGGCTGAATACCGTAGGCAATCAATGCACCAAGCATAATTGCTGTAGTACCAGAGCCCGGAATACCGAGTGTTAACAGCGGTACAAATGAACCACTTGAAGCTGCATTGTTTGCTGATTCAGGAGCCACAAGACCACGAATACTGCCTTTACCGAACTCTTTCTGCTTGTCTTTTGGCGCGAGGCTACGCTCCATACCGTAACTTAGGAATGCCGCAATAGTGGCACCCGCGCCCGGTAGAACACCGGTAAAGAAACCGAGAATAGAAGATCGAATTGAAACTGGTGCCACTTCTTTGAACTCTTCTTTGGTGACCTTCATGCTACCAATATCCGACATCTTTTGGCTTTCTTCCGCGCTGGTGTCTTGCTCTGGTTTTAGAATACCCATCAAGGTTTCACCCAGTGCGAATGTTGCCATCGCTAATAATAGGAAGCTAAAGCCATCCATCAGATCCGTAAGGCCAAAAGTGAACCGTTCAACGCCAACACCTTTGTCGATACCTACAGTTGATAGCATCAAACCAAGAATAGTCATCATCCACGCTTTGATTACCTGACCTGGGCCTGCAAACGCCGCTACAGCGGACAAACCTAATAGCATCAACGCAAAGTAGTCTGAAGACTGGAAGCTCAGTGACACGCTTGCTAGAGCCGGTGCGGCAATCAAAAGCATGATTGCTGAAAGCGTACCGCCTGTGAAAGAAGAGTAAGCCGCGAGAGCAAGTGCTTTACCTGCTTGGCCTTTTTGAGCCATCGGGTAGCCGTCAAACGCGGTTACTACCGTTGAAGAACAACCCGGAGCATTGATTAAGATGGATGACGTGGAGCCACCAAATACAGCGCCGTAATACACACCAGCCATCAAGATTAGGCCAGAAGAAGGGTCTAGGCCGTATGTAATAGGGATCATCAACGCGATTGCTGAAATTGGACCTAACCCCGGTAGCATACCGATGAAGGTACCCACGAAACAGCCCACAATTACCATCATGATGTTCATTGGCATCACAGCGGTAGAAAGTCCTTGTAAAATTCCGTCTAACATAATGTTATCCCTACCAAAGAGTGAAGATTAAACCAGGCTCTAGGTAGATATCTAAGCCTTGAGTTAATAAAAGAAAGAACGCGATAACGAAAGGAAACGACGCGCCAAATAAAACAGTTTTGCGGCGCTCACCCAACAGGTAAAAGCCTGCAAGTAAGAAGAAGCTGGTTGCTAAAACAAAGCCAAGATAAGTCAGCCCAACACCGTACAGTGCCATTAACACCAAGAAGCCAATCAGCAGTTTCCAGTTTAGCGGTGTTGTGTCACATGTGACTTTCTTATCCGGTTGTCCTGTTATTAGCAGGATCAACGAAAGGCCAATGCCGATAAACGTCAACAGGGTAGGTAAGGTTCTTGCTGTGAAGGGTTCGTACTCGTCACCGGGGAACAAAGGAATCAGCGTGGTTTGGTAGCCATAGCATAAACATGCAAGCATAAAGAGCATGGCTCCGATGCGATCCTTCGAAAGCAAAGATTCCTTACTCAGAAATTTGGTTGGTAAGTCCGACATATCCAACTCCATTTGGGGTGGTATAAAAAGTAAAAAAGCCGTACATGAGCGAGTCAATGAAATGTCTGGGATCACTAACCAAAGGTAAGCGAATTACGGTACTGGTTTATCAGCCACTTGCGTTTACAACGAATCGGCAAGCGTTAGTAATACGTCTACGAATAAACAAAGGAGTTTGAAGTTAACTCATGCACGGCGAAACAAGGAAAGAGTAAGAGGGCACATAGGCCCTCTATGGTTGTTGGTTATTTCAAGAAACCAAGCTCTCGCATTAGGTCGCCCATCTGTTTTTCTTGATCTTCTAGGAAGGCGTAAAAATCTTTGTCAGCTTTGTAGTTGTCGATCCAACCGTTACGGTCACGAACCACTTGCCACTCATCGGTTTTGTACATTTTGCCAAGCGCTACATTCCACTCGTCGATCTTCGCTTGGCTTGTGCCCGGTGCTGCAAAGAAACCACGCCAGTTAGCGAATACGGTTTCGTTGCCGTACTCAGTCAGTGTTGGGATATTCGGTGCAGCGTCAAGACGCTTTGGTGCCGTTACAGCAAGCACTTTTACTTGGCCAGATTTAGACATCTCTAGCACTTCACCAAGGCCAGTAGAAAGCAGCTGTGTTTCGCCAGAAAGCAGTGCCGCCATCGCTTTACCGCCAGCATCGTAGGCAATGTAACGTACTTTTTTAGCATCAAAACCTTCGCCTTTGAACGCTGCCGCAACCACAAGGTGGTCCATGCTGCCACGAGCTGAGCCACCAGCAATTTTTACTTTACGTGGGTTGGTTTCGAATTCTTTAACGACGTCTTCCCAAGTGTTGTACTTAGAATCTGCAGACGCGACAATTGCACCGTAATCGGCAATGGTTGCTGCTACAGGAGTTAGGTCACGGAAAGATTGTGGGAAGATCCCCGTTAGTGAACGAACAACGATAGGCGTTGAGTTCACCATTAGCGTGTCTTCTTGGCGTTGAGCCGTTTCGATTAGGTGAGCAATCGCTTTACCGCCACCGCCACCAGATAGGTTTTGGAAAGAGACATTTTCTACGATGTCTGATTTCACCAATACATCACCCGTACCACGAGCTGTCATATCCCAACCGCCACCAGCGCCGCCAGGGATTAGGAAGTGGATTTTTTCTACGTCAGCAGCAAAAGTGTTGAAAGAAAAGGTTGCTGCGATTATAGAAGCCGCAAGAGTAGGTTTCAGTGCCTTGAACATGGTTCACGTTCCTTATGTAGGGGATCTCTTCAATGGAGAGAAACTTATGTTTTATATCCAGCTACTAAATACACGAATAGGGTATTGCTTAGTAGATGACGTTAAAGTTAACGGTGTGTTAACGAAATGTCTGTAATGCGGCGATATTGAGAATAAAGAACATTGGATTAATATTGTTCATAAAGTTCACGGGGAGGTGGCTGTAGGATTCTTCTAGCAATAATAACTAGGTTTTTCTTGAGTTTATGTGAACAATTTTTTTGACTGTTGGTCGCTTTATACTGCTGTGTATCATTAAAGAGGGTACTTATTGCGACACAAAGAGTGATATGGAGAGGCGCTCTTTAATATATAGAATAATATGTTGCTAGGTGTGCAGTGCTACTGTAATAATATGATTATAGCTGGCACGTTACATTTCTGAGCTAGTGGTTATTCAAGGATCGAATAATGACAGACAAAAAAATTTCGTTACGATTTACTGTTGGAGGAATGTTTTTACTCGCGACATTTCTTACCGCTGTTGTTGCGGTTTCACTGCAATATTACTTCAGTAAAAAAATGGCGACTGAGAATACCCTATCAAAGTTGACGATGGTGTCCCAAGAGCTGAGTAACTATATCGGCGCGGTTGATTCTGACGCAGCCAATACCGCGCGTTTACTTTCTTCAGTGAAACGTTCTATAAGTAACAAAATATCGAAAGAAGAGTCGCGTAGTATTCTTTCAGAAGCAATTAAAGATAACCCTCTCTTTTATAGTATTTACATTGGCTCATCTAATGAAAACTTCTTCCAAATTATTAATCTAGAATCTGCCCCTGTCGTTAGAGAAAAAATCGGTGCACAACAAAAGGACCGTTGGGTTGTGGTTGAGATTCATAATATAGGGGAGGAGCGCGTCCGTACGACGAAATATTTTGACCAAGAGTTTACGCTAAGAAACTCAACTACGGAGCAGAGCAACTACCTTCCAACAACCAGGCCTTGGTATGTTTTTGCCAATGTTCAGTCGGTCGAAAAAACTCAGCCATATCTTTTCCAGCATTTACAAATTACCGGGCAAACTTATTCTTTAGCGTTTGATTCGAAAATCGAATCTGAAGTTCAACATGTGATTGGTATTGATATTGTGTTGTCTTCTTTAGCTAGCAAACTATCAGGTACGGCGCTTGGCTTAGCAGAAGACAGTAAGGTTGAGTCTTTCTTATATTCGAAATCGGGTAATATTATTGCGTCTAACCTCAAGGTTAACAATCAGGAATCGGAGTTTGATGTATCAACATTGATGCTATCGTCTGAGCAGCAAGCCTTGATTAACGATACCCCTCCGCTGTTAGTGTCTAATCAAAATGATTGGGGGCCGATGGACTTTTCAGTGGCGGGAAAACCAAACGGCTATGCGATAGACCTTCTTAAAATGATTGGTGAGATGACAGGGATCAGGTTTGAATTTGTTAATGGTTTCTCTTGGGGCGAGCTTGTCAGTAAGTTTCAAGAAGGAAGTATTGATGGCCTGCAATCGGTTCAACATTATAAAAATAATGGCATAGATGGCCTATACACGACTCCAATTTATGAATTGCCATTTTCTATCGTGACAAGGGTCGGCGCGAAGGTTGTCACTAATTATGCCGAGCTTGAGGGTAAAAAAGTTGCCATTTTATCTGGGTGGTCAATTATTCCTAAGTTGAGAGAGGATTTTCCGAACATTGATTTAGTTGAATTTGAAAACCTAGAGTCTGCATTTAATTCAATTGAAAGCGAAGAGAACTTTGCTTTCTTAGAAGCAGAACCCGTACTCTCGTTTGCATTAGATAGGTTTTTCCAGCCAGGCCTTGTTGTCAATGGGACTCTAGAAGATCTAAAACAGAACTACTCAAACCAATTCCATTTGGTGCTGCAGAGCAAGCATAAACAATTGCTCCCAATCATTGATCAAGCTATCAGTAAGTTAAGTGGTGAACAACTTGATGCCTTAGCGAAAAAGTGGCTGCATGATACCGGCTTTAATACGAATACGACGGTTCCTTATACTGAACTTTATGATTTGACTAAGGAAGCAACGGTTGAAGGCAGTATGGTAAGGGTAGAGTTGAATGGCGAGATCAAGCATCTCTATTTAAAGAAAATAGACACGGGCGAACACTACTCTGAGTATTTTGCGGTATTGATTCCCGAATCTGAAGTCTTCAGTACAGTCAATAAACGTCTAGCAACCTCTGTTGGTGTAACGGTGTTACTGATGAGTTTGACGTTGCCTATTGCTTGGGTTTTTGGTGCGCCGATAGTGCATCCAATTCGCCAATTAGAGGAAGAGACTCATAAGGTTAAGCTGCGTGATTATGACAACGTGACAGTTCTTGATACTCGAATCAAAGAAGTGTGGGAATTATCTGTTGCTGTAAAAGATATGGCTATGGAGATTAAACGACATGAACAGATGCAAGAGGCGTTTGTTGAGTCGTTTATCAAGCTCATCGCTCAAGCGATCGATGATAAGTCCGCTTATACGGCAGGGCATTGTAATCGTGTACCAGAACTCGGCTTGATGCTGGCTGACGCGGCGGAACAATCGCAGTCTGAGCACTTCAAAGACTTTGAGTTTAAAAATGATGACGAACGCCGTGAGTTTAGAATTGCGGCTTGGCTTCATGATTGTGGCAAGATCACGACACCGGAACACATCGTCGATAAAGGTACGAAGTTAGAAGCGAACTACAACCGAATCCACGAGGTGAGAACTCGATTTGAAGTACTTTGGCGTGATGCGGAAATCACCGCTTTGAGAAAACAACTTGATGGTACGCTATCAACGCAACTGATAGCCGATGAACTTACGGCAACGAAGCAGCAGCTACAAGATGACTTTGCCTTTATCGCTACGTCGAACGTTGGTGGTGAGTTCATGAGTGACGACAAAGTTGCTCGTATTCGTTCGATAGCTGAGACGACTTGGATGCGTAATTTTGATGACCAACTTGGTCTATCACCGATAGAAGCCTTGAATCGAGAATCGAGTTCAAGCTTGCCAGCGACAGAGCTGCTGTTAAGTGATAAGCCTGAACATATAGTGAAAAGAGATAGGCCGTTAGAGTTCGACCCGAAATATCAAATCAAAATGGATGTGCCGGAGCACCTATACAACTTAGGCGAAGTCTACAATCTGAGCATTGCACGTGGCACGTTAACTGCTGAAGACCGATTCAAGATAAATGAGCATATGCTTGGCACGATTAAGATGCTTGAGAACCTGCCATTCCCGAAAGAGCTAAGCCGTGTTCCTCGCTATGCTTCGACGCATCATGAAACACTCAAAGGTACGGGATATCCAAGGAAGCTGACTGGTGATGACCTTTCAATCCCAGAACGTATTCTGGTGATCTCCGATATTTTTGAGGCGTTAACTGCTGCGGATAGGCCTTATAAGAAGGCGAAGCCAATCAGTGTTGCTGTCGACATCATGTACAAAATGGCGTTGGACGAGCATCTCGATATCGAACTGTTTAGATTGTTCTTAACCAGCGGTACTCACCTGCGTTATGCAGAAGAGTATCTCAAACCGGAACAAATTGATTTCGTTGATATCAACAAATACCTAGAAGTTACTCGTCAGATAGCTTGATTAAAGGTTGGCTTGTTAGAACGGGTTCGATGAATGAAAGGCGCACATGAGTGCGCCTTTTTTATATCTGTTTATCGGTGAGCTGGTGGATAGATACGAAGGGGGCTGCTTTCGGCTATAAGTTGTCGACATATCGATTTCAAATGATTTTAGGGTAGATAGGGGGTTAGTGACTCTTACTCTGATTAAATCGATAAATAACAGATGGTTGAGTTGTTTGTAGTGTCCTTTTGGATTAGTTTTAATCGTCTATGAAAAATACTACCTTAGTCTAAATTGTCGACAATTGGCTTGATTGTCGACAATTCAATCGTGTATTTTATGTTCATGTTATGAAATTGTTGACAGTTAGGGTCGGCAATCAGAAGTGAGCAGCGTGAATATGAATACTGCGATAAAAGATCTCACCTTAAGTGCAAACACGAAAACACGTGTGAGCAACAAAGAAAACACCAAGTCGGAAAATCTGACAGAGTATCTCGTTGAGGCGATTGTTAACGGTGAATTAGCACCGGGCAGTAAGATCTCGGAGCCTGAACTGGCTAAACGCTTCGAGGTAAGTCGAGGTCCATTACGTGAAGCGATAATGCGTGTGGAAGGGCTAGGGCTTATTGAGCGAATTCCTCATGTCGGCGCTCGAGTTATTACTTTTTCGGCAGACAAACTGCTAGAGCTTTACGCGGTGCGAGAGGCATTGGAAGGTATGGCTGCGCGATTAGCAGCGCGACATATCACACAAGAAGAGCTTATTGGGCTTGAAGGGTTATTGTCGACACACTCAAAGCACATCGATGAAGTCGAAGGTTCTTCTTACTTTCATCAACATGGGGATTTCGATTTCCATTATCGCATTATCAAAGCGAGTCGTAACAGCAAACTCATTTCGCTGCTGTGTGACGAGCTTTATCACCTATTACGAATGTACCGCTATCAATCGCCTAGGGCTCAGTCTCGACCAAAAGAGGCGCTCGATGAACACAAATACATCCTACAAGCGATTCGTAATCGCGATGAAGAGCTAGCAGAAATGCTAATGCGACGACACATCTCGGGCAGTCGATTGCTGATAGAACAACAAATTCAATCCAAAGATCTTGATTAACTGGCGACTGGTATCTGTCAGCGGGTCAGAGCTGGCGATAACCAAAAGCCGTAAGTCTTAAAGGTTAGCTAGAAATAAACAATTAACAGGGAGCGTCATTATGAAGTTATCAGCAGGAGCTAAGTTCCGACAAGCTGTGCAAGACAACGACCCATTGCAGATCGTCGGCACGGTCAATCCGTACTGCGCAATGATGGCAAAGAACTTGGGCCACCAAGCTATCTATTTGTCTGGCGGAGGTATCGCCAATGCGTCTTACGGTTTGCCTGACTTGGGCATTACTACATTGAACGATGTGTTGGTCGATGTGGAACGTATTACCAATGCGTGTGATTTACCTTTGCTGGTGGACATCGATACGGGGTTTGGTGGTGCATTTAACATTGCACGAACCATTCGAGCGATGGAAAAAGCGGGTGCTGCTGCTATTCACATGGAAGATCAAGTTGCCCAGAAGCGATGTGGTCATCGTCCCAATAAAGCGATTGTAAGCCAGCAAGAGATGGTTGATCGAGTCAAAGCGGCAACAGATGCTAGAACCGATGAGAGCTTCGTGATTATGGCGCGTACCGATGCATTGGCGGTTGAAGGCATTGATAGCGCGATTGAACGAGCGATTGCGTGTGTTGAAGCGGGCGCAGACATGATTTTCCCTGAGGCGATGAATCAACTCGACCAATATGTGAAGTTCTCGGCAGCTTTGAAATCAGCAACAGGTAAACATGTGCCTATTCTTGCGAACATCACTGAATTTGGCCAAACCCCCCTCTATAACTGTAACGAGTTAGCCCAATCAAGTGTCGATATGGTGCTTTACCCATTGAGTGCGTTCCGTGCGATGAACAAAGCCGCGGAGAATGTTTACAAACACTTGTTAGTTGAAGGCAACCAAGAAGCTCTGTTGGACTCAATGCAAACCCGTAAAGAGCTTTACGAACACCTGAGTTACCACGATTACGAGAACAAGCTTGATCAGTTGTTTTCAAGCGAAGGGTAAACCAGTTTCAATTAATCAAAAATCAACTTAATCCAATAACGTGAAATGGTTAGTCGCCAAATCCAGTACCGATGATAAAGATCATCGGGCATATAAATAGGCAGCACCAAAGAGTGCAGGCGGCTAACACAGAAAAGGAGTTCACCATGTCTGTATCTTTGAGTGATAAAGCCGCTGTCGAAAATGCTTCAAAAGTAGAGCAAAAAAGTGAAAAAACAGCAAACAAACCAGCCAGCGCACCGGCAATCGGTGGTGCTGGTCTACGTGGTCAAAGTGCAGGGTCGACTGCGCTATGTACGGTAGGAAAATCAGGAACGGGTTTAACTTACCGTGGCTATGACATTACCGATCTTGCTAACCACGCTCAGTTTGAAGAAGTGGCACATCTGCTATTAAGAGGCCATTTGCCCAATGAAAAAGAGCTAGACGATTACAAAACATTGTTGGTTGGTTTACGTGGTTTACCTCAACCTTTGAAAGCATTGTTGGAGCTTATTCCTGCAGACGCTCACCCAATGGATGTGATGAGAACGGGTTGTTCGATGCTAGGTAATCTAGAGCAAGAATCTGATTTTTCAGAACAATTGCCTGCGACTGAACGAATGCTCGCGCTTTTCCCTGCGATTATTTGTTACTGGTATCGCTTTAGCCATGATGGCGTGCGCATTGATACGGAAGATCAAAGCGAAGCGTGTCTGGGTGGCTACTTCTTGAAGATGTTAACGGATAAAGCGCCGAGTGAACTTCACAAGAAGGTAATGCACTGCTCGCTCACCCTGTATGCGGAACATGAGTTTAATGCTTCGACTTTTGCCGCTCGTGTGTGTGCATCAACACTGGCAGATATTCATTCGTGCGTTACAGCAGCAATTGGCACACTAAGAGGTCCTTTACATGGCGGTGCGAATGAAGCGGCAATGGAAATGATCCAAGATTGGAAATCCGCTGATGAAGCAGAAACTAACATCATGCAGATGCTTGCTAACAAAGACAAAATCATGGGCTTCGGTCATGCCATTTATCGTGAAAGCGACCCACGAAATGCTCTAATCAAGCGTTGGTCAAAAGAGTTAGCTCAAGAAGTGGGAGATAAGCAGCTTTACGCCGTTTCTGAGCGTGTTGAAGCGGTAATGAAGCGCGAGAAAGGCTTGTTCTGTAATGCTGACTTCTTCCATGCGTCGGCTTATCACTTCATGGACATCCCAACCAAATTGTTTACTCCTATCTTCGTGATGAGCCGCCTTACGGGTTGGACGGCGCACGTGTTCGAACAGAGAGAAAATAATCGCATCATTCGTCCAAGTGCAGACTACACCGGCCCAGAGCATCAAGACTGGCTACCAATCCACTTACGTTAGTTCTCTATATCGAGCCGACTTATGTCTTGAGGTGACTTCCGTCTTCATATGACAAGGCCTCAAGAACCAACGAATAGAATTTAACAGATAATGGTGGATGTATGTCTGATGTAAAACTTGAACAAGCTCAGTACCTTGATAAAAATCAGTACCGGAAACTTTTACCCGGAACCCATTTAGAGTATTTCGATGCTTGCGAAGCGGTAGAAGCGATATCTCCGGGCAGTTATAAAACCTTGCCTTATACGTCGAGAGTATTGGCAGAGCAATTAGTAAGACGCTGTGATCCTGAAACCCTTGAAGGCAGCTTAAAACAGATTATTGAACGCAAGAGCGACTTAGATTTTCCTTGGTATCCTGCGCGCGTGGTATGTCATGACATTCTTGGTCAAACAGCCTTGGTTGATTTGGCTGGATTAAGAGACGCGATTGCCGACCAAGGCGGAGACCCTGCCAATGTGAACCCCGTTGTCGAAACTCAATTGATTGTTGATCACTCTCTGGCAGTGGAACATGCAGGCTTTGATAGCGAAGCCTTTGATAAAAACCGCGCGATTGAGGAGCGCAGAAACGAAGACCGTTTTCATTTTATTGAATGGTGTAAAACCGCGTTTAAAAACGTGAGTGTGATCCCTGCGGGTAACGGGATCATGCACCAGATTAACTTGGAGAAAATGTCTCCAGTTATTCAATCTAAAGAAGGCGTCGCGTTTCCTGATACCTGTGTCGGCACAGACAGCCATACTCCTCATGTCGATGCTCTGGGCGTTATTGCCATTGGTGTGGGCGGCTTGGAAGCTGAGACAGTGATGCTCGGTCGTCCGTCAATGATGCGTTTGCCTGATATTGTCGGCGTTAAACTAACGGGTCAACGACAAGAAGGGATCACCGCAACGGATATTGTGCTTGCGATTACTGAGTTCCTTCGCAATGAGAGAGTGGTCTCAAGCTATTTGGAATTCTTCGGTGAAGGGGCTCGTGCTCTGACTATTGGTGACCGCGCAACGATATCTAACATGACGCCAGAATATGGTGCGACAGCGGGTATGTTCTATATCGATGAACAGACCATTCAATACCTAAAACTCACTGGCCGTGAGCCTGAGCAGGTTGAACTAGTCGAACGCTATGCCAAGCAAACCGGACTTTGGGCTGATGACTTAGATTCCGCTCAATACGAACGTGTGCTTGAGTTTGATTTGTCTAAAGTTGAGCGTAACCTTGCGGGGCCTTCAAATCCTCATCGCCGTTTGCCAACCAGAGAGCTGGCTGAACAAGGTATCAGCCAAGCATCTTGGAAAGAGCAGCATGCTAAGCAGTACAGCGATGATCAGATGCCCGATGGTGCCGTAATCATTGCGGCAATTACTTCTTGTACTAACACCAGTAACCCAAGAAACGTGGTCGCCGCGGCATTGGTTGCTAAGAAAGCCAATCAGCTTGGATTAGTTCGCAAGCCGTGGGTGAAAACGTCATTTGCGCCGGGCTCTAAAGTTGCCAAGCTCTATCTTGAGTCGGCAGGTTTGCTACCTGAGCTGGAACAATTAGGCTTCGGTATCGTAGGTTATGCGTGCACAACCTGTAATGGAATGAGTGGTGCGTTGGATCCTAAAATTCAACAAGAGATCATCGACCGTGACCTATATTCAACCGCTGTGCTATCGGGGAATCGAAACTTCGATGGTCGAATTCACCCTTATGCCAAACAAGCGTTTTTAGCATCACCGCCATTGGTCGTCGCTTATGCCTTAGCTGGTACGATTCGCTTTGATATCGAAAAAGACAGCTTAGGTACAGACAGCAACGGAAAATCGATCTATTTAAGTGACTTGTGGCCGAGTGATGCAGAGATCGATGCAGTGGTCGGTGAACATGTTAAGCCTCAGCAATTCCAACAAATCTACGTGAAAATGTTCCAGCCAGACGAGGAACAGGTGACTACTGAACCGCTTTATGACTGGCGACCTCAAAGTACCTATATTCGCAGACCACCTTATTGGGAAGGAGCTCTGGCGGGAGAGCGAAGCCTATCTGGTATGAGACCTTTAGCGATTTTGGGTGACAACATCACCACAGATCACTTATCCCCTTCAAATGCGATTCTCGCTTCGAGCGCTGCGGGGGAATACCTCACCAAAATGGAAGTGCCGGAAGAGGACTTTAACTCTTACGCGACCCATCGAGGCGATCACTTAACCGCGCAACGAGCAACATTCGCCAACCCTAAGCTGTTTAACGAAATGGTGAAGGACGCTGGAGAAGTCGTGCAAGGTTCATTAGCAAGAGTTGAACCTGAAGGTCAAGTTACGCGAATGTGGGAAGCGATAGAAACTTACATGAATCGTAAACAACCCTTGATTGTCGTTGCTGGTGCCGATTATGGACAAGGTTCATCACGTGACTGGGCAGCCAAAGGGGTGCGCTTGGCGGGTGTTGAAGTGATTGTCGCCGAAGGCTTTGAACGAATCCACAGAACCAACTTAGTTGGAATGGGTGTGTTGCCTTTGCAGTTTAAAGCGGGAACCAATCGCAATACCTTAGAACTGGACGGCACCGAGCTTTACGACGTGTACGGCGACATTGAAGCAGGGTCTGATTTGGCTCTAGTCATCACTCGTAAAAACGGTGACAAGCTGGATGTTCCTGTGACCTGCCGACTAGACACGGCAGACGAAGTGAATGTGTACAGCGCTGGTGGCGTATTGCAACGTTTCGCTAAAGACTTTCTCGCACAGTAGGAGCTTATGATGACAAATAAACAGATAAAAGTACCTGCTACCTACATGCGGGGCGGAACAAGCAAAGGCGTTTTCTTCAACTTAAGTGACTTACCTGAGGCTGCGCAAGTTGCCGGAGAAGCTCGAGACGCATTACTTCTGCGCGTGATTGGTAGTCCAGATCCTTATGGCAAACAAACCGATGGCATGGGTGGTGCAACATCCAGTACCAGTAAAACCGTTATTGTTTCGAAAAGTAGTAAAGCCGATCACGATGTTGATTACCTATTCGGCCAAGTAGCAATAGACAAGCCGTTCGTTGATTGGAGCGGTAACTGCGGCAATCTGTCTGCTGCAGTGGGCCCATTTGCTATTCATAGTGGCCTAGTCGACTCGAATCGTATTCCAGAAAACGGTGTGGTCGAGGTGCGAGTATGGCAAGTGAACATAGAGAAAACCATTATTGTTCATGTACCTATCGCTGGTGGCGAAGTTCAAGAGTTAGGTGATTTTGAACTCGACGGTGTGACTTTCCCCGCCGCTGAGATCCAAGTTGATTTCCTAGACCCCGCCGATGCGAGTGGCTCTATGTTCCCAACAGGGAATGTTGTCGATTTTTTAGATGTTCCCGATCTGGGTTGCATCAAAGCGACATACATTAATGCTGGGATACCCACCATTTTTGTTGATGCTGAATCGGTTGGCTACCAAGGCACTGAACTTCAATCAGATATCAATAGTGATACCAAAGCCTTGGCTCTGTTTGAATCCATACGAGCATATGGTGCAGTAGCAATGGGTCTTATTGATTCTTTAGAACAAGCTGAATCACGTCAACATACACCTAAAGTCGCGTTTGTTGCTAAGCCTCAAGCGTACCAAGCTTCCAGTGGTAAATCGGTTGCTGTCGAAGATACTGACCTTCTGGTGCGTGCTTTGTCTATGGGGCAACTGCACCATGCCATGATGGGTACGGCTGCGGTTGCTATTGCTTCAGCGGCAAGTGTTCCTGGCACCTTAGTGAACTTGGCAGCCGGTGAGGGAAGTCGTGATTTCGTGACCTTTGGACACCCGTCAGGAACCTTAAAGGTAGGTGCGAAAGCGCTGCAGGCCGAAAGTGGGTGGAAAATAGAGAGGGCGATTATGAGTCGTAGTGCCCGAGTGATCATGGAAGGTGCCATTCGTGTGCCTTTTCCCAAGTAAAGCGATTGTCGTGAACGGTTAAATGTTCACGAATACAACGCTGAGAAAAGAGTGCACCCAAGTGAAACTGTTAAAAGCTAGTCGCTTGGACTAATGGATAAATCATGGAGGAGGCACTATGTCTGCTACGAATCGAATGACTAGAAAAACAGATTACATCACCGAGTATCAATGGGCGAGGGAAGACCCAAATTCGTTTTGGGAAACACAATCACAAGCGATAGATTGGTTTGAACCACCAAAAACGATATTACAAACTGACGATAACGGAATTGAGCGTTGGTTTCCTGATGGGGTGATGAACACCTGCTGGCTCGCGCTGGATTATCATTGTGAAAATGGGCGAGGTGACAATACCGCACTGATTTACGACTCTCCAGTTACAGGAACTCAATCCTCGTACACTTACAATCAATTGCGTAACCAAGTGGCTAAAGTCGCTGGTATGTTAGCCACGCAAGGCGTTACCAAAGGTGATCGTGTGGTGATCTACATGCCAATGATTCCTGAAGCGGCGATGGCAATGTTGGCCTGTGCACGACTAGGTGCGGTGCATTCGGTGGTGTTTGGTGGTTTTGCCCCTCATGAGCTTGCAGTTCGAATTGAAGATGCCGAGCCCAAGGTGTTGATTACTGCATCCTGCGGTGTCGAGATAAATAAAGTCCTGCCATATAAGCCGATGGTCGATCGCGCGATCATGGACAGCCGATGGAAGCCTGAGAAAGTGGTGGTATTCCAAAGAGAGCAGTCTCTAGCCGAATTGAACAACGAACGTGATGTACTTTGGCAGCAAGCTGTTAAGGATGCTTTGCCTCACGTATGTGTGCCTGTTCTAGCGACTGACCCACTATATATCTTGTATACATCAGGGACGACGGGTAAGCCAAAAGGCGTGGTGCGCGATAATGGTGGTCATGCGGTCGCGATGAAATACTCGATGAGCACTATCTACGATATGCCGCAAGATGGTGTGTTTTGGGCGGCTTCTGATGTCGGCTGGGTAGTGGGGCATTCCTATATTGTGTATGCGCCATTGATTCATGGTTGCACAACCATCTTGTTTGAAGGAAAGCCAGTTAGAACGCCAGATCCGGGGGCATTCTGGCGTGTGTGTGAAGAGTACAACGTCGATGTGTTATTTTCTGCGCCAACGGCATTTAGAGCTATCAAGAAAGAAGATCCTGAAGGCGAGTTACTCACCAAGTATGACTTATCATCGCTCAAGTCGATTTTTATGGCGGGAGAGCGTTTGGACCCGCCAACATTGGATTGGGTTGAGTCTCATACCAATAAACCGGTTATTGACCACTGGTGGCAAACCGAAACGGGTTGGGCTATTTCTGCCAATCCGACAGGGCTGGAATCTTTGCCAGTGAAAGCAGGTTCTTCAACTAAGCCTGTGCCCGGTTACCAAGTCGAGATTCTTAATGAATTGGGTGAAACGGCACAGCCAAATCAGCAAGGCTTTGTTGCACTCAAACGTCCACTACCACCCGGTTGTCTGCCAACGGTTTGGCGTAATCATGATCGATTTGAATCTGGCTATCTGAGCCAATTCCCAGGCTATTATGTTTCTGGGGACGGTGGCTATCTCGATGAAGATGGGTATCTATTTATTATGGGCCGTATCGACGATGTGATAAACGTAGCGGGACACCGTCTGTCGACTGGAGAAATGGAAGAGATCGTGGGTGGTCACCCAGCCATTGCAGAATGTGCGGTAGTCGGGATTCACGATGACTTGAAAGGACAACTTCCTTTAGGTCTAGTTGTGTTAAAAGATGGCGTAAAAGTCGATGGCATTGAGTTGCAAAGGGAATTGGTTGGCAAGGTTCGTAATGAGATCGGCGCGGTAGCTTGTTTTAAGCAAGCCTTGGTTGTTGAGAGGTTACCTAAGACACGCTCAGGTAAGATCTTACGTAGAACGATCCGGCAGATCGCAGAAGGTGAACAATATGTGGTGCCTTCAACTATTGACGACCCTACCAGCTTAACTGAAATTGCTGAAAAGCTCGGCAAATAGACGTCGCAGTTTAGGTAATCTCACCTTCGGCTTGTTGATTTATACATAATCCGGCGTGATGGTTTACCTAAACTCTACTTTATTCATCCGCTTATCCATTGCGTTTACTATGACCTCATTATGAATCCCACATATTGAGGTCTTTTTATGCGAGCTTACTTTTTGTTGATTGCTTTATTGGTCAGTGGTGCTGCTAGTGCCAGTATTTCAAAGGATGAAGCGAGTAGAGCGTTGTTAGAACCTTTGAGTCATCCCAAGGTATTTAAATGTGTATCAAAGACTGGCGTCGATCTCTATCAAGCGGTTTTTGATATTGGTGTGGGATATGAAGCCGACCCTATTAACTCGAAGATGATCGTTAATTCAAGGAAAGGCCGCTACGAATATCAAATCTTAGGCGCAGTAAGGTCTGAAAGAGCTGGTGAAATTGTCGTGTTAACTCGCCATGTGGGAGACGGTGTTAAAGTTGCGGCTATGATTGATGACGAAAATGGCAAGATACTGGGGATCGGCGATAAAAATCATTATCGAGATTGTGGTGTTAGGCCACCACCTAGCGTAGCAAACATGCAAAACTTTTGGTCTAAAGGCTAAGAGATATGTGAAAGGCAAGAATTATAGAGAAAGCGCGATTGAGGCGACCTTATTGGTCGCCTTTTTTGTTGGTGAGGATAAAGCGAGCTCAAAGCTATATATCATTAATCAGTTATGCGATGGCTGAATAATACATAGCTGAACATGATGTATCGTCTAAACTTGGCTTTATTTATCTCATTAACGGCTCTGCTTAAGATGGTTCTACTCAAAACGAAGAACTAAGCGAGACTCCTATGAAATTCACTAAACCTTTTCTTTTAGCGACACTGATTGTGACTCTTTCTGGTTGCGCATCACCAGCAATGGATAACGAAAATGAGAATGCCGCACGTAATCGTGGTGCGGTAGGTGGTGCTTTATTAGGAGCAACAGCCGGCGCTCTAACTGGAGATGCGAGTTTAGCCGTTAAGGGCGCTGCATTAGGTGGTGTGACCGGTGGTGTTGCGGGTTCAATGAAAGATACGGTCGATGCAAGAAACGCACAACGAACCCAAGTTACTGCTGATGGTCTAGCGCAAGACAATCGCACTGATGCAGAAAAGCGAGTTGCGGAAGTAGAGGCGGAAATTAAGCTTATTGAACTGGAACAACAGCTTGCTGATCTCAAAGAAGAGAAAGAAGATAACGGTGCATAAAGCTGAAGCTACAGCAAAAGCCACAGCAAAAACCATAGCTTCGATATTCGTTTAATTCAAAATCATTCAAACAGAATGGCCACGTAATGTGGCCGTTTTTGTATCTAAAATACACACTTCAAACAATGAATTAATTCAATAACTTGTATAGATACTCACGCCAAGTAAACTAGACTCAATTTAGATATTAATTTGGTTTGAGAAGCGCAATAGTCATGAATGTCACCTTAAGGGCCGCAAAGCACGCGGATTTAGAACAACTTAACGAGTTAATGTTCGATCTCCACCATCACCACCACCTTGCTAGCCCAGAGCACTTTAAAACGGCAGAAGAGATTGAGCAGGAAAAAAGCATTGCACGATACTTGGATGACCCTGAATGTTTGGTTTATGTGGCATTAAAAGGAGAGCTCATTGTTGGCTTTATCTCTGGGCATTTTTGTGAGCTTATCTCAACGGTCAGCAAACCAGTGCCGATGGGAAGTGTCGATGAACTGTTTGTCTTGCCTGATTATCGAAAAGAATCGATTGCTGAAAAGTTGTTTAACAAAGTTGAAAGTACTTTTGATGATTATGGGGTTGAACAAGTCTTTGTAGAAGTTTGGGACTTTAACTCGCCTGCCAAGGACTTCTATCAAAAAATGGGGTTCACACCTCACATTCAATGGATGAGGAAGGCTTTGCACAAAACGTAGACAGCGATTTTGTGTGGCTTTGATTACAATAGTTCAACTGCAACAGCAGTCTTCAATATTCTTCTATTATTTTTTAGGTAAACTCGTTGGTTATTCGATATTTATTAGTTTTCATACTGTCTCTTTTGAGTACTACTTCCGCTTGGGCAAACGACACTTTGCCCGATCATATCGCGGGCGCCTTGTGTGTAGTACGTGCTGATAACCAAATCGTGTTGGTTGATGAGTTGATCACCGGTCAATTGTCTCTACCGGGAGGCACTGTTGTTTCAGGTGAGCCGCCAGCCGTCGCGGCGCAACGTGAAACGTGGGAAGAGGCTGGTTTGTCGGTAACGGTCGGTGATGTGCTAGGTTATACCGACAGTGCCGTCGTGTTTGATTGTATTTCTGACTCTGAAGTGATCAGTTACAAGGCTCGAAATGAGTTAGGTGGCTTTGAGCTGCCGATTTGGTTTGCTCCTCATTATGGCGTGGAAGTCAGCCGAGCGATGTTACTTCCTCCTACTGAATTGCAAGATCACCAATACCGCTACCCAGAACAGTGGTCTGAGATTAACGAGCTGTTTTTATCTGCGACAGATCAACCGGTGACGTATGTGACTGAGCTGGTGGGCGCGGCACCCAAAGTCCATCAAGTTGAATTAAATTGGATTGTGTCACTTCAAAACACGTTCGATAAGATGCCAAGCGTATTTGCGAATACTGTGCTTTTGACTGACTTGTTGGCCAAGCCATGGGTCTTCATTGTGATATTGCCGTTAATTGCTTGGTACTTTGGCCGTAACTTCGCGTTGAAGTTTGGCTTCACTTTGATCTCGGTGACACTACTTACTTTAATCGCGCACCAAGGTTTTGGTTTTCCACGTCCACACGCTTACATGCCAACATTGAAACTGGTGATGAGCAGTGGGTATAGTTTTCCAAGTCTGTTGGCTGCCTTGTGGGTCAGTTTAACCTTGTTAGTCTTTTGGAAACTAAAGCGCCTCTTGGAGCAAAAAGCCATTCTGGTAGTGCTCGCTGGCCTGCTGTGGATCATGCTATTTAAGTCTTATTCAGGTAGTGCGTTTTTTAGTGATGTATTAATGGGTGGCGTATTAGGCGCTTTAACGACGTGGCATATCGTGAGATTAGACGCGAAACCGGATGTTGATATTAGCGCCTTATTGAGTTCTAAAGGTGTTTGGTGGGCATTGTGCTTACTGTCGATTGTTCTGACGGTGATATGGCCACTGCCAACATTCTCATTCTGGGTGGCGATTTTGATGACGATTGCATGCCTAGTGACGTTAACAGACTCGAAACCTTTGGTTGGTCAGTTCTCATTCAAGATCGTTCTTGGAGTGATGGCGATGTTGTTAGCGGGAAATCTGCTGATTAGCTGGGCTGGAAGCTTTGTCTCTTTCAGCGGTATTGCTTCATTTATTGTTGAAACGTTACGTTTCCCAATCTTGATTCTGTTTGGTGTGGTGGCATTTCGTCTGCCATGGAAAAGAGAGTAAGCGACTCGACTAACACAAAATCAAAAAGGCTGTGCAGTGCACTAATGCCGATCAGTTAAAG
>NZ_JBFRST010000031.1:0-1427 GCF_041473705.1 Vibrio sp. 10N.222.55.B11
TTGAAGTGACCCCGTAAAGTTGGACATTTCTGTTAAGCGGCTTTCAAGGCCTGAGTTCGATATTCTATCGGAGTCAGGCCTTTTAGTTTCACTTTTATACGTTTGGTATTGTAGTACTCGATGTATTCTTTAATTTGCTCTATCAGAGCATCTGCATCTTCAAAGCTTTGGTTGTGATACATCTCTGTTTTGAGTAAAGCAAAAAAGTTTTCAGCAACCGCATTATCCAAGCAGTTACCTTTTCTCGACATGCTTTGCGTTAACCCACTCTCCGCTACCTTTTTCTGATACTGTCGATGGCGATATTGCCAACCTTGATCGCTGTGTATAATTGGCTTTGAGTTGGGTTTCAGCTTTGATATAGCCTCCGTCAGCATATCCGTGACAAGCGGCAAGCAGGCATTTTTGGCCACTCTATAAGCAACCACCTCCTGAGTAAACAAGTCGACAACGGGAGATAAGTATACTTTCTGTTCTTTGACTTTGAACTCCGTGACATCAGTTACCCACTTTTCATCGGGTTGAGTCGTACTAAAATCTCTTTCAAGCACGTTGGGAGCTTCTTTTCCTGACTCTCCTCGGTATGAACGATACTTTTTAATCCTGACCGTCGATTTAAGGTTGAGCTGAGCCATAAGCCTTTGAACCGTTTTATGATTAAGCACGAACCCCTGATTTTTTAGTTCCAAGTGAATACGGCGGTAGCCGTATCGCCCCTTATGTTCATGATAAATTGACTTTATCAACCGCAGCTCACGTTCGTAGCTATTTGGGCGCTTGCTCGTTTGAGCCTGATAATAAAAGACACTTTTTGCCAGCTGTAGAGTGTGCAGTAAGTGCTTTAACGGGTACTTGCCTTTAAGAGTTAGAGCTATGACCGCTTTTTCTTTGTTCGACGGTTTTTTTCCTGCTCCAACTCTTCCAACTTTTTTAGAACGGCATTCTCGGTTCGTAAGTAGACCAACTCCTCTTTTAGCTCCTCAAGCGTCATTTCATTATCAGGCTTAGTGGTACGTTGAGGTTGCTGTTTCATTGAGGGTCTTCCTTTCTGGCGCATTTCGAGCCCCTTGATACCGAGCTCATTAAATCGTTTGAGCCAGACAGAGAGTATTCCAGGGGATGAGAGGTTTAATACAGCGCTAGTGTGCGTGAGAGACCATTCATTCGTCCACATTAAATTCAATGCTTTTCGTTTTGTTTGAGCAGTCGCGGCATGCTTAGTTGGTAAAAATGAATCAGTACCATGGATGGCAAAGACTTGAGCCCAATACCGTATCTGCCTTGAAGAAATTGAATATTGTTTTGCTAAGTAGAGAGATGACGTGCCATCTAAGTATTGCTTAGCAATGATACATTTTAGCTCTCGGCTATATTTGGACATAAAAAGACCCCCAATAATTGGTGTCCAACTATTGGGGGTCAGTTCA
>NZ_JBFRST010000032.1:0-25662 GCF_041473705.1 Vibrio sp. 10N.222.55.B11
CGGGAACCCCTCCAGGGTGTGTCTTACTCTTCACAAAGTAAGCCTAAATTGATGTTTTCCCATAAGCCCATCAATCAGGTTGTTCTCTTAACTCTCGAAAGAGGTAAGAAGAATATGGTGGAGGGAGACGGATTCGAACCATCGAAGGCAGTGCCGGCAGATTTACAGTCTGCTCCCTTTGGCCACTCGGGAACCCCTCCAGGGTGTTTTTCCTAACTCATAATGGATAGGCTAAAGAGATGTTTTTCCCAACGCATCTCTCAAGTGCGGAGCGCATCATAGCAAACACGTTAAACCTGTAAAGAGTTTTTCTTATGGTTTTGTGTTGAATGCTGCCTTTTTGGGCAAAGATGGCGAAAAGTACGCATATTGCTCGGGAAGTGAACATCTGTACTAAGGTTTACGTAGTGATAGGTAACACCTTGAGGTAACTCGCTTTCTACATTGTGTTTGGTTTGTGCAATTCGCCAAGAAACGTAAATGGAATTTAATCTAGATTTACACTTCTTGACGTTACAGCATTCATCAGTTGATAGAATACGGTTAATTTCATTTATAGATAATAATACCAATCGTAGTAAGTAACTTGTCATTCTAGCTTGTTAAAATGCTCGATAACGGCGTTAGAATTTTTGATTGTAGAATAACTACTTATCGAAAATGCTGCCTTGTTCTCAAGCTTTTTCCCTACGCTATTTCTGACCACTTACCTACTGTGATTGGTATAAACCTTACTTGCAGACCATTATTATGAAGCATAAATCTGTTTTAACCCTGCTTAGCTTGTCTATTCTTATGGCGTCTCCAGCCGCACTAGCTAAACGCATGGGCCCTAGCACCGTCACTGTTGTTACTGAGCAAGTTGATATTCACCAAGTTAGCCAATCTCTTTCTTTGGTAGGTAAGTTAGAAGCAGAACAATCTGTGATCATTACCTCTGAAGTAGCGGGCAGAGTTGACTCTATCAACATCAAAGCCAATCAAGATGTCACCAAAGGGCAGATGTTGGTTCAATTAGATGACGACAAAGCAAAAGCAGCAGTTGCAGAAGCGCAAGCGTATTTAAAAGACGAGAAACGTAAGCTAGCGGAATTCCAACGACTAGTGAAACGCAACGCGATTACGCAAACTGAAATTGACGCTCAGAAAACGAACGTAGAGATCGCCAATGCTCGCCTAGCTGCCGCAAATGCCAATCTTAAAGACTTACACATCAGCGCGCCTTTCTCTGGCACGGTCGGTTTTATCGACTTTAGCCGCGGAAAAATGGTGACAGCAGGTACTGAGCTTGTGACTTTAGATGATTTGTCTGTGATGCAGTTAGACCTTCAAATTCCTGAGCGTTACCTTTCTAAGCTGTCTAAAGGCATGACAGTGACGGCTCGCACCAGTGCATGGGGCGAGACTCAGTTCACTGGCACAGTGGTAGGCATTGATTCTCGTATTAATGCTGAAACCTTGAACCTTCGAGTTCGAATCCACTTTGACAACAATAATGATTACCTAAAGCCGGGCATGCTAGTGGCAGCTGATATGGATTTCCCTCCTGTAGAAGCGCCGATTATCCCAGTTCAAGCGCTTGAGTATTCTGGTACTAAGCGTTTCGTCTATGTTATTGGCGAAGATAACAAAGCGACTCGTACCGAAGTGTTCTTGGGTGCACGAATCGATAACGAAGTTGTGATCGACAAGGGCATCGAGATTGGCCAGAAGATCGTGGTGCAAGGTATCGTGAACATGCGTGACGGAGTCTTGGTTCAAGAGCTTGCCGTTAATCGCCCAGCTAAACTTGATGAAAATACAGCAGCACAAGAAGGCGCTAACTAATGTTGTTATCTGATGTTTCTGTAAAGAGACCAGTAGCGGCTGTCGTATTGAGTCTGCTTTTGGTTGTGTTTGGTATTGTCTCTTTCAATAAGCTTGCCGTTCGTGAGATGCCTGATATTGAAAGCCCGGTGGTATCGATCAGTACTCGTTATGAGGGTGCGTCTGCCACCATCATTGAAAGTCAAATAACCTCCAATCTTGAAGACCAGTTATCCGGCATCAGTGGTATCGATGAGATTGAATCCACAACGCGTAACGGTATGTCGCGTATCACGATTACCTTTGAGCTTGGTTACGACCTTAATACTGGTGTCAGTGATGTTCGTGATGCCGTAGCGCGTGCTCAGCGTTCGTTGCCAGATGAAGCCGACGACCCAATTGTTTATAAGAACAATGGTAGTGGTGAAGCCTCGGTCTACATCAACTTAAGCTCGACGGAGATGGACCGAACGCAGTTAACCGACTACACCGAACGTGTGTTGATTGACCGCTTTAGTTTGATTTCTGGCGTGAGCTCAGTGGATATCTCAGGTGGCTTGTACAAAGTAATGTACGTGAAGCTGAAACCTGCGCAGATGGCGGGTCGTGGCGTTACTACCTCGGACATCACTTCTGCTCTGAACAGTGAGAACATTGAAAGCCCAGGTGGTGAAGTACGTAACGATGCGATTGTGATGTCGGTTCGTACTGCTCGTTCTTACACTGAAGCGGAAGATTTCGAATATCTAGTCGTTAAACGTGCCTCTGATAACACACCTATCTACTTGAAAGACGTAGCGGATGTTTACATTGGCGCAGAAAACGAGAACTCGACCTTTAAGAGTGACGGCGTTGTTAACGTAAGTATGGGTATCGTGCCTCAGTCAGATGCGAACCCACTTGAGGTGGCTGACTTAGTCCATAAAGAAGTCGAAGCAATTCAAAAGTTCTTGCCAGACGGTACTCGTTTAGCTGTCGACTATGACTCAACTGTCTTTATCGACCGCTCAATCTCTGAGGTTTACAGCACGCTCTTTATCACGGGCGGCTTGGTTATCCTTGTGCTTTATATCTTTATTGGTCAAGCACGTGCAACACTTATTCCAGCGGTAACCGTACCTGTATCTCTGATCTCGTCGTTTATTGCCGCGTACTACTTCGGTTTCTCTATCAACCTGATTACCTTGATGGCACTTATCCTGTCGATTGGTTTGGTGGTAGATGATGCGATCGTGGTGGTTGAGAACATTTTCCACCATATTGAACGTGGTGAGTCACCGCTGCTTGCGGCCTATAAAGGTACTCGTGAAGTAGGCTTCGCGGTAATCGCAACAACGCTTGTATTGGTAATGGTATTCCTACCAATCTCGTTCATGGACGGCATGGTTGGCCTATTGTTTACCGAGTTTTCTGTATTGCTTGCGATGTCGGTGATCTTCTCGTCGCTAGTCGCATTAACGCTAACGCCAGTGCTAGGCAGTAAGATCCTTAAAGCGAACGTTAAACCAAACCGTTTCAATTTGTTTGTCGAGCGCGTATTTGGCAAGCTTGAGTCTGGATACCGCGCGGTATTGCGCCGTGCGTTAAATTGGCGTTGGGCCGCTCCAATCATCATTATCGCGTGTATGGGCGGTAGTTATGGCTTGATGCAACAAGTGCCGTCGCAACTGACGCCACAAGAAGACCGTGGGGTTATATTTGCGTTTGTTCGTGGTGCCGATGCAACCAGTTACAACCGTATGTCTGCCAACATGGACATCGTTGAAGAACGCTTAATGCCATTGCTTGGTCAGGGCTTCTTGAAGTCATTCAGTATTCAATCACCAGCGTTTGGTGGTAATGCGGGTGACCAAACGGGCTTCGTAATCATGATACTAGAAGACTGGGATGAGCGTGACGTTACCGCACAAGAAGCGTTGAACGAAGTTCGTAAATCGTTGAACGGCATTCCAGATGTGCGTGTATTCCCGTTCATGCCGGGCTTCAAAGGTGGTTCAAGTGAGCCTGTTCAATTCGTACTTGGCGGTTCTGATTACTCTGAACTTCAGAAGTGGGCAGAGCTCTTAAAGCAAGCGGCTGAAGATTCTCCAATGATGGAAGGCGCGGACATCGATTACTCTGAGAAAACACCAGAGCTATTGGTAACCGTAGATAAGCAGCGTGCAGCAGAGCTAGGTGTTAGCGTTTCAGACATTTCAGATACGTTAGAAATCATGCTTGGCGGCCGCAGTGAAACGACCTTCGTTGACCGTGGTGAAGAGTACGACGTGTATCTGCGTGGTGATGAAAACAGCTTCAACAACGCGAACGATCTAAGCCAAATCTACATGCGAACTCAGTCTGGTGAGCTGGTTACACTTGATACGCTGACGCACATTGAAGAAGTGGCTTCATCGATTCGTTTGTCGCACTACAACAAGCAGAAATCGGTGACCATTAAAGCGAACCTAATGGAAGGTTACACGCTGGGTGACGCGCTCGATTTCCTTGATGAACAAGCGATTGAACAGCTACCGGGTGATATTTCAGTGAGCTACTCTGGCGAGTCAAAAGACTTTAAAGAGAACCAATCAAGTATCCTAGTGGTGTTTGCGCTAGCGATGCTGGTCGCATACTTGGTACTGGCCGCGCAGTTTGAAAGCTTCATTAACCCGCTGGTGGTGATGTTCACCGTACCTATGGGTATCTTCGGTGGCTTCTTAGGCTTGGTGCTGATGAGTCAAGGGCTCAACGTCTACAGCCAGATTGGTATGATCATGTTGATCGGTATGGTAACCAAAAACGGTATCTTGATCGTAGAGTTTGCTAACCAACTTCGTGACCGTGGTATTGAGTTTGAAAAGGCGATCATTGATGCTTCTGCTCGACGCTTACGTCCAATCATGATGACGGCATTCACGACGCTGGCTGGTGCAATTCCATTGATTACTTCAACGGGCGCAGGCTATGAAAGCCGAGTGGCTGTGGGTACGGTTATCTTCTTCGGTATGGGCTTCGCGACATTGGTTACTCTGTTCGTAATTCCTGCGATGTACCGACTGATTTCAGGATCAACACGCTCTCCGGGTCACGTGGAAGCGGAACTTAATAAAGAGCTTAGCCATGACAACGTGGGAAGAACCAGTCACGGTTAATGAACACGCACGATTAATGAACACGGAATAGTGTAACAATATTGAAAAGCCTGCGTTTGCTCCTAGCGAATGGCAGGCTTTTTTTGTATAACAAACAGAGCTCAACGAATTAATACAATAAATCGAATAAAGGAAAGTAAAGTGGCTGAATTTAAATACAAAGATCTTTCTCAAGAAGAACAGGATAAGCTGGATGCAGCAACCTTTCGTCGCCTGTTAGCGCACCTAGATAACAATAAAGATGTGCAGAACATCGATCTGATGATCTTGGCGGGCTTCTGCCGTAACTGTTTCAGCAAATGGTACAAAGCGGAAGCTGAGCAACAAGGCTTAGACTTGGATATCGATGACGCTCGTGAGCGCGTATATGGCATGACTTACGATGAGTGGAAACAAAACCATCAGCCAAAAGCGACGCCTGAACAACTAGCGGCATTTGAAGCGAAGCAGAAGCCAGAGTAATTTGTTCTCGTTGGTGGTTGATTAATAGAATGAATAAACAAAAAGAGCCCATCAAGGCTCTTTTTAGTTTGGAGTCGGTGCTTGCTCTGTATTTAAGCCAGCTCACCTGTTTGCGAGAAAGCTTCTAACTTCGCCGCGTACGGTTGTAGGTCGCCGATATTTAGATTTACCCACTCGTCATTGAAGTAAGTGTCTAGGTAACGTTCACCGCTATCACATAGCAAAGTCACAATAGAACCTGTTTCGCCACGTGCTTTCATTTCACTGGCTAGCTGAAGCACACCGTACATGTTAGTCCCGGTTGATGCGCCGACCTTGCGACCAAGAATGTCAGATAACCAATGTGTCGTTGCGATACTTGCTGCGTCTGGGATTTTACGCATTTCGTCAACCACACCAGGAATGAAGCTTGGTTCTGCTCGTGGGCGACCAATGCCTTCAATCTTGCTGAATGTACTACCTTTCACGTTCGCATTGCCTGTTTGGAAGTATTCGTGGAATACAGAGTTCTCAGGGTCCACAACACAAAGCTTAGTTTCATGTTGTTGGTAGCGAATGAAACGGCCAATCGTCGCTGAAGTACCGCCAGTACCTGGGCTCATTACTACCCAAGCTGGAACTGGGTGATCTTCCATCTGCATTTGATTGAAAATCGAGTTCGCGATGTTGTTGTTACCACGCCAGTCGGTTGCGCGCTCAGCGTAAGTAAATTGATCCATGTAGTGACCATTCAATTCTTCTGCTAAACGGCGAGACTCATCGTAAATTTCATCTGAGCGGTCCACAAGATGCGCTTGGCCGCCGTAGAATTCAATTTGCTCGATCTTCTTCTTCGCTGTGCATTTTGGCATTACCGCGATAAATGGAAGGCCAAGTAGGCGAGCGAAGTAAGCTTCAGACACCGCAGTACTGCCCGATGAAGATTCAATGATCGTGGTTTCTGGGCCAACCCAACCGTTACAGATAGCGTATAAGAAGAGAGAACGCGCTAAACGGTGCTTTAAAGAGCCTGTAGGGTGTGTGCTTTCATCTTTAAGGTAAACATCAATGCCTTCGATACTTGGTAGATCGAGCTTGATAAGGTGCGTATCCGCTGAGCGTTGGTAGTCCGCTTCAATTTTACGAATCGCGTTGTTAATCCATTGATGGTCAGTGCACATAAACGTTCTCCTGATCGAGTGTAGGAATTCTTTGTAATTGGTATGGTTCTAATTTATCTATAATCGGAGAGAAAAACTTTGCCATATTTGCTTTGTTTTGCTTAAATTGTAGAAAATTATTCTCTTTAAATGCGATTTGGTGAAAGTGTGATAGATGCCGTAGATAAAAAAATATTAGGGTTACTGCAAGAAGACAGCACCCTGTCATTGAACGATATTTCTGAAGCGGTCAATCTCACTACAACGCCTTGTTGGAAAAGGCTTAAGCGCCTCGAAGAGAACGGCATTATTGAGAAAAGAGTTGCACTGCTGAACCCGGAAAAACTGGATCTTTCCTTTACTGCGTTCGTATTGGTGAAAACCAGTGATCATTCTCATGAGTGGTATGGTCGTTTTGTGAATACTGTGTCGGAATTTCCAGAAGTGATGGAGTTCTATCGCATGGCTGGCGAATATGATTATATGATGAAGGTTCAGGTTAAAGACATGAAGTGCTTTGATGATTTCTATAAGCGCTTGGTGAATAGCATTGATGGTATCTCTAATGTGACCTCGACGTTTGCGATGGAACCATTGAAGTACACGACAGCATTGCCGCTTTAAGCTGCGCCTAGTAATAGATTAACTATCGCTTTAGTTTAACTATCTTCTCAGTTTAGATCTCGTCTCTGCGATAAAGAAAAGGATTATTCATGTTTGCAAAAGTATCTACCGCTATCCAGCTGGTACTGGCGGTCGCCATTTTTTACTTGGGTTACACCATCTACTCATTGACTAATAAAGTCGGTGAAATCGTTGATACTTACCCGCAAGTTATCGAAGACATATCGGGCCTCACCAAAGGGCTCAAAGTAGAAGAGCTATTAGCGCTTGCAGAACATGTCAGCGATCTTGCTCCTCAGGTGTTAAACACTGTCGAAGAAGTTAGAAAGACGATCGATGATGTGAATCAAACCGTAGCCTCGGTCGACAACAAAATCCCTGCGATATTAGATGAAGTGAAAAATGTTCGAACGGAAGTTGAGCAGGTAAGAACCGATGTTATTCCACCAACATTAACTGAATTAAAGAGATACCGCGTAGACGTAATGCCACCAATGCTCGCTGAAAGTAAGTCTTACCGCGAACAGACTATTCCTGTCATCGTCACGGAATCTGAAATGCTACGAGCGGAAGTCCCAGGTATTTTGGCACAAGCTAATTTGTTAGCTGATAAGAGTAAGGAACTCGCTCAGGGAGCCGCTGAGGGCGCGGTGAAAGGCGTAGTGTTATCGCCATTTAACCTTCTACGAGACGCAGGTGATGGCATTAAAACGCGAGTTCAAGGCGAGTTTGAGCCAACGTTAGAAGTTGAGTAGGTTTTATTGATTTTTGCGTGACGAGTTTTCTTAAGCGTCATTAAAGAAAGAGGCTAGGTATTAAACCTAGCCTCTTTTTGTTTGTGCGCATTTGGGGCTTGTAAGAAGCGTTTATCCGCTATTTATTTGAGTGCTATTTAGTAAAACGCATCACACCTTCTTGTACTGCTGTCGCTACCAACTCACCTTTCTGGTTGAAGATCTCGCCGCGCACTAGGCCGCGAGTGTTCGCTGCCGTTGGGCTTTCAATCGCATAAAGCAGCCATTCGTCCATTTTGAATGGGCGGTGGAACCAGATTGAGTGGTCAATCGTCGCCACTTGAAAATTTGGCGTCATGATAGAGACTTCATGTGGGTGAAGCGCCGTCACTAAGAATCCCCAATCCGATGCGTAGGCAAGCAGGTATTGGTGGATCAAGTGGTTGTCTGGCATCGCGCCATTCGCTCTTACCCAAAGGTATTGTTTCGCTTCCGTCTTCTTAGGTTTCAGTGGGTTTACCACCGTCACCGGACGCATCTCAATCGGCTTTTCGCCACAGAAGGTTTTGCGCAGTTTCTCTGGTAAGAATTCCGCAATGTGGCTCGCTAATTCAGTTTCTGAGGCAAAGTTCTCTGGTCCCGGAATATCAGGCATTGAAATCTGGTGCTCAAACCCTGGCGCATCGCCATGATAAGAAGCAGTGAGATAGAAAATAGGGCGGCCATTTTGAATCGCTTTTACACGGCGTGTGCTAAAGCTGCGTCCATCTCGTAGGTTCTCAACATCGTAAATGATTGGCTTTTCAGGATCGCCGGGAAACAGAAAATAACTGTGGAACGAGTGAACACTACGGTCGTCTTGAACGGTATAACGAGCAGCAGAAAGCGCTTGTCCCAATACCTGACCGCCGTATACCTGTGGTAGGCCTAGGTTCTCACTTTGCCCACGGAATAAACCTTCTTCCAGTTTTTCTAGCTGAAGTAAACTTAGTAATTCTTGTAAAGGTTGACTCATCGCCAGCATTCCTCTTCGTAAAATGGGTGTCAGATTATGGTGTTAATCATTTAGCTTAGTCAGATATCTGTCAATAAATCATAGGGTTTCAAGACAGAATATGAAAGCTCTCTTATAATTGGTGAGTAGATTTGCCGAGTCCGGCAAACATGTTGAGAGAAATTGAATATGAAAAAGGCTCTAATTCTTATTACGTCTTTAGTATCGTTTGGCCTACTTGTTGGTTGCCAAGCAACATCAGAAACGAGCGCTTCTCAAGAAGTGGTTGCAGAGAACACTCAAGTGATTTCAGGAACAGTAAGCTACCGTGAAAGAATTGCATTGCCAGAGAATGCAGTGGTTACCGTTACGCTAGAAGATATCTCACTGGCTGATGCACCATCGACGGTTATCGCAACTCAAGAGTTCACCACAGACGGTAAGCAAGTACCGTTCGCATTCGAGCTGAGCTACGACAACGACAAAATTAAAGCTAACCACCGTTACAACATGCGCGCATCGATTCATGTTGACGGTAAACTGCGTTTCATAACGGACACGATTAAGTCAGTAATTACTGATGTAGAAAATACACAGCAAGCAGACCTACGTTTGGTTGGTGTTCGTTAATCAGAAATCGATGCCACTGTTAAGGCATCTTGATTGGCTTAACTTAGCCAGTTGAATCAGCGATTAGTGGCAGCTCTAGGGCTGCCATTTGTATATTCTGAGTTTGATCTTTCCTGCATCACTCACCTCAATCCCTTCTTTAACCAAATGCTGCTTTTGTCGGTCGAACGAATCACCCTTTAAAGAGATTTCACCCTTGCTGTTTATCACTCGATACCAAGGCAGTTTGCTACCTTCTGGCAGGTTACCCAGCGCTTTACCAACATGGCGCGCATAGCCCGGAAATCCTGAAAAACGTGCTATGTCTCCATAAGTTGTTACTTTTCCATATGGAATTTGGTGAATCACAGCAAAGATTTGGCTCAAAAATTGGTCCATACTAAATGTTCCTAGTTCATAAATACCAATCACAGTAAGTAAGTGTTCAAAAATAGCGCAGGGAAAAAGCTTGAGAGCAAGGCCGCTCTTTTTGATAAGAAGTTTTGATAAGAAGTTTTGATAAGTAGTTATTCTACAATCAAAAAATCTAACGAGGTTATCGAGTTTTTTAACAAGCTAGGGTGACCAGTTAATTACTACGATTGGTATGGTACCACGGATCGGTAGAAGGAGAGGGCTATGGTATTTACAACGTTTCAGTTCTTGATCACCACATTATTAGCGGTTGTTTGCGCGAGAGCAATCAGTTTAAGTGAGGGAGATATCCCGGTGCTTGCAATGGTAATTCCTGCCTTATGGATTTTACCGCAGGGGGGCATAGCTGGATTAGCTTTGCTTGTTTCCATGACTACTTATGGTCTAACCCTTCCTTTGCAGCCCATCACGCTGTCTGTCAGTGCGTGGGTACTATTCCCTCTATTGATGGTGGTCTTCTCAAGACGCAGTAGTTTGTCGGTCGTGATTATTTCTGGCTTGATCGTGACTACGTTGCAGGTCGGAATCATGGTCACGCAATCAGCAGGCAAGCTTGAAGGCGTCCCGTGGGTTACCACACTTCAAACCTTATCTATCATCGTAATTTGGTGGGCGGCAAATCACCTTAAGCCAGCCAGCCGACACAGCTGGTGGTCATTAGGCTTAATACTTCCATTATGGATAGCCGATTTACCTTATGCTGCTTTGGTGGCCTTGTGTATAACGGGCATCATGGCATCAATGGAAACGCTGACGCGCTTGAAAACCTTCCGCTGGAATAAACTATTATGTTGGACACTGCCAACGGTTGGTTTTGCGGCTTTGGTGATTACCCCAAGTATCGAAGTACCTAGTCCAGTTTTTGTAGTATGGTTGTGTCTATTAGGCACCGCGTGGATGACAGACTACATCATTCGCACAGAAGATAACGAAGATATCGATATCTAGTACTCCAGCAATCCAAACCTTCCAAATGCAGGTAAATGGTGAATTTACCTGCGATTTTCTAGTGGTTTGAATAAAGGATAAGCACTTAGACCGCAATTGTTCAAAAATAGGGTGGAAGGGCTTGCAATGGTTGCTGTGATGCTTAATAATCCAATCACTCTTTGAGGCAAGCCTCTTAGAAAACGAATCTATGGGGGCCTGGTCCTCCCGCAACAATAGCTCGTGAACTCGGTCAGGCCTGGAAGGGAGCAGCCGCAGCGAGTGACTTGTGTGCCGGGATGTGGCTGGGTTCCCACCCCTTATGATGTTTGCAAACTAACTTAGCATAAATTGCAAAGAAGTTAGCAAATTTGCACTATAAGTCAGCATAGTCTATTTTTTTGTTGTAGGTTTACAACAAAAGTGATGCGCACTATGTTTGACCAAACCAAAAAATCCTCTCACGTTCACAACATCTGCAAGTTCATGAGCTTGAAAAATGATGCTGTTGTTCGCACTCTCTCTGTTTTAGAGTTCGATTTTTGTTTCCATCTCGAATATAACCCTGATGTTAAAGGGTACATATCTCAACCATACGGTTTTTATTACTACTTTAATGGTCGCAAGTGTCGTTATACGCCAGATTTTTTAGCCGATAATCATAACGACCAATCTACTCTTATTGAGATTAAGCACTCAAGCCAGATTTTAAAACCAGACTTCAGGCTCCGATTTGCTGAAAAACAGCGAGTAGCACTAGAAGAACAAGGAAAACGCCTTGTTTTAGTGACAGAGAAACAAATTCGTATTGACCCAATATTTAGTAACTTAAAGCTGTTACATCGTTACTCTGGTTTGCATACCATCACTAAAGCGCAAAAGTCTGTTCTCGGATTTATACAACGTAGACAGAAAGTACAATTACGCGAAATCTCCGACCACTTAGGACTGTCTGAGCATGAAACTCTGATATCAACACTCTGTTGGCTATCGTCAGGGAGAGTTAATACTGATATTAGAAGCTCTGATTTTGGTTTGAATAGCTACGTTTGGTGTTAGGTATGACGTCAGATTTTGATGACGTTTTTGGTTTCATTGATGAAATGGAAGCTTCTGCCAACGAAGCGGAATTAGTAACCCAAATACCGAGTGATTTATTTGAAGAAGATAAATCGTATCTCCCTTCCATTGATACCTATCCTGTAAAAACTCAACAAGAAGTATTACGACGTCTTAAAGTCATTCAATTTACTGAAAAACGTCTAAAAGGTGGGTGGACAGAAAAAAATCTTGTACCGATTTTAAATCAGGTTGAACAAGAGCTAGGGCTATCTCCACCGAGTTGGCGAGTTCTTGCCGGCTGGAAGAAAATGTATTTTGAATCAGGGAGAGCCGTTCTTTCGCTCATTCCTAAACACGCCCAAAAAGGAAATAGAACCGTTCATACAGATTCACAGTCGCTCATTGATGAAGCGATTGAAAAAAAATACCTGACTAAAGAGCGTTTAAGCGTTGCAGAGGCTTACCGCTATTACAAAAGCCGAGTAATTAAAGCCAATCAAGAAATAGTCGAAGGCAAAATCGAGCGAATTAGCCAAAGAGCATTTTATGACAGAGTGAATAGTTTACCACCCTATGATGTTGCAGTGGAAAGGTATGGAAAGCGATATGCAGATAGAGAGTTTCGTTCTGTAGGCCAGCAAATAGAGGCGACGAAACCGATGGAGTACGTTGAAATTGACCATACTCCAGTCCCTGTCATACTGATTGATGATGAATTGGATATTCCATTAGGTCGCCCATATCTAACCATGCTCTATGACAGGTTTAGTAAGTGCATCGTCGGCTTCAGCGTTAACTTTAGAGAGCCTAGTTTTGATTCCGTCAGAAAAGCACTATTAAGTACTTTGCTAGACAAGCGCTGGGTAAGCGAAAAATATCCCTCAATAACAAATGATTGGCCATGTCATGGAAAAATAGACTATCTGGTCGTTGATAATGGTGCCGAGTTTTGGAGTGATAGCCTAGAGGACTCTTTGAGACCTTTGGTGTCGGATATTCAATACAGCCAAGCTGCCAAACCGTGGAGAAAGACCGGTATAGAAAAGTTATTTGATCAACTAAACAAGGGGTTGGTTAACGCTCTGCCTGGAAAAACATTCACAAATCCCACTCAGCTTAAAGATTACGATCCTAAAAAAGAGTCTGCCGTTAGAGTTTCTGTATTTATGGAGTTAATACATAAATGGGTTATCGACCGCTATCACATGGACTCTGATAGTCGAGAAAGGAATGTTCCTTATCATAAGTGGAATGAATCGAAATGGCTTCCAAATTTCTACCAAGGACAAGCTGCGGCCGAGTTACGTATTGAGTTGGGGTTGTTAAGGCACCGGACGATAGGGATCGCTGGGATAAGGTTGCACAATTTATGCTATCAATCGGATGAGCTCATAGAGTATCGAAAATACAATTCGGTTAATTCACAAGGGAAACTCTTCGTCAGGACAAAAACCGATCCGTCGGACATAAGCGCTATCTACGTTTTTCTTGAATCAGAAAAGAAATACATAAAAGTCCCAGCGGCTGATAACAGTGGGTATACCAATGGACTTTCGTTGTTCGAACATGAGCGAATTCAAAGAGTGCGCAGGTTGAATACCCGAAGCCTCGTCAATGAAGAGTCTTTAGCCGATACCTATCTCTATATGGAAGCTCTTATTGAAGGGGAAGCTGAGAGAATGCGTAGTTCTAAAAACAAAAAGCTCACCCAACCTAAAACAGGGAACACTTCTAAGATTGCAAAATACAGAGATGTTGGCACGGAAGGACCTGGCTCAATCGTTAGAAAAAATGAAAGCAGTAATTCAGCATTAAACGTTGTTAGTACTCAACTATCATTGGACGATGATGATCTTGAAGAGATAGAGGGCTACTAATCGTGAATTTTACTTCCATGCAGTGTGAACAATTGAAAGCCTACGATAATTGTTTTATTGAGTACCCCGAAATTACGGAGATCTATTCGATATTTGACCAACTTCGCTTTAATCAATTACTAGGCGGTGAACCTGAGTCATTCCTATTAACAGGCGAATCGGGAAGTGGAAAAACCGCTTTGATCAATAACTATCTTTCACGCTTCAATACAGGAACGAGTTGGTCCAAGCAAACAGTCCTAAGTACCCGAATTCCTAGTCGAGTAAATGAACAAAATACTCTGACTCAATTTCTCGTTGATCTGGACTCAAAATCAGGAGGACGTTCAGTACGAAAGAGAAATGAAATTGCACTTGCTGAAGGAGTGGTAACTCAGTTAAAACGTAAATCTGTCGAGCTCATTATTGTTAATGAGATTCAAGAGCTTGTGGAGTTTTCGACTGCGGATGAAAGACAAACCATCGCTAATACATTTAAATATATCAGTGAGGAAGCCGGTGTATCCTTTGTATTGGTTGGAATGCCTTATGCTGATGTTATCGCGAAGGAGCCGCAGTGGAACTCTCGATTGAGTTGGCGCAGAGAAATCAATTATTTTAAATTGCTTCAGGTTGAAAGTGACGCGAAAAATACCAACACTCAATACAGTATTGATGCTAAACAAAAGAAACACTTTGCTAGATTTGTGGCTGGACTAGCCTCTAGAATGGGCTACGAGCCAACGCCAATACTGACTAAGAATGAAATTCTATATCCCTTGTTTTCAATGTGTCGTGGAGAGTGTCGAAGGCTCAAGCACTTTTTGAAAGATGCCATGATAATGAGCTTTAAAGAGAACAAAAGTACGTTGAACAAAGAAGTACTATCTAGGACATTTATACTGAAATTCCCCTATTTGGAGAACCCATTTGAATGTTCATTAGAACAGGTGATGTTAGAGCAAATAGATAAAGGTTCAGCGTACAATATGAGAGCGATTACAGCAGAGGATAGGATTCTCGCCCCCCGATTTACAGATGCATTACCGCTGAGTACGTTGTTAAGTACAAGTAGCCTGAAAGTATAAAACTGCGATGTTGATAACCAAATCATTGAGACGCTAGTTTTTCCAGCAACACCGCCTTCTCTTCATCACTCATTTTATCAATGGCGCACGCTAGCTCAGCGCTCAATTCGCTCCTACAGAAAAAGTAGTTTAGCGGCACATCTAACTCTTCAGCCATACGTTCAAGCGTACCAATATCGGGTACATGCCTGCCTTTCTCGTAATGATTCATACGACCGCTAGCAGAACTCTGCTCCATACCAATTTTCACCCCTAAATCTTTTTGGGTGATCTTGGCTTTTTTACGCGCAGCTTTGAGCCTCGCAGGGATGGGGTTGTCTTTTTGCACTTACACATTTCTTTTCAACCTTTAGATAACTTAGATTGTCTAAGTTTTACTGATTTTTGTATACTTAGCAATCCTAAGTTTTTATTGCCTGTAAGAGTCACATGAAGAAAGTAACCAGAATTAACCCTCACATGTTTAACCTATTGATTGAAAAAGGGATGGATAATTTCTCCGTCACAGAAGCTAGAGATGCTTTGCTAAACAGTACTTCAGCCTTCCCGAACAAGGACGATGCGCGGAAGTATGTTTATAAGCAACTTCTATTACTTGAGGAGAAAGGTTGGCTTTCTGTCATTGGGGCTCGTAGAGACAAGCGCTACCATCAAACTAACGAATTCAAAGCGCTCACAATTGAGCCTAGAGTAGCTAGAAATAGGCAAGCTAAAGTCGATTCAATAGCTGTTCAAACTTCGGAGTACTCTATAAATGCATTGGAGCAAGAGAAGAAACAGCATGAAGGCGAGTTGGCGATTACTCTAGGCGAGATTGAGGAATACCAATCGTTGTTAACTCGTTTCCCAAACAACAAGCAAGATATGCAGCCGCTATTTAATGCAGCAAGAGAACGCTCAGCTAAGCTATTAGGCAGAATTAATGCACTAACCAACTGGATGCAAGTCGCGCAAAGCAAGGCTCATCAATGTTAAGAGCATGGCAAGCCGAGTGTGCAGCTCAAGCTATCGAGAAATTTACTTCAAACAAGCATTCACACTTCTTCTGCCAAGCGACTCCTGGAGCGGGTAAAACCGTTATGGCCGCCGAGGTTGCGAGTCGGTTATTTAAAAGAGGAATGATTGACCTAGTGCTGTGCTTCTCGCCCTCTCTGACTGTTGCTGAAGGGATGCAAAAGACCTTTTCATGGAAGCTCGAATGTTCCTTTAATGGAGGTTTGGGTTCTCTTGGGGGCTCTTACACCTATCAATCCATCCGTTTTTTAGATGAGAACTTCTGGGACACAGTCAGTAAATATCGAGTCTTGGTCGTATTTGATGAGATCCACCATTGTTCGTTTGATGATGAGGGGCGGTCAAATTCATGGGGGCTAGAAATTGTCTCGAAGATCCAAGGCTTTGCTCGTTATACTCTAGCGCTTTCGGGCACTCCTTGGCGTTCTGATCGACTACCAATTGTTATGGCTGAGTATTCCGACCCCGATGGCAAGGTTGTTTGCGATTACCAATACGGTTTGCAACAGGCCGTTGAAGATAAAGTATGCCGCCGCCCTAAAATCGTTTTAATAGATAATGAACACCTGAGTGTTAAGGCTGGCAGTGACAATCAACACTTCGCTTCTATTCTTGATTGCCTTAAACAATCCGATGTCTCTTATCAAAGCGTTATTCACAACGAAGACGCTATGAATTACATATTAAATAATGGCTGCCAAAAGCTAGCGCAGATAAGGCAAGAGTCCCCAAGTGCTGGAGGCTTGGTGGTCGCATCTTCGATTAAGCACGCTAAAGACATTCAAAAGCGACTTGTTGAGCACTTTAATCAATCAGCATGCATCGTGACTTATCATCACGATAATCCGTTACACGAAATTGAGTCTTTTCGTCACTCAAAGGTTCAGTGGATAGTCAGTGTTGGGATGATAAGTGAAGGAACGGATATTCCAAGGCTGCAGGTTTGCTGCCATATGAGTTCGGTAAAAACGGAACTGTACTTCAGGCAAGTACTCGGGCGAATTTTAAGAATCAATGATTCACCCAACCAAGAAGCGTGGTTGTATACCTTTGCCGAAGAAAGTTTGATTGGGTTTGCTGAAAGAATAGAACAGGATATTCCAGAGTCGTGTCTATTTATTAAATCGAATGAACAGACTGATGAATCAGAGAAGGCGCAGAGTTTTACTTCTACAGATTTGTCGAACGATAAGATTATGGTATCTGGGGAGCCCTTAACTCAACTAAATTGGTCAAAAATCGATGGGGTTCAAAACGCTTTTCACTCTGATTTCGAAGGTTATGATGAGTTGCGTTTAGGTTATTTTAAACAAAGAGTTATCGCAACATTCACTTAATCACACAATGAATAATACGCACTCGGATTTATATTGACTTTACGATATACTGATTAGCTATTGAGTCTATCTACAAGTAATCTAAATGGTCAGCAGCATTAATAAAGCTAAGTTATCTGGAATCAACATTATTACCCAATTCATACTTCCTACGATTAAATACGCTGGATGGTTAGTAACTAAAGTTAAAGAGTTATTAGGTATTTGGGTTCACCTTAAAGCTCGATTTAACGCCTCTCAGGCTAACCAATTTAAGCTCACGTACGCTATTGTTGAACAGGCTGTTTAAGGGAATAGAACATGCCAAGTATTGCAAAGAAATATGAGCAGCTTGTCTTAGATGACGATTACTTAACCGACAGTTTGTTGATGACGCTTGCATGGAAAAAAAGTCATCAATATATCCGTACCGCTAATTGGTATGCCGACAATTTTGAACTGGACTTGTCAGCATTATCGTTATTAGAAAGTGCACAGCAGTGGTGCAATGATTTACAGAAAGATGATTTGGCTTTTAAGCCCTTAGAGCTTGTCCCTGCACCTAAGCAACATAACTGGGAGTTCAAAAAGGCAGGTTTTGGTTCTGAGGAATGCTTAACATGGCAGCCGATAAATGAAGCGTTGGATGGATACAACCAGAACTCTGACGAAATTAAAAAGATCACTGAAAAACCGGCTGATATAGCATTTTCATTAAGACCACTTGCACATATGCCTATTCGTGAACAAAGCATGATGACTTTGTTGATGATGTGTAGCGCTAATCAGGTGGAATCACGCCAAGGTGATCCTGGTACAGAGCTCGAGTTAGTACATGAAAAAAAGGTGGTTAGCTACGGTAACCGCCTCTATTGCCGTTATGACGAGCAGGGCAATGCGGAGCACAGCTATGGTGGCACTACTACTTACAGTAAATTTTTTGTTGATAACCGGAAGTTCTTAGAGCGCCCTTTCTATTTTGCTAAGAAAGCGAGAGCTGAACTTGACGAGAACCATGAAGTATTCATTTTAGATGTCGATCTCGCCAAGTTTTTTGATTTAGTTAACCGCAAAAAGTTGTGTGAACTCATAAAAACTGTCGCAACCGTCGAAGCTAAAACCTTAGGGGAAGTTAAACATCTTAATAAACTACTGGCAGCCTTTGAAACTTGGGAGTGGAGTGAACAGGCTGCTCTGGAATTCAATAAGGTTTGTAAAAATGAAGAGGTGATGTCTGCACCGAAAGGTATTCCACAGGGTTTAGTAGCAGGCGGCTTTTTAGCTAACGTATACATGCTTGGGTTTGACGAAAACTTTAGAGATTTAATTGGAAGTGTATTGGAAACTGCAACCAATATCGCTGATATTGAAGTCACTTTAGTTGACTACTGCCGATATGTTGATGACATGCGTTTGGTTGTATCTGCGACTTCCAAAACTACTGTCACCCCGATTTCTAAACTTGATGTTGAGAAGCTAGTCATCGCAGCCATCAAAGATGTCATCAAAAAATCTAATCTTGATGATCTTAAGTTAAATGATGGTAAAACTAAAATACAGCGCTATCAGCCACGTGTAGCTGGGATATCTAAAGAGCTTACGCATATTCAGCAAAAACTTAGCGGGCCAATTGCATTTGATGAGTCCCAAGAAACTCTAGGTCAGCTAGAGTCCTTACTATCTATCGTCGCTAGTGACCAAGTACCGGAACAAGATGATAATTGTGTCCCTAATCGGCTTGCTCAAATAAATAAAAGTGAACTTGATGTTCGTGATGATACCATCAAGCGTTTTGCCGCCAATAAAATATCCAAGCTACTAAAAGGCATTCGTAATTTTAGCGCCCATGAAGTTGATGCTAATGGAAACGCTATTGCCGGTGATTGGGACTATTTACAAGAGCGATTAGCGAGACGCTTAATAGCTGCATGGTCATATGATCCTTCACTCGTGTTACTACTTAAAAAAGGTCTAGAACTTTATCCATGTAGTCGTTTGTTGGAGCCTGTCTTACAGCAGTTAAACAAGAAGTTAATTGACCCTGAGACTAAAATTCAATCGGTTGCACGATACTGCCTATCAGAAGTATTCCGCCATAGTGCAACTGTGATTGACCGTCTAGATCCTAAATATATCCCACTTCATGCTAAATATGATGAATATTTCGAACATCTTCAACATCAAGCAATGTTGGTAAGCCATGATGCTGGTGATAGTGGAGGCAAGTTTGATCTATTGTTGGAGCAAGCGCAGTTTTTACTGCTTTGTAGGCGAGATTCGAACCTAGAAGAAAGTTCGAGTAATGCTGACCACGATATGATTATTAAGCTTATCAAAGGGTTTAGGGAGGTTTCAGTTGATAGTGCGATGAATGCATCTAGAGTTGCTGCAAATGTGTTACTTGCAGCACAACTTAGCGATGACAGCAAATCTTTGAATCGTTCGATTTCATGCTTTTTGGCAAAGTTAACACCAGATGATTGTTTAGCAATCTTAACCAAGGTTGCTTCGCAAAATCTAAATCTATTCATAGCCTTAATCAGGCACGCACGCTCTCTAGGTGTTGAATGGGCTAAAAAAAGGAGTATTAAAGAACTTGCCAAGCAATATGCGATTGATCGTAAAGCTTCAAGCGGGGCGCTGGATAAAATCAGCGGAGATAAGTCACTACTGAGTATTATTCTAAGAGGCGATAATCCTTTCGCAAATGAAGTGATGTTGCTCAAACTGATGCAGGCGTTACTTGAAGAGCCTAAGCAATTACTTGAAGCTAATACAAATCAATTGATTGACGTCATACAAACTAAAGTCGAACTCGAAGGTGTAACCTATCATGGTACACCACAGCTAGACCTGTTTCATGCCAACTTAAAAGTCAATCTAGTACTTACCGAATCTCAATCACAACTAAGTCCGCACCTAACTGATGTGTCCTCTGAAATTAGTGCGATCCAAAAAATCGCAATTTGCGCACGCTCTGCACTAGTTGGAAATGTCGATTGGTCTGGGTTTGGCTCATCTATAACAGCAAAACTTGGTTATAGAGGAATTAAAACGAGTCCAGATAAAAGAACATTGGGGATGATGAATACCCCACAAGCTATAGCCGGTGAATCTGCACAAGTTTCTCATTGGTTGACCACATTGATATCTAAGCTTCTCATTTGGCCAGGAATCAATGTTAACGACCAAGGTTATACATGGCCTAACCGGTGGACCATCACCTCTTTTAAAAATCTAATTGTTCAACGTTTAAGTACTTTAGAAAAAATGTACTGTAGACACTCAACTATGCCTAGTTTGATTGAATCAGTAATGCTTGATTGGACGGAGGATAAGCGTGAATTAACGGTTGCAATGGTTCAGTCTAAGTTGCCTCGTATTCGAGATTTTGAGGATTACGGTTGGATGTTAGATGATAAGAAGTTTCGGTCGATTCATCGGAGGCATGTTGCCGATGTGGCTGCATTAGTTTGCAAGCATATTGATGCCCAGCGTGTGACCGATGAAGAACGTAATGAGCGAGGTCAAAAAATTGATTTAATCGTATGGCCTGAACTATCAGTCCATCGAGATGATATGGATATTCTGATTGATCTATCGCGCAAGAGTCATGCAATCATCTATGCAGGGTTAGTTTTTATTGAGCAGGAAGGTGTTCAAGGGCCAAATAACTGTGCTGTCTGGATCGTACCACCAAAGGCAAATACTAATCAAAAGGAGCTTATCCGGTTCCAAGGCAAGCAAAATATGATGTATGCGGAAAAAGGCCATATCCAGTCATGGCGACCGTATCAATTGATGCTTGAATTAAAACATCCTAGGTTTCCTAACGATACAGGCTTTATTCTAACAGGCTCAATCTGTTATGACGCCACAGATATATCTTTAAGTGCTGACTTACGAGATAAGTCCAATGCTTATGTTGTATGTGCACTAAATAGAGATGTAAATACGTTTGATACTATGATTGACGCACTTCACTACCATATGTTCCAGCCAGTGGTGTTAGTTAACTCAGGTGAGTACGGAGGTTCTTGCGCAAAAGCCCCATACAGTGAACCGTATCACCGCCTAATTGCCCATAGCCATGGTAATAATCAAGTATCCATTAACACCTTCGAAATGAATATGTATGATTTTAGGCGTGACGACGTAGGTAAAGGAATGAAATCTGATAAAACTGTTAAAACACAGCCTGCTGGTGTAATGATGCAAAAGGACAAAAAATGACATGCTTTGAAACTGGTTGGGCTGCTTTGCTTGATGTTAGTTTATGGGTAAGTTGGGCAAACATTGTTGTTTGTATAGTAGCAACTGCAGCAGCGGCTTTTGCCTATATGCAATGGGTTAGTTCAAAAGAGGAAGCTAGAAGGGCAACTGCGTATTCTGCTTATTCAAAGTTTTTGGAGTTGTGCCAACAATCGCCTGATTTTGCGTATGCGGATGAGCAGGTGATAAAGGTTAATCAGAAAGACTATATTCAATATCGTTGGTTCGTAGCGCAGATGTTGTTTGCCTTTGAACAGATTTTGGATGTGCTTCCTAATGACGAAGAGTGGAAACTTACTATTAGGAATCAACTGAAAAAACATGTTTGGCATCTAAAAGGTTCAAGCTCTGTTAAGAGGAAAGAGTGGAGTATGCCTTTACAGACTTTAATTGAAGACCTAATAAAGTAGATACGACGCGATTGCTCAACATTAGGTATGTTCTTTCGTCACAATTCATACTTTCTAAATTTGATTTAGTAGGAATAACAGCAATACTAAAACTTAGAATTTCTAAGTTTTAGTGGTGACATGTGAAAACGGACATTCAACTTTACCCTGACGAATCGCTCGAAAGCTTCTTGTTGCGTTTATCGCAAGAGCAAGGTTACGAGCGATTTTCTCATTTCGCCGAAGGTATCTGGTTCGACACCATGGATCAGCATGAAGCGATTGCTGGTGCTTTCCCGCTAGAGCTCAACCGAGTTAATATCTACCACGCTCAAACCACAAGCCAAATGCGGGTGCGAGTGCTTATCCACCTTGAGAACCAATTAAAGCTCAACAACTTTGGTGTACTGCGTCTAGCGTTATCACATTCAAAAGCTCAATTCTCTCCGCAATACAAAGCTGTTCATAGATTTGGTGTTGACTACCCTTATGCTTTTCTTCGCAAACGCTTCACGCCTATTTGCCCCCTATGTATTGGCGAAGCTCCCTACATTCATCAGCGGTGGCAATTTATCTCTCACCAAGCTTGTGAACATCATGGCTGTAAGCTGATTCATCACTGCCCTGAGTGTAAGTTGAGGCTTGAATACCAAAGTACCGAGAGTATTAGCCAATGTGAATGTGGTTTTGAACTCCGAAACTCGCCAGTAGAAGATGCGCCAGAGGTTGAGGTATTAGTTGCTCAATGGTTGTCAGGGAATGATTCAAAACCCTTGGGATTACTAAAGGGAGAAATGACTATCTCTGAGCGCTATGGTTTTTTACTGTGGTATGTAAATCGCCATGGTGATATCGATGACCTCAGTTTTGAGTCATTTATTGAATATTGTGGCTCTTGGCCAACGGCACTGTGGCAAGACCTCAATGCCTTGAAAGAGAAGGCAGAACTTGTGCGAGTAAAAGATTGGAAGAAGATGTTTTTCAATGAAGCCTTTGGTGCTCTGCTTAAAGATTGCCGTCAGTTACCCAGTCGGCAGTTGAGTTACAATATCGTGCTTACTCAGGTGTTAGCGTACTTTACACAGCTGATGGCAACAGTGCCTTCAAGCGCGAAAGGAAATATCGGTGATGTACTGCTCAGCCCCTTAGAAGCTTCTACATTGCTTTCTTGCACCACAGATGAGGTATATCGGTTGTATGAGTTTGGTGAGATCAAAGCCGCTATTAGGCCGAGAATGCATACAAAGATAGCGAGTCATGAATCGGCGTTTACTTTAAGAAGTGTCATCGAAACAAAGCTGACTCGAATGAGCTCTGAAAGTGATGGTTTAAGCGTGTATCTACCTGAGTGGTAATTATGACGAAATTAAGTGACTTATTGGCAATCGAAGACGAAGCAGTAAAGCAGATTACGCTAAAGAAGATGTTCATGCCCTATACGGAAGATGTCTGTGTTGAAGGGTATGAAAAAGAAGCGTTGACGATCTTGCTCAATCTCAGTTCAAGCCATCAATCAGATAGGTGCTTGGATTGGTTGGATGTTGCCCGAGCTAAAAGGCATTTAAAAGCGGCTGAGAACCTAAAGGCGTCCCTTGATGAAATCAAATGGTTCCACACTCATAATCTCAAGTTTCCAGACTGTCGAGTTAAAGATCAGCGGATAGTTGCACAACCTCTTGTGACAACCGATGCGTTTATTTCAAGCGCAGTATTAGAGCAACGGTTAGGGTGGGCTCATAACTCCGCGGTGTATCGTCATACATTGTGGTTATTGAATCCTTTTCGTTGGCAATCACAGTCCGTATGTATTCTTTCACTTGTTCAGCAAGAAACCCCCGTTTGGGTTGAGCTGCTCAAAGAATTTGGTTTAGGTGCTAATTCACTTGCTCGCTTAAAACATACAATTGAAGAACAACTTCCTGAAAATAGTTTTCCTGACAGTGTCAGTACTTACAGCAAGCAACTGCGGTTTCCATGGGGGGACGATTATGTTTCGGTGACCCCAGTGGTAAGTCATGCCATCCAAAGAGAGTTAGAAGTGAGATCGAGAAGTCGAAAAAGTGAGCTCAGCTTTGTGTCTTCATCGCTGCCAAACTCGGCAAGTATCGGGAATCTGTGTGGAAGTTTAGGTGGGCATATGAAAGTCCTAAACTACCCGCTAGACGTCAAACCAGCGTTGGATGGGACGTTAACTGAAAGTCGCAAAAAGAGTGGCCACTACTTTGATGACTATCAGGTAACTAACGCTAAAATTTGTCAGGTGTTAAACCACTTAATTGGATCAGAACCATCAAAAACACAGAAGCAAAGAGAGAGCGCTCGTAAGGTTAGAAGTAAGATATTGCGAAAGCAGATAGCCTTGTGGATGCTTCCATTAATTGAGTTAAGAGATATCGTTGACGCTGCCCCCCAACCAACAGCAATTGGAACATGATGACACTTTAGCTCAAGCCTTTTTGACCCGACCAGAAGCGGATCTAGGCTCCTTAGCTAGTGAGTTTAACCGTCGCTTGCATCTCACGTTTCAGAATAACAAGTATGCCGCGAAGTTTGCCTATCACCCTAAGCTTATGCAGGTCGTCAAAGCCCAAATCGTATGGGTACTTGAACAAATCAGTAAACCAAATGGCAATGAAGATAAGGTAACGGGTGAGCAGTATATCTATTTGTCATCAATGAGAGTGCAAGATGCGGTCGCAATGAGTAGCCCATATCTGTGTGGTGCTCCTTCTTTGACTGCTATTTGGGGGGTCATGCACCATTACCAAAGAGAGTTTAATAAGCTAGTTAATTGTGATTCCCCGTTTGAGTTTTCGACTTTCTCTTTTTATGTTCGAAGCGAGAAGATTCAACCGACAGCGAAGCTTACCGAACCCAACTCAGTCGCGAAAGCGCGAACGGTTTCGAACGCTAAGCGACCAACCATTCGTAGTGAACGATTGGCGGACCTAGAAATAGACTTAGTTATCGGAGTCCATAGCGACAGCCGAATTTCAGATTTTAAGTCCGCGCTTAAAACGGCACTTCCCGTTGCTTTCGCCGGAGGGGCATTATACCAACCACAGCTATCGACGCAGATTGAGTGGCTAAGGACATTTACCAGCAGGAGTGAGCTTTTCCACGTCATAAAAGGGTTACCAGCATACGGGCGATGGTTATATCCAAGTGAAAACCAGCCGAGTGATTTTGATGAGCTAGAGCGTTTTATTACTAAAGACGCTGATAATTTGCCAGTTTCTATTGGCTACCATTTGTTAGAACAACCAACTAAACGGGGCAACTCAATCACCAGTTGTCACGCTTATGCAGAGAATGCGATAGGGCTTGCTCAGCGAGTAACCCCGATAGAAGTACGTTTTAGTGGAAGAGATCACTTTTTAAAGCACGCCTTTTGGTCGATAGAATGCAGTAGCGAAACTATTCTTATAAAAAACTATAGGGATTAATCGTTTATGGAACTTTGCACTCAGCTGAACTATGTTCGATCACTCTCTGCTGGCAAAGCATATTTCTACTATCTATCTAAAAGTGGTGAGATGTGTCCCCTTGAAATTGATAGAACTAGGTTGCGAGCACCAAAAGGTGGTTATGCAGAAGCATATAAAGGGGGCAAGTTCGTAAAAAAGAATGTTGCTCCACAAGATTTAGCTCACTCCAATCCTCAGTTCATCGAAGAGTGTTATGTAAAGCCAGGTGTCGATGATATCTATTGTGCATTCCCCCTTCGAATTCGAGCAAATTCTCTAACCCCAGATATCTGTAGTGACGATGAAGTCCGCTCTAAACTTTCGTTACTGGCTA
>NZ_JBFRST010000033.1:0-249 GCF_041473705.1 Vibrio sp. 10N.222.55.B11
TAACTGGGCGGAGTACAATAAGGCTTTGTGCAAACGGGGCTCGGTTACGTTCTGGATAGATGATACAGCCGTAGATGCATGGCGATGCAAAACCCATCATGGTAAGCGTGGTAGAGGCTTTCAGTACTCTGATACAGCGATTGAAACTGCCTTGATGATTAAAGGAGTATTCTCATTACCATTACGTGCTCTTCAAGGCTTTATTGATTCTATCTTTGAGCTATTGGATGTTCCACTGACGTCCCCTGA